>JANXOP010000273.1 GCA_025357755.1 Kofleriaceae bacterium | reverse complement strand
GAGAATTTGACCCTCACCTGTTCGGCACACCACCGCGCCCTTCATGAAGGCAAGCTTCAGATCACGGGCTCGGCGCCGAACCTCACGATCACCTATGCGACTCCACCTGCCTCGCCTTCGTCGTCCTCGTCATCCTTGTCGTCCTCGTCGTCCTCGTCGTCGTCGTCCGCGCCTTGGTCGTCTTCGTCGTCCTCGTCGTCGTCGTCGTCGTCCTCGTCGCCCGCCTCGTCATCGTCCTCGTCGCTCGAGATCGCGCCGGCGATCGAACCGATGGATGCAAGCGAGGCGCTCCGTGCAGCGCGACTTCAACCGCGCGTCGCAGGACCGACGCCCCCTGTGGGGCGTTCGAAGTTCGAGAGCGTCGTCGTCGTGACGCAGGCGAAGCAAGCGCTGACCAGCCTCGGCTTCAGGAAATCCGAGGCTGCGCGCTATGTCGACCAGGCACTCGCGAAGGTCGACAGGCCTGACCTCGAGCTGCTGATCCGTACCGCGCTCGCGTGTTCGCGGCAGGGAGTGACCTAGCCTGCTCTCCAGCTGCGCACGATGACCAGGTGTCTCCGGCGCGGCAGACCGCGGGAGTGCGCGAAGCGTCTTCGACCGGCGGGACGCTGTTGAGAAACGCCCGAGGATCGAG
The DNA here is from genome assembly GCA_025357755.1 of Kofleriaceae bacterium. Taxonomy (GTDB): domain Bacteria; phylum Myxococcota_A; class Polyangia; order Haliangiales; family Haliangiaceae; genus JABFXX01. The sequence continues at coordinate 142,977 of JANXOP010000273.1, read as the reverse complement.
ATGGAATCGATCCTGCTCGAGACCACACGACTGCGCGAGGTGGCGAGTCGAGTCGACGCGATTCAGGCGAGCAGCGCCTGACCAACGACCCTACAAGACGAACGACGAGCGCGCTTCCCCTCCGTCTTCTCGTAACGAGTACTTCCCCACAGTGGTTTTGAACGGTTGATCTGCAACTCGTGCCGCGCACGTCCCGGCCTTGGCGGCTCTTGGCGGCCTTGGCGGTAAAGCTCAGGTACGATCGTTCGTCTTGTCTCCGGCTTCACCGCCAAGACGCCAAGGGTCCGAAGCGATCGAACCGTTCATCTTCTCTGTAGCCCGGTTCGATCCTCGACCTGCGCGCTTCGGTCTAAATGCCGCATACTCGGTGACGTGGCGTGCAAACACCGTCTGTGCGGTCTGATCGGCGGTGCGTGCAGCATCGTGGTCACGAGGTCGCGCGGGTGCCGTCCGAACCTCACAGCCCCAGAGACCGCTCCCGAGCTACTCGACGAGGTTCGCACCTTGATCGCCGCGATCGAGACCGGTGATCGCGACGCTGCCGTTCGGCTCGCGCAGATCGTCCGGCGCGAGGCGCTCGACGAGCGCAGCGTGCTCGCCGCCGCTCGGCGTGAAGACCTCGATTTCGCCGACGCGCTGGCCTCGCTCGTCCGCGCGCCGTGATAGGACGTCGGGGATGTCCCGCACGATCGCCGATGCGTTCGAGCTCCTGGTCCAGGCCGAGCAACTCGGGCCCCGCCTCGAGGCTGCCGCCCTTGCCCTCAGCCAGCTGACCGGGCTTGCCGAGGAGCAAGCGTGGCTCGCCGCGGCACGTACGCGGCTCGCCTCGATCCAGCTCGATACCCAGGCGACCGCGAAGCTGCTCGCGCGCGCATTGCGGTTACCCGAGCTCGCGCCCGTGAAGGCGGAACGCGGCAAGCTGCTCCAGCTCGCGATCGCCGACGAGGTCGAGCGCCTCGAAGCCGCGATCACGTTCGTCAGTAGCGGCCGCTCGCCGCTGCTCGATACGCTGTTCCTCGATCTCAAGCTGCCGGTGCTTCGCAAGTGTACGCGCAACGAGCTCGAGAAGTTCTGCATCGAGATCGAGCGCCGCATCAACTCGTCGTATGCGAAGCGCTTGCTCGCGACCGAGCGCTATCAGGCGACGGTCGTGCCGACGGTCACCGCGCTGCGCACGGCGATCGGGGTGTGGGCGAGCGTGTTCGTCGATCCGCCACTCGAGGGTGCGCCGGCAGATTCGCTACGCGAAGCCGTGCTCGCGGCGAGCAATGCGATCGACCTACCGTTTCGTCAGGCGCGATTGCTCGCGCAGACCGCGCTCCTGCCCGCGGCCGAGCTGTTCGATGCCGCGGGCTTGCTCACGCCACTCGGCAAGAAGCGCGGGGTCTCGGATTCGCATCCGATCCTCGAGAAGGAGCCGCCGGATCCGTTGCTGCCGACCCCCGAAGAGCGCGCCGAGATCGCCGAGCTCCACGCGCTGGCCTAGGATTTCGCGAGTGCGAGCGGCTGGGTTTCGTTGGCGATCTGCTCGCGATGGACCTAGGCGATCGACCGCAGGACGCCGCCGTCGACGCGCACCGCTGCACCCGTGGTGCCGCTCGCGAGCGGACTCGCGAGATACACGATCATCGCGGCGATCTCGTCGGGAGTCTCGAACCGACCGAGCAGCGACGACGGACGTGCGGTCGCGAAGAACTGGCGCTCCATCTCGGCGACCGAGACCTTGTTGTGGTTCGCGAGGTCCTTGACGAACGTGGTCACCCCTTCGGAGGCCGTCGGGCCAGGCAACACGCTGTTGACCGTGATGCCCGTCCCGCGCACGTGCTCGGCGAGGCCGCGCGAGACCGCGAGTTGCGCAGTCTTGGTGGTGCCGTAGTGGATCATCTCGACCGGAATCTGGAGCGCCGATTCGCTCGACACAAAAATGATGCGACCCCAGTTGCGCGTGCGCATCCCGGCGAGATAGTGGCGCGAGAGCCGCACGCCACTCATCACGTTGGTCTCGAAGAAGCTCGCCCATTCTTCATCGGAGATGTCCTCGAACGCACGCGGCGCGAACACGCCAGCGTTGTTGATCAGGATATCGACGTCGCGCAGGCTCGCGACCACGGACTCGCATCCAGCAGCGGTGCCGAGATCGGCGGCGAGACCCGCGATCGTCGCGCCGCGCACCTCGGTTCGCAACGCGGCCACCGCCGTGGCCACCCGTTCGGGCGTGCGCCCGTTGATCGTGACAGCGGCGCCTTCGCGAGCGAACAGGCGTGCGGTCGCGTAGCCGATGCCTGCGGTCGATCCGGTGACGAGCACCGACTTGGAGGCGAGTTGAAGGTCCATCGCCGCGCACTATATGCGCACACAGCCGTCATCAGGGTGGGGCGGGATTCGAGGGTCGCACCCGCCACAGAAGGGCCCACGCGGCGGACAAGGCGAGCACGCGGCTTGCTATCTTGCCGCCGCATGAAGGTCACGGCGCTCTTGCTCACGCTCGGTCTGGTTGGCTGCGGTTCTCCGAGCCGCGGTGGCGACGACCAGGCTCCCGACGCGTGGCCCACGGCCGACGCAGTCACCGTCCGGGGCGATGCGAGCTCGGGCTGCTCCGGCGCGGCCAAGCAGGTCTACGTGATCGACGCAGACAACACGTTCTCGCGCTTCGATCCCGCGACCCGGACCTTCTCGGATCTCGGCGTGCTCTCGTGCGCGGCGAGTGGACCCGGCGCCTCGCCCTTCTCGATGAGCATCGATCGCAATGCGATCGCGTGGGTGCTCTTCACCGACGGCGAGGTGTTCCGCGTCGACACGACGACACTCGCCTGCACACCGGCCACGACCCTGAGCGGCAACCTCCAGAACTTCGGCATGGGGTTCTCGACGAACGTGGCGAACGGCACCGACGATACGCTCTTCATCGCAGGCGGCACGACCGTGCAGTCCGCGGACCGCACCGGCAATTCGACGCTCGCGACGTTCAACACCACGACCTTGCAGACGACCAATGTCGGCTCGATCGTCGGCTGGCCCGAGCTCACCGGCACGAGCGAGGCCGAGCTGTGGGGCTACTTCCCGGGCGACGGCACCACGCACATCTCGCAACTCGACAAGACCAATGGCCACGTGCTCGTGACGCTGCCCGAGCACACCATCGGCAGCAGCCAGGATGCGTATGCATTCGCGGCATACGGCGGCGAGTTCTTCGTATTCAGCGGTGGGCTCGGCGCGACGAAGGTCTACGAGATCAACATCAACGCCACGATCTTGACCACCACCTCGACCACGCGCACGATCGTCGGCGCAGGTGTGTCGACGTGCGCACCGATCGTGATCGAGTGACTAGAAGGCGGAGGCGAGCACGCGCAACGAGAGCTGCTTGATCATCGGCAGGTTGCGAAGGTTGCGCGTGTGGAAGCGTGCCGTCGCCCACCTGACGCGAAAGCGATCGCCGTCGTTCGCGAGGCTGTGAGCCTCGGCGATAAACTCGAGCGCGGTATCGAGGTCACCCTCGTGCTCCGCCGTGGTGGCGAGCGCGAGCTGAACGTTGACGTCGTAGTTGGTGGCCATGCATCTACGGTGCGCCCGAGATGTTGCGTGAACGTGTCTGGGAATTTTAAGAAACCTTACAACGCTAAATAACTGGTTTTGTTCACGTATCTAGTGTTTGGTGGCCATCTCGTGCTCGGCCTCGCGCGCCATCGTGCCGGATCCTCGTGCGCGCGCCTTCTTCGCTAGCTCTCCGAGCCGCACGCGCGCGGCCGGATCGTGGCCGTATGACCAATCGATCGTCGCACCGACGATATCGATCTCGAGCAGGATCCCCTCGTCATTGCGGCTCTCGAGGCGAAGCTTCGCGAGCGCGGCGCGAGCCTGATCGAGCTTGCGCCGCCCTCCGAGGATCTCGGCCTTGACGATCCGGATCTCGGTCGCGAGGCTCGCATCACCGGCGTTGATGACGACGCTCTCGGCAGCCGCGATCAAGGGGTCCGCGGCATCGAAGTGTCCGGTCTCGGCCTCTCGCTTCGCGAGTCCGAGCTTCAGCCAGCCGTAGTCGTCTGGATCGGATTTCTTATCGACGAGCGTGAGGGTCTCGAGCGCGAGCTTCTTGGCTTCGGCATCGCGGTTCGCGGCACCGAGTACACCGACCCGGATGACGTTCGTGTTGATGAGGCCGACCTTGTCGCCAGCGTCGGTCTGGATCTTCCCGAGCTCGTCGAAGGTCGCGAGCGCGCTATCGAAATCGCCCTGCTCCGAGAGATGCTCGGCGAGCGCGGTGAGTGCCGAGTTGAGGATCGCGGGCTCGTTGGCTTTGCGCGCCTCCGCGACCCCTTCTTTGCCCAGTGCGACCGCCTTTTCGAGCTCGCCGATGCGCTCCTGAATATTGCCGGTATCGACGAGCACGGCGGCGATCACGCGGTGGTGACTGTGTGCTCGCGCGATCGCGAGCGCCTCGTCGAACGCCTTGTTCGCGCCTTCCAGGTCCATGCTCTTCGAGGCGAGCGAGCCCAGGTTGACGAGCGTCTCCTCGGTCAAGTTGATATCGCCGATCGTACGCGCGATGCCGAGTGCCTCCTCGTACCGTGCGCGCGCGCTGTCGGGCTCGGAGGACTCGCCGAGCACTTGACCGAGATCGAGGAGGACCGTGGCGATCGCCGATTGGTTGCCGAGGTCGCGCGCGATCCGCAATGCGTCTTCGTACGTCTTGCGCGCGTTCTCGTAGTCACCCTTTTGCTCGAGCAGCGTGCCGAGATCGAGCAGCGCTCGCGACGTGCCATTGCGGTTGCCCTCGGTGCTGAAGATGCGCAGCGCCTCCTCGAGCACGGTCTTGGCTTCGTCGAGTTTGCTGAGCGTGACGAGCGCCCAACCCTTGTTCAGCCGCGCGTAGGCACCGAGCTCGCGCTCGCCGAGCTCGTCGGCTGCCTTGATCGCCCGATCGGCGGCCTGGACCTCGCGCGGAAAATCATTCGCGCGATCCGCGATCTTTGCTTCGTACAGATCGAGGCGCGGGTCCTTCGAGGTCTTGCGCGCGTTCTCGAGCGTCGCGAAGGCAGCCACCGGTTTGCCGTCGCTCGATTGCGCGTCGGCGAGACCGAGTGCGTGGCGCAGATCTCCGGGATACTTCGCGACGAGCGAGGTGTACGCCTCGACCGCCTCGGGCCACGCGAAGCTGTAGGCCGCGGCGTGCGCCTCGAGTGAGAGGCGCGGCTCCTCGGGTAGCTGGTGTCCGAGCTCGAGCGCACGCGCGGCTTCGACCTTGGCACCCGTATCGTCGCCGAGTGCATGGTTCGCCTCGGCGAGGGCATCGTGTGCGAGCGCGCTGGTGGGTGCGAGCGCGACCGCGCGGTCGAGATGTGCTTTCGCGCAGCCATACGCGTAGCGCCGTGCACAGCGCAGGCCCTCGGCGTACTGCTTCGAGGCTTCGCCACCGGTAGGCAGCGAATCGGTGACCACGTGCTCGTCGGCCGAGGGGCTATCTCCGAGCGCCGTGCGCAGCTCGCCGACCGAGCGGCTCACGACGAGCGCGAGATCGTCGATCGTGCCGGTCGAGCTCGACGAGGCGACGACCGCCCCGGAGACTCCATCTTGCACGATGAACGAGATCCGCAGAGTGTGATCACTCTCGGCAACGTACGAGCTGGTCATCACGAGTGCAGCGTTCGCGCGCGTGTGGATCTGCGCGAGCAGGGCCGGATCGGCAATGCCCTTCGGCGAAGTGACATCGAGGGACAGCTCGTGCATCGAGTCTTCATCCGGTGCGACGAGCGAACCACCGAGTGCGAGCCCGAGCCGCGTGCGTTCGGCGATCGCGGTCGAGAGCCACGCATGCTCCTCGAGGCCCGAGATGTTGCGTGGATCGAGCACCACGATCACGCGGCGCGTGGCGACGAGGTCCGCGACGATCCGCTCGGCCGGCTTGCGTAGGAGCGCGAACCCGGCGCCACCCACGACGAGGATCACGAGCGCCGCCGCGATCCCCGGCGTCCGCCGCCGCATCTTCTTCGTCGTCGCGGCGACCGGTGGCGGGAAGCTCGCCGCGCGTGCGATCGCGGCCGCGTTCGGCAACGTGCGCGTCGCACGGTTCGCGGGCTCGCTGTCATTCCGCAGCGCGGTGACGAGCGCGACCACGGTCTGCGGCCGGGCCTCCGCACGCACGGCGAGCGCACCCCGCAACACCGCGGTGATCGACGGCGCGATCGCCGACGACAATTTCGGATCGAGCCGCGCGTCGAGATCCGCGCCGTTGTCCCACGGCAGGTGACCGGCGAGCATCATGTGGAGCGTGGCAGCGAGCTCGTAGACCTCGCTCGGTTCGCTCGCCGCGACCCCGAAGAACCGCTCGGGCGCCATGTACGCGGGCGTGCCGCGAACTTGGCCTTGCTGGGTCGCGGTCGAGGCGATCGCATCTGGATCGCGCGCGATCCCGAAATCGAGCAGTACGAGCCGACCTTCGTCTTCGTCGAGGAAGAAGTTCTCGGGCTTGAGATCGCGATGCAGGAGGCTGGCGCGATGAAGCTCGGTGACGGCATCCGCGGCGGCGTAGAAATACGCGAGCGCGGTCGCGACCGGCATCGGCCCGCGGGCGATGCGCGCCGCGAGCGTCTCGCCGTGGAGCAGCGGCAAGGCGAGGAACGGTCGACCATCCGGTAGGGTCCCGGCATCGAGCACGTGGATCACGCCGGGATGAGAGAGCTTCGCGAGCTGATCCGCTTCGGCGAGAAACCGACGGCGTTCGCCTTCGGTGAGTTGGATGTCCTCGCGCAGCACCTTGAGCGCGATCTCGATGCCGTTGCGACGTGCCGCGTACACCACGGACGAGCCGCCTTCGCCCAAGATCCGTAGGATCTCGAACTCGCCGAGGCTCACCGGATCACCCACGCCCCAGGATAACAGGGCCAGGATCTCCGGACCGGGATATCCGGGCCGCACTATGTCATGCTGATTTCGTGCGAGCTCTCATCCTTGCTCTCGCACTCGGTGGGTGCGGACGCGTGGGATTTGCGGAGCAGGTCGATGCGCAGCCCTTCGACGGTCTCGTCGATGCGTTCGACGCCTCGACGGTCGCGTGTGATCCGTTCGATCTCACGGGCTGTCAAGCAGGGGCCGCGTGTTACCTCTCTGGTGACGGCGCCACGGTGTGCAGCTCGCCGCCGGGTACGCTTGCCGCCACGACGGCCTGTCCCGGAACTGCGGCCTGTGCACCGCGCGATGTGTGCATCGAGCTCGGCGCGGGCACCGGTGATTGCACGCCCATCTGTCGCACCTCCGCCGATTGCTCGTTCGGTGCTTGTCTCGATGTGCACCTCACGACGTTCGGTGCGTGCGAGCAGAACTGCGACCCGGTGGCCGATCAAGCCTGCAGCTCCGCGGGCGACCACTGTTACTTCCTGTCGGGCACGGTGTTCCCCGAGCAGACGCAGGACTACGGCACGTTCTGCAACTCCCAGCACGGCGCCGTGCAGGGAGCTGCGTGCTCGGTCCAGAACGATTGCGGTCCTCGGCTCGCATGCGCCAACAATGTCTGCCAGCAGCTGTGCGATACGCTCGCGCCGTCGTGTGGCGCGGGCACGTGTCACGCGTTCCTTCCGAACATCATGCGCTTCGGTCACAGGGTCGGTGCCTGCTTCTAGTCGAGCTGCCAGACGCGGTCGATGCGATACGCGTACGGGCTGTAGCTGAAGGCGTGGCCAGAGGTGGTGCGTTCGCGCAGCTCTAGCTCGATCAGCGCGTCGTGGATCGCGCGCCGGTTCGAGTGAATGCCAGGCGAAGTCGGGATCCAGACCCCCGCGAGACCGGCCTCGCGAGCGAGCCGCTGCACGCGATCGAGGATCGCGCGAAGCACGACCGTGGCTTCGATGCGAGCGAGCAAGCCGAAGGATGGGTTGATGCCGGGCAGGGCGAGGTAGCGCTGGTCACCCTCGGTGAGCACGAGGAGATGCGTGCTGCCCATGCACACACCTTCGAGCCACAGCGCGAGGTGCATGAAGCTCGGCTGGTTCCACAGCTCGGCATCACTCGCGACGCACACGCCGGCGGTCAGCCCGATCGGTGCGTGCAAGGCGCGCTTGGTGACCGTACAATCGAGCGTGACGAGCTGCGACGACGCCCGATATTCGAGCGCCTTCGCGATCACCGCGGTCATCTCGGCGAGCTCCTGGCCGACGAGGTCAGCGTGGATCCGCGCGAGCTCCTTGCCGGGCTCGATCGCGACACGGCGCACGGGCAAGGCGTGCAACGCGGCGGCGAGATCGCCTTCGAGAAGTGCGATCGGATCGTCGGGCAGCTCGAACATCGCGAGCTGGCCTTGCAGGCGCTGCATCGCCTCGGCACGCGCGAGCGAACCGGCACGCATGGCATCGAGCGTCTTGGTCAGGGATTTGATCAGGCCGGGGCCGATGCGGGGCGCGGGCCCGAGGCGCGTCTGGACGAGGCGATCGACGCGGGCTGGATCGTCGGCACGCGCGGCGACCACCGCGGTCTCGACGAGCCCGCTCAGCCGGTCGGCCGCGAGCGCCCGGATCGCGAGCAGTTGCGACGCGGACTCGTACGTCGCGCTCGGTAGGGTTTCGACATGGGCGAGCAGCGAGCGCGTGAGCGCGATCTTCTCGCGCGCGAGCCGGCCTTCCGACCACGCGGTCAGCAGGTCCCAGCCGAGCGCACCGAGGCCGCGTGGTTCGCGGTCATCGGGGAGCACCGTGCTCAACCATCCGAACACCGAGAGGTCGTGCATGCCGGTGAGCTGCCAGCTGCCCGCGGCGACCTCGAGCGGCTGGTCGTGACCATCTGGCCACAGGACGCGGACATCGTCGGGGCGGTCGGGCATCATCTCGACGAGCCGCGTCCACATCGCACTGGTCGCGGAGACTGCGGGCGGGAAGACATGTTGAAGCGCGACGCCGAACAGCGAGTGCGCGCGCTGCGCAGCGGTCACGTCGCCCGCGCGAATCCCGGCGGTGAGCTCGGCGATCTCGGCGCGCAGCGACGCGATCTTCGTCGCATCGCCGCCCGCATTCACGATCTCGGCGAAGTGCGCGTAGACATCGGCATCGGAGAACCCGACCTCGCGCAGGTAGCGGTCGAGTAGCTCGCGATGGTCGGCGAGCGACGACATGATCTTGCGCGCGAGCGCCGGTACCACGAGGTTCGCGATCAGCTCGATCGCGCGCACACCGCGTTGCGCGATCAGATCGCGAATCACCGCGAGATCGGCTTCGCGCTCGATGAAGCGATGCGGGATCAGGCTGGCGGTCGAGAGCAACTCCCCCGCGTGTTGCTTCGCGGTCACGAGCGCCGGCGCGACGAGATACGTCCAGGCATGCGGGTTACGCGCGACGAGCTCGTGCGCGCGCTGAAGGCCATCGACGAGCGGGCCGCGGGCATCGCGCAAGAGCGGAGGCACCAGCGTGCACATCTGCACGAACGTCGCCTCGGTACGCGCGTGCTCGAGCAGCTCGGTAAGCACGCGGCGATCCGGAAGATCCGCCACCGCTTCGTGCGCGCGCTCGACGCACGCGATCAACCCGCTCGGCGACGCGATGCGGCCGAACGTGAAGCGATCGAGCGTCGTCAGCCGGTCCGCGGTCGTCGCCCATCGCCCGAGCGCTTCGAGCACGTGTCGCGCGGCCGCCGCATCGTTGCGCACGGCCTGCGCCGCGACCGTCGCGATCCGGATCGGCAGTGGCCGCATCGTCTCGATCAGGTGCGCGAAACCCTCGGGATCGCCGGCCATGCGCGCGAGCTCGGGAAGCACCGTGGCGAGCGAGCCCACCGGCTCGCGCTGGTTCGCCTCCGCGATCAGCTGGAGCACACGATCGAGGCGTTCGAGGTGCGTGCCAGCGAGGACGCCCGCCGCGATCGAAGCGTGAGCCGCGAGCTCGGCAGGGAGCTCGGCGTACCGGCGCTCGACCGCGAGCAGCACCGCTTCGAAGCGATCCGGATCGAGCCCGGCGGCGGTCTTCACCCCGATGGAGAGCAGCGTGATCGCCTCGGCCTTGCGGCCCTCGCGTGCCAGGCGCGTCGCGTTCGCGAGCGCGATCGCGAGCACCCATGGCCGACCTACGGCTTCGCGTGCGGCCGCGGGCAGGGCGGTCGCGAGCAACTCGGTCGGTTCGCCGGTCCACGCCGCGAGCAGGCCCGAGAACGCCTCGAGCAGCTCGCGGAAGGTCTGCGATTCGTTGCCGGTCTGCGCGAGCTGCGCGACATCGTGGAATAGCACCTCGCGGTGATCGACGCCGAAGGCCTGCAAGCTCGCGACGAGCGAGACCACGGCACCCGCGAGCCGACGGAAATCGTCGGCGTCCGTCGCGATCTCGGAGAGCGGCCGTGCGGCCCACGTGATCGCGGCTTCCGGTGCGATGTCGCGCTCGACCAACATCTCGGCAAACCCGAGCAGCTCGGCCGCACTCCACGCCGGCCGCATGAAGCCGACGATGCGCGGCATCGACCAGCGAAAGATGATCGCCGGTTCGAGATCGTGCGCGATCATCGTCTCGATCAGCGCGATGCCGCGCTCCGCGAGCCCGTGCTCGCGCTCGAGCACTAGCAGGTAGTCGAGCCCGTCCTCGAACAGGAGCTGGCGTAGGCCGCGGCGATGCAGCTCGATCGCGATGTGCTCCAACCGCTCGCCGCCATCTTCGAGCTGACCGAGCTCTTGAAAGTACGCGACGCCATTCGTGATGACGAGCCGCGGATCGACGCCGGCCTTCGCGAGCTTCGTCGCGAGATCGAGCTGGACGGGTGTCCCGAGCGCTTCGAGCGTAGCGGCAGGTTCGAGGCCGTGATCGAACATCGCGATCGCGAGCCGCAAGGCATCGCCGAGATCGCTATCATCGAGGCCACGCTGCGCGAGCCCCGTGAGGCCGTACTCGAACAAGCCATAGATGCTGCGCTTCGCGGCCTGGGCGAGTGGCGCGAGGAGCTCGATCCACTGCCTCACATCGCCGCGCTCGATCAGCGCTGCGAGCCCCACGGCGATCGGATAGCCGGGGTGCTGTCCCTCGCGCTCGATGCCGACCGCCAGCCCGATCAGCGCGCGCCACGTAGGGGTGAAGTCCGCTTCGTCCAGGCGCACGAGCGGTGGCACCACCAGCTGTACGAACCACCCCGGTTGCGCGAGCTGCACCGCGCCGTCGAGCACCTCGATCATGCTCGTGGCGCACAGGCCGCTGCATGACCGGATCGCCTGCTGCTCGAACCGCGCCTCGTCGCTCTTCGTCATCACCGCGGCGATGCCGTCGAGGATCCGCGCGAACACCGCGGCATCGCCATGCGAAATCTCGAGCACCGGATCGAGCACGTTGTACGTCGCCGACCACGCCGAGCCGTTGCGAGCCGCGGTGGTCGCCAGGTAGCGATCGAGCGCCCCCGCGCGTTCGGGGCCAACCTTCGCGTACAGCTCGTCACTCATCGTGGAGAAGTCTAAACAGAATCGCGCAGGTTGAGGATCGTATGTCGATGGTCAGGCGCGCTACTCGCATGAATCGGCTGGTTCACGCCTTCGTGATCGAACAGCGCCGCGCCTCGCCCCACGAGCTCTCGATCCGGCGTTCGAGCTCGAGCTTCGCGACGGACCAGCCGAGGTTGATCGCTCGACCGCAGTTGTCATCGCCGAACTTGACGATCGCTCCGAGCGCGAGCTTCTTGACCTTCGTCCCCGCGTCGGTCGTCGGGACGATCGCGAGGGTCTTGGTCGGCAAGGCGATCGTGCCGGCCTTGCGAGGGCGATCGAGCGGACTTGCCACCCATTCGAGGAACAACTCGTCCTCGAGATATTCATCACCGATGCCTTCACACACGATGATGCGATCACCCACCCGAAAGATCTCGGCGATGCCGCTGCCGACCTCCATCGTCAGAGCGATCGCGGGCTTGCCCCCGGCGAACGTGATCGGACCCGCTGCGCGCCTGTGGGTCGCGATCCGCGCCCGCTCCCAATCGCTGTCCTCGAGCTCGTCGTCGTCGCCGGTGCCGCGCCACGCAGCGAGATGCGACGCATCCGCGAGCGCCATCGTCAGCGACGCATTGATGCTCGCGATCTTGCCGATCATCGCGGGCTTCGGCCCTACCGCCGGTGTCTGCGCGACCGGCGTCAGCTTGCGCCTCGTAGGAGCCTGCTTCATCGCTGCATCGATCATGTGGCGCTCTGCCTTGGCGACGGGATTGCCGGCGTAATCGAGCTCGCGCAGCTTCGGCAGCGCGGTCACCAGCGACGCCACGGACGTCAACTTGTTACCGGCGATCTCCAGGAGCTCGAGCTTCTTCAAGCCGGCGAGCGCGGGCAGCGTCTCGAGATCGAGATAGCTGATTCGCAGCTCGACGAGGTTCGCGAGCTCGCCGATCTGGCGAGGCAGGGTCTTCGCTTTACCCGAGATGTGCAGCGACTTCAGCGCCGCGAGCTTCGGCAGCTCGTTCGCGATCCCCGCGAGGGCGCGCGCCGAGATCGAGAGCGTTTCGAGCGAGCGCAGCTTGCCGATACCGGGAGGCACCTTGCCGAGCTCGTCCGGTAGATACAGGGTCTTTAGCTGCGCTAGATCCCAGGTCTGCTTCGGGAGCCCGCGCAAGGCGGTGTAGCCGAGTGAGAGCTCGCGCAGCTGCTTCAGCTTGCCGATCGTCGGTGGCAACTTCACGAGGGCTTCGCAGTAGCCACAGCTGAGGCGCTGCAGCTTCGCGAGCTTGCCGATCGCCGCCGGGAGCTCGGTGATGGCATCTGCATAGACCAGGTCGAGCTCGACGAGCGCGGTCAGCTTGCCGAGCTCCGCTGGGAGCGTCGTGAAGCCGAGCCCGCCGAGCGTGAGGTGGGTGAGCTTCCTCAACGAGCCGATCGCTCTGGGAATCGTCTGCACGCCATCCCACGCGATGCCGCGAAAGATCGTCAGTTGCGTTCTTGCAGGCAAAGATCTCCGTCGGAAACTGCTGGTACGGCGTGAATTCGCCGAGTCCCGCATTGCGGGCACCGGCCGGGTTGATCTCGAGTGCCTTGACCGCGCTCGGCTTGGTCCGGACCTGCGCGAGCGGATCGAACACCTTCTGCTTCTTCGCCACGTGCGGAGCGTAACCCGTGGCGGTATCCTGCCGCGGTGGATCGGATCGCGAACGAGCTCGTCGAGACCGTCCGCCGGCTCCACGCGCGGAACCTCGCCGTCGGCACCGGCGGCAACTTCAGCGCGGTCTGCGATGCGGGGCTCGTGATCACGGCGAGCGGGGTCGACAAGGGCACGCTGACCACCGAACAGCTCGTCGTGGTGGATGCGAAGGGCGCGGTGATCGAGGGTACCGGCAAGCCCTCCGCCGAGACGGCGATCCACCTCGCGCTCGTCGCTCGCGGCGCGCGCTCGGTCCTCCACGTTCACTCCGTGTGGAACACGCTGCTGTCGAGCCATCACCCGCACGAGCTGGTGATCACCGGCTACGAGATGTTGAAAGGGCTAGCCGGGGTCACCACGCACGAGCATCACGAACGCGTGCCGGTGCTCGCGAACTCGCAGGATGTGCCTCACCTCGCGCGCCAGATCGAGCGCGTGCTCGAGCCCACCACGCACGGCGTACTCGTCGCGGGGCACGGCCTGACCACGTGGGGGTCGAGCCTCGAGGAGGCATTCCGCCACGTCGAGATCTTCGAGTTCTTGTTCGAGGTCGTGGGCCGCCAACAGTTCGGGAGATGACATGGCAACGCTCTATCTACGCGACACTCACACCACGCTCACCGATCCGGATGCGATCGCCGCACACCTCGCGCCGCTCGGGATCCAGTACGAGCGATGGGCGGCCGATCGGCCATTGCCCGAAGGCGCCTCGGCCGACGAGGTCCTCGCCGCGTACGCGGCACCGATCGCGAAGCTGAAACAGCAGGGCGGCTTCGTCACCGCGGACGTGATCGATATCAAGCCCGACACACCGAACCTCGGTGCGATGCTCGCGAAGTTCAAGAGCGAGCACTGGCACGATGAAGACGAGGTTCGCTTCACGCTCGCCGGTCGCGGCATCTTTCATCTCCACCTCGAGAGCGGCGTGATCGCCGTCGAGGTGGTTGCCGGCGATCTCCTGCGTGTCCCTCGCGGTACGCACCACTGGTTCGATCTCTGTAGCGAGCGCCGGATCCGTGCGATTCGTTTGTTCCAACAGATCAGTGGCTGGGCACCGCACTACACCGAGACCGGCGTCGATGCGGGCTATGCGCCGCTGTGCCTCGGTCCCGCGTGATCGTCCTCGATATCGAAGGCACGACCACCCCGATCGCGTTCGTGCACGACGTCCTGTTTCCGTACGCGCGCACGCACCTCGCGATCGATGACGCGGATCGGACGGCGCTGCACGCCGAGTACGAACGCGAGTGCGATCGCCCCGCGACGTTCGAGCCCGAGGCCTACGTACACTGGCTGATGGATCGAGATCGCAAATCGACCGCGCTCAAGGCCCTGCAGGGCAAGCTCTGGCGCCGTGGCTACGAGCGCGGCGAGCTCCGCTCGATCGTCTACGACGATGTGCCGCGTGCGCTCGCTCGCTGGCAGGCGGCCGGCACGCCGATCGCGATCTACTCTTCGGGCTCGATCGAGGCACAGCAGTTGCTATTTCGGTACTCGAATCACGGCGACTTGACGCCCTACCTCTCGCACTACTTCGACACCACGACCGGTCCGAAGCGCGAACCGGCGAGCTATCGCGCGATCGGCAGCGGCACGTTCATCTCGGATATCGTCGAGGAGCTCACCGCCGCGCGCGACGCGGGGTTCGCGTGCGTGCTCGCGCTCCGGCCGGGCAATGCACCAGTCGCCGCGCACGGGTTCCAGGTGGTGCGCAGCTTCGACGAGCTCTGAGCTCGCCGGTGATGCGATGCGACTCTCTCAGGTCTTCGCGAGCGTCAGGACCATCTCGATCGTCAGCTCGGAAGCGACCTGCTGCTCGGCGTCCTTCGTCGGATCGGTGCCGACACCGAAATCGAGGCGCGTGAAGTCCTGCGACGACTTGATCTTGATCGAGTTATCCTTGGTCTCGAGCACGTCGAACGTGACCGGGTAGGTCTTCGACATGCCATGCGCGCTGACCTTGGCATCGGCGGTGTACGTGGCGCCCGACTTGAGCTTCACGTTGTCGATGTCGATCGTCGCGGTCGCGAACTTGCCGATATCGAGGTAGGCGGGCGATTTCACGTGGCCATCGCGCTTGTCCGAATCGGTGTGGAAGCTCGACAGATCGATCTCGATCGTCGCCTTGCCGCCCTCGACCTTTTTCGGGTCGAAGTCAGCCTTCACGACCTTGAACGTATCGAAGTTGAGGTGCACCGGATCGATCGGCTTGGCGACCTTGTGCTTCGCGAGCACGGTGATGTGATCGAGGTTCGGATCCGGCGTGGGCGCCGGTGCCGGTGCTGCCGAGCCAGCCGAACCGGCCGAGCCGGCCGCAACAACGGCCGTGCCCGAGCCCGAGCCCGAGCCCGTCGCAGCGACGGTCTTGTCTTCCGGCTTCTTGCAACCGGTGATGGCGAACGCGAGGGCGATACAGATCGATAGCTTCTTCATTGGTTTCTCCGGAGTACGAGTGACACGTGAATAGGAAGACGATCGCCGTCGAAGTCGTGCGCATCCGCGGCGAGCGCGGTCTCGGCGATCACGAGCGAAAAATCGGCTTGCACGACCAGCACGTCGCCCGCGAGCCCGAGGCGTTGGAGCGCGGCCGCATCGGGCTGCTGCATCGCACCGGTGATCTCGATCGCGTGCGCCTTGTTCATCAAGTGCGCGGTGCCGGATGCACGAAATGCGACCTCGGTCGCGCTGGTCTGGCGCACGGCGAGCACCTTCGAGATCTCGACGGTGATCCGCGGGAACTGATCCGCGATCAGATACTTCTCTCGCGCATGCTTGCTGCGCTCTCCGACCCCGGTATCGACCGAGGCCGTCGCCACACTGATCTCGGCATGCACGGGCTTCGCGAGATCGCGCGGGTCGCCATGCCACGTGCCGGTGACATCGCCGAACCTCGCATCGAAGGCTTCGCCACCTGCCGAGAGGTGCGCGGTGACCGCGGTGCCCGCGTGCGTGACCACCGCGTAGTCGCCAGCCGGCGCGCCGAGTGCGCCTTCGATCCCGCCTTCGAGCTTGACCGCCGCACTCGGTGGCAACGTGTCCTTACCGCCGATCGGTCCTGCACCGCTCGCGAACGCGAGGATCGGAACCGCGAGCGTCAGGACGCCGACGACGTGCGCGCCGATCGCGACGATCTTGCGACGCACGAACACCAAGACCAGCGCGAGGCCGATCGCGGTCACCAGGAGCACGGCGCAGATCTCGAGCCCGAGCCAGATCGGATGCTGGTTACTGATCCGCCACCCGAGATCCGGATCTGGGACGTAGAACCGCTTCACGAGCGCCGTGTAGATGTTGTGCGAGCCCTGCAGCGCCCAGCGCGCGAGCGACGCGAGGAGCGCAGCTACGACGAGCACCACGGGCAAAAAGCGTTTGAACACGACCCTAGGGTTACTACAGGCGTAGTTGATTCAGCACAACGAGCCCCGCGGCAACTGACTGTTGGCGGAAACGCAACGATCAGGTGAGGACTTCCATCCTGAGGCCTCGCTCGTCGCGATCCCCGCCCAAGACGCGCGCCGTTCCCTCGACGATCCGGCGCGCGGTCCAGCACAAGATCGCCGCATCGAAGAGGTCATCCAGCGCAGCGCCGCGGACCGGTGGTGGCAAGAGGCCCAGGCTCTTCAGCAGCCGCGCGCGCGCGCGCTGCCCGGGTGGCGTCTTCTTGTTGACCAGCATGCGCCCGGCGACCTCCGCGAAGGCGAGCTCGGGATGTGCCTCGCGCACGCGCCGCTGCAGCCTCGGCGTCATCGCCGCATCGAGCTCGCGCAACTTCGGCAGCAAGTTGAATGCCTGGATCGAGATCGCGGGCGCACCTGGCGCGGTCGCGCGATTCGCGGCGCACGTCGCGGCGTAGTCCCCCGCATCGAGCGCGGCGCGCGCCGGCGGCGAGAAGATCGTGGAGGCCCGCCCCGGCAGGAGCGTTCGCGCGAGTGCATCCGCGGCGCGGCCCGGTACGCGCGGTAAGCCGATCGGCATGTCGATCGCGATCACGCGTGGCCGCTCGGGGAGTTCGAGCACCTCCGCGAACGTCGCGACGACGCGCGATCGTAGCTCGTCACCAGCGAGTACGACGCACCACCCGTTGCGGCAGCCGTCGACGCCAGCGACCCACATCGTCATCGCATACTACGTGCGAAACGCGGCGTGTGGCGATCGGGTCTGTACGTCCGTTCGTGCTCAGGCCCGTGTCATCTGCGCGCGCAGGAGCTCGACTTGTTCGAGCGCGAACGGCAGCAGTGTGCCCTCGCGTTTGTGCATCCACCTCATCGATGCGTAGCGTCGGAACCACTGCCGCGTGAAAATTTGTGCCGGCCCGAGGCTAGCGATCGTCTACCGTCACTGAATGCCCCGATGGCCCAGAATCGTCGTAGGAGTGTGGGCCGCGATCGGCGTGCTCTCCACGCTGTGGATCGTGCACGGCGTTTCGGGGAGCGGGGTGCGACTCTTCCTGCTCGCGCTGACGGCAGGGCAGGCCGTCGCGGGCTCGAGCGCTGCGGCCACGATCCTCGTCGGCCTCTGGATCCAACGGCTTCGCAACCGGCCCTTCGCGAGCTCGAGCCACCGCCTGCCCGCGATCCTGACCGGCGCTTCCTTGACCGCGATCGCTCTCGTGATCACCGCGATCGGCTGGGTGCCCGAGCTGGTCGTGCTCGGTGCGTTCGGAGTCGCGTTGGCGGTCGTCGGCTGGAAGCTGCCGCCGAGCACCGGTCGCGTGGTGGGCGTGCTAGTCGCGTGCATCGTGCTGGTCGAGGTGCCTCGCGAGCTCGGCTGGCTGGGCTACGAGGTCACGCAGAGCACCACGTCGACGAACACGAACCGAGACTTCTCGCACTCGTGTACCGAAGCGTCGCTCCCCGACCACCTCGCGATCGATGCGAAGCTCACCGGCAATGTCGGCGAGTTGATCGCGAGTGACGAGCGCGGTGACACGCGGATGACCGTTCGTGGCGCGGCAGACATCCACTGGTTGACCTGCATGCTCCCGCTGGTCAAGCCCGTCACCGTCCACACGACGCTCGACTTCGAGGTCGAGTCGCCCGGTTGTTCTGGTCACGGGACCTACGTCTACAACAGCAGCTACGTGATCTACGGGTTCGAGAGCTGTCTCGGTGCGCGGAAAAAGATGGCGACCGAGCTGCGCCGCTCGCTCGAGTCGCTGCCCGCGAGCTTTCGCTGACGTATGCGTGCAGAACAACGCGCTCGCCCTGGGACGACGGACTTCGGCGCATGCGACACGCGCGATCGACATCTTCGTCAAGCTCACGGCCCGGCACTAAGCTTGCTGAGGCAGCGTCGTACCGACGACGATTCGGGTGGTTGCACCACTCGACGTTGCGGATCGCAACATGCGTTACCTCCTTGTCATCGCTTTCGTTTCTGGTTGCCACAGCGGGGCTGCCTCCACCTCCAACCCTGAGCCCGATGCAGTTGTCGGTACCACGGCCGATGGCAGCGGCGACCCGGGCTGCACTCCCGGTCTCGCGGGTGCGGCCTGCGTGATCGCGCTCTACGATCAGGGCTGCGATGCGCTCCCGAAGCTGCGCACCGAGCTCGATGCACGCGCCGGCCTCGGCCCACTCTGGGCGAATGGTCGGGCGCTGTTTCACACGGCGAAAGCCACGGCGATCGCCGGTGATTGGAACACCTGGTCGACCACCGCGATGGCGAGCAGCGCGGTCTGCAACAGCGACCTGTTCGTCGCGGTCGGCCCGGTGGCGACCGGTCGCCACGCATACAAGTTGTTCGACGGCACGACGTGGTCGCTCGATCCGACGAACCCCGCGTACGCGTACGACGACTTCGCCGGCAATGCCGACGGTCGCAACAGCGTGATCGATACGCCCGATAGCGGGCTCGGCCACATCATCCAGCTGCCACAGGCGTGCTCGACCGTGCTCGGCAACTGCCGCGACGTCACGGCGTATCTGCCGGCCGGCTACGATCTGCCGGAGAATGCGGAGCGCACGTACCCGGTCATGTTCATGCACGATGGCCAGAACATCTGGGACGATCACCATTGCTGCTTCGGCCACACCGGCTGGGAGATGAACGTGCTCCTCGACGGCGAGATCGCCGCGGGCAAGGTCGCACCGATCATCGTGATCGGCGCGGCCAGCACCACCGCGCGCAACAACGAGTACGCGCTCGATCTACCGACGGTGATGAAGTTCAGCGATTTTCAGGTCAACGAGCTCCAGCCCGCCGCGCTCGCGCACGTGCGTCACGACGATCAGAAGCTCGCGCTCGCGGGCAGCTCCTTCGGTGGGTTGGTCTCGATGGACATCGCGCTGCGCCACCCGGAGGTCTACAACAAGGTCGCCTCGATCTCGGGCGCGTTCTGGCCGCGCATGGATACGCACACGGCGCTGCGTGATGAAGTGCCGGGCCTCGGCAAGCAGGCGCTCTCGGTCTATCTCGATAGCGGTGGTGATCCGAGCGCGAACAGCGACGGCGCCGCCGACACGCTCGAAGTTCGTGGCGAGCTCGTCACGCTCGGATGGCAGCTCGCGACCTCGCCGAGCTGCGGCTCGGGCCCCAACGCGCTCTGCTACAGCATCGCCCCGGGCGCGACCCACGACGAGCTCGCGTGGAAGGCCCGCGCGTGGCGGTTCGTCGAGTTCTTGTTCCCCGCTACCTGAATGCTTCGAGCGCGCGGCGCAACGCTTCGATCACGCGCTCGCGCTTCGAGCTCTTCTTGATGAAGGCTGGCAGCCGCGAGTGCCACGGCTGCCACTCGCCCTTTTCGTGCTCGAACACGGGCTCGCGCGACGACGGATGGATCGGCGTCGCGAACCACTCGAGCGCGACGCCGAGCTGATCGATCGAGGCGAGCTCGAACGTGAACCCGGCGACCTGGACGAAGTACGCTTGCTCGCGACCGTGCACGCGCTTTCTGGGGGTCGCGCTACCGACCCCGAAGTGATCGACGTGACGGTCGGGATCGAGCGGCTCCTTCCAGAGCTTCACCGCACTTCGCAGAAGCCGTTATTGCAGGCGGGCCTGCCGGCGACGCCGGTGCAGTCCGCGGCGCCCGTACACGTGTGACAACTCGCGGGCACGGCACCGCCAGGCACCGTCGCCTGGAAGTAGCAACCACAGTGAAACTCCGGCGAGTACGCCGAGAGAGCGCCCATCTCCTCGGTGCGGCTCACGTCCATCGCGCAATTCGGCACGAAGCCGATCTTGATCACGGCATCGAGCAGCGGCTGATCGAGGCGCGGCAGCGTGAAGCGCGTGACGAGTGCGCCGGCCGCCGCGCTCGGCAGGCCATTCGAGACGTTCGCGTAGAAGTGAATCGGTCCCCAGATCGCGTAGTGGCCATCGCGTACGTTCGCCTTGTCCTGCGTGAACTGCGTCGAATCGGGGTAGTACGCGCAGGTCTGGTCGGCACCCTTGAACGAGAGGATGCGAAGCCGCGAACGCTCGGCGTCGGCGAAGTCGGTCGAGATGATGCCGATCGCCTGGCTCGCCTTGTCGGGTGTGACCGCTTCCATCTTGTCGCGCACCGCACCGGAGCTGCCGCGATCGAGCCCCCACCACTTCTTGGGATCGACGTTGATCGCGCGCGAGATCATCTGCTGCGTCCCGGAGCCGGAGTTGCGGATGAAGTAGAGCCGAAAGTCATTCCACGGGATGACATCGGCGTCGGTCGTGCCGCGCCCGAACACGACGTGCGCCATCTCGGCGCTGATCGAGCTCTCCGTCGAGGTCGAAGGAACCACGAACGTCATTGGCTGGATCGGGCCGAGGTACGCACCGATCGTCGCTGGCACCGTGTACGCGGCGTTGCAGCTCGTCGAGAACACGTCGGAGACCGCGACGTCGAGCGAGGTGCCGCTCCCGAACGAACATGGCTCGGAGGTGCCATCGGTGTGGAACAAGACCGCCTGCTTGCCGACGATGTCCTTGACGATCCGCTTGGCCGGATCGGGGTTGAACAAGAGGTCCACGCCCGAACACGAGCCCGCGGGCTGGTATGCGATCTGATATGCGGGCGAACTGGCCGCGAGCAACGGCGCGAGGGTCGCGAAGAACGGCTGCACGGCGGTCGATCCGCTCACCACGATCGTGTTGCGAACCCCTGGTTCGACACACTGCGTGGCCGCGGGGGGCGGCGCATCCGCTGGCACGGCGGTCGAGGCATCGGGCGTGGGCGGATCGACCGAGGCCGGCGCCGTCGCGTTCGAGCCGCACAGGCTCAAGCGCGCGCAGTTATCGAACGCGCTGCACGTCGCCGTGCTGCACTGATTCGCGAACTGATCGGGCGTCGTCGCGGAGCCGAAGAAGCAGCCATCGGGTCCGAGGTTCGAGGCCACGCACAGGGCGTTGACGCAGTACGGATGACCGCCGAAATGATCGCAGTCCGAATCCGACGAGCATTGCACCTTGCTCGTATCGAACAGCGCGCTGCACGCCACCACGGTCAAGCCGAGGAGCACCAGCGAGGGGAACAAGTAGCGGAGCGTTTTCATCAGAAGGTCCCTGCGAGCTGGAGGCCGGTCGGTAGCAACCGCGCCTGGACTTCGTGCGTCTTCGATTTCGAGACCGTGAAGTACAGCGCGACGCCACCCGTGAGGAGCGCGGCTGCGCCCGCGATGTCGCCGATCGCGGAGAACAGCGTCACGCGCGACGCCTTCGAATCGAGCTCTGACTGCGATGCGGGGAACGAGTTGCGCGCATCGGAGAGGCTGCGCGATTCGAGATACGCGAGCACGCCCATCGTGATCGCGCCGGCGCCGAGCACCGCCGTCCCGATCCAGAGTGGCCTCGCGAGATCGGCGTGGTTCGTCGGTTGTGCGGGCTGATCATTCGGGCGCCCACCACCGAGCGCGGGGAACTCGATCGAGAGCTTGCCGGCCTCGCCTGCGGCGACATCGACATAGCGAATCTCCGGCGAGTGCCCGGCGTGGAGCGCGGTGATCTTTCGGCGACCAACACTGACCGCGACGGCCGTGGTGATCGGCGTCGACCCGACCACTTCGTCGTCGACGGTGACCTCGCTGCCAGGCAGGCTGACCGTGATCTGCAGCGTGCCGACGCGCGTCTTGAGCGTCTTGATCGAGGCTTCGACTTCGACCTTGTGCGAAGGGCTGTCGCCGGACTCGGCGAGGTAGCGCTGGAAGGCCTCGAGCGCGGACGCGTAGTTCTGGAGCTGGAAGTAGGTCTGGCCGAGGTTGTAGAGCACGGCGGCATTCGGGGCGATCTCGTACGCGCGCTTGAACTCGACGAGCGCCGCGCGATAGTCCGCCTCGCCGTAGAGCCCGACGCCACGATCGAAGTGCTCGCCGGCTTGCTTGGTTGGCGAATCATCCGCATGCGCGACGGACGACATCGCGATCACGACGAACGTGAGCACCCATAAGATTCGTTGCATGTTCACTTCGCGTAGGGGTTATTGGGGTCGATCTGGTGGTGCGGTTTCGCGCCGCCGTTCGGATCGACTTCGGTCGGCTGCTTGACGACAGGTTTGGGCTCGGGCGGCGGCGCCACGACGACCGGCGCTTTGACCTCGGGTTGCGGCTCGGGCTGCGCGACGACGCGTGGCCCCGGTCGCACGGGCCCGCGCACGACCGGCTGCGGTCGAACGACCTGCACGCGATCGAGTTGGATCGTCAGGGCGACGGGCGCATCGAACGAGACCGCGGTGATCTTCTGCACGTGTCCAGGCGCGGTGATCCGGACCTGATGCATCGCGCCGTCACCGAGGTAGCGACCCTTGAAGGGATTGCCCATCACCTGCGCGCCGTCGATCTCGATCGTCGCGCTCGAGGGCATGGCCTTGACCTGGACTTCGATGAGGTTGCTCGCGATCGGCATCGCGGCCGCCGGAGTTGGAGCCTTCGCGAGGGGCGCGGGCGGCGTCGCGGTCATCTGTTGAGGCGCCGGATCGGGCGAGGCGACCACGACCGGCGTCGGCGGCTTCGCGCGAGTCAGCGTGTAGATCAATCCACCAGCGAGCACGCTGGCGATCATCACGGCGGGATACAGCGCGAACCGGAGCCGGCTCTTCGTGCCTGGTGTCATCGCCGGATATTGTTGGCTCGGCGCGGTGACGACCGCTTGCGGTGCGATCGCGTGATCGAGAGTGCCGACCTGGCGATTCGCCGAGATGCCGGAGGCCGATTGATGCCCGGGCTCCGAGAAGCCAGGTGACGAACCCTGGATCGGGTGCTCGCCGGTCGTAACGGGCGTGCGCGTATCGTTCGGCGAGTACGAGACATCGATGATCGGCAGATCATCATCTTCCTCGACGGTAGCACCCGATCGCGCCTTCGCGACGTACTGCTCGATCATCGCAGACGTGCGTGCACGATCGTCGTGGAACAGCTCGCGCATCGTGGTGCCGAGCTCGCGCGAGGTCACTGGTTTGGTGGTCGCGAGATACGCTTCGAGATCGGCTTGCAGCGCCGCGGCCGAGTGATAGCGATCGGCGCGGTCCGGCGACAGCGCTCGTGCACAGATCTCGTCGAGCTCGACAGGCACGTCGGCCTTGATCGTCGAGGCTTTGGGCGGTGTGATCTTCGCGATCAGATCGCCGAGGATCTGGTGTTCGGTCTGACCCGCCCGCAGTTGCTTGCCGGTCAGCGCTTCCCACAACACGACGCCAATCGCGAACACGTCGGCGCGCGCATCGACACGTTCGCCGCGCGCCTGCTCCGGCGCCATGTAGCTGAGCTTGCCCTTGAGCACGCCAGCACGGGTCTCGTTCGTCGAGTCGATCGTCTTCGCGATGCCGAAGTCGAGGATCTTCACCTGGCCTTCGAACGTGATGAAGATGTTCTGCGGGCTCACGTCGCGGTGGACGATGCCGAGGGCGGTGCCATCGAAATCCGCGAAGTTGTGGGCGTACTCGAGCCCCGCGAGCACGTCGCACAACACCCGCACTTGCAGTGCGAGCGAGAGCGGCTTGCCGACGTGACGCGCTCGTCGACGAACTCGCTCGAGGCCGCGGCCGTCGAGATAGTCCATCGCCATGTAGTAACGATTGCCGTCGTTGCCGACCTCGTTCGTCTGCACGACGTTCGAGTGATTCAAGCGCGCAGCGAGCCGCGCTTCCTCGAGAAACATCTCGAGGAAGGCGGGTTCCTCGACGAGCTCGGGTTGGAGCTCCTTGACGACGAGCAACTTCGAGAAGCCCGAAGGGCCCTGCAACATCGCCAGGTAGACGATGCCCATACCGCCGCGAGCAATCTCCGCGATCAAGCGGTATTTCCCCAGCGTTCTCGGGGAGTCCGAGTACATTGCTATCAGGGTCAATCCTCCGTGTGACGAAACGATTGATTCCGCGTGACAGACTTGAGTCGAAGATAATGCAGCGCGTCATACCACTTTCCGGCGACGCCGACCGCAGTCAGAAATTCTGGACAGGGAAGAGGCGCAAGTCCGATCGAATGGACAAGCCACCCGTGATTCAAGGACTTGCAGCCGGCATCTCGCGTGCACCGCTTCCGCGCGATGTTAGACACCGCCTGTGCGTACAGCTCGACGGGTAGTGATGGGCGGTGTGACGGCGAGCTAGCCTGCTTTCTCGCAAAGATCGGCAACGTGACCGACGGCTCGACGATCTTCTTGGATCTCGACGCCGGCCGGATGTACGTGACGCCCGACTATCTCGGCCGCTGGGCGAGCGTGTTGCGCAACGCGGGCTTCGTTCCAGGACTGCGTGGCGCGAGCATCTCGCTGCAATATGTGGTCGCGCTGGGCGTGCAGCTCGAGGAGTGGGCGCTCGACCTACGCATCAATCCTTGACCAGCTCGACCTGCCTGGTGACCGGCCTCGCGCCGTATTGTGTGGAGCACGAGCCCCTCGCTATACTGGTGGGAGTGGGAGCAGAAGCTGGCGTCGAGCGCGACCTGTATCGTGCGCTCCTCGAGGCTCGCCAGGCTGCCGAGCCCGCGGGTGCACTCAAATCGATCCTCGAGCTCGTGGTCGCGACCACCGGGGCCGAGCGTGGCTACCTCGAGCTGTTCGGCTCGCTCGAAAATCCTGCGCCGCAGTGGACGATCACGCACGGCTGTTCGAGCGAACAAGAGCTCGAGATCCAGGCGGTGACCTCGCGCGGCATCATCGCGGCCGCGCGCGCCGCCGGCACGACACTTCACACGCCGTACGCCGCGCTCGACGAGCGGTTCTCGTCGCTCAAGAGTGTCCGCGATCAGCGCCTCGAGGCGGTGCTCTGCATTCCGATCGGTGGCATCGGACGCGGCGTGTTGTACCTCGAAGGCCGGCGCGGTGCGGGTCCGTTTCGCGACGCCTCGGTCGCGCTCGCGGAGACCGTGGCGCGCCACATCTGGCCGAACGTCGAGCATGCCGCGCGCACCGATGCGCGGCGCTCGGATCCGACCGCGCCCTTTCGCAAGCGGCTGCGGCTCGTCGATGGCGTGATCGGTCGCAGCGCGGCGCTCGCGCGCGTGTTCGAGCAGGTCGAGCCGTACGCGCCGCTCGACGTGACCGTCCTCTTGACCGGTCCTTCGGGCACCGGCAAGACCCAGATGGCGCGCGCGATCCACGACAACAGTCCGCGTCGCAACGGGCCATTCGTCGAGCTCAACTGCGCCGCGATTCCGGAGGGGCTGATCGAGAGCGAGCTGTTCGGCACGATGCCGAGCGCGTTCCCCGGCGCCCGCAAGACCGCCGGCAAGGTCGAGGCGGCCGAGGGCGGCACGCTGTTCCTCGACGAAATCGTCGAGATTCCATACGCCGCGCAAGGCAAGCTGCTCCAGCTCCTCCAGTCGCGGCAGTACTACGCGCTCGCGAGCACGAAGCTGGTCTCGGCGAACATCCGCCTGATCGCGGCGACGAACTCGGATCTCGGTACGATGGTCGCCGAGCGCCGGCTCCGCGAAGATCTGTTCTACCGGATCAACGTGATGAATGTCCGGATGCCCGCGCTCGACGAGCGCCGCGGTGATATCGGCGAGCTCGTCGACGAGCTGCTCGCGCGGATCTCGCTCGAGCATCGGCTGCCATCGCTGCCGGCCTCCGAGCAGTTGCGGCTCGCGTTCGAGAGCCGCGACTGGCCGGGCAACATTCGCCAGCTGCGCAACCAGGTCGAAGGTGCGCTGATCCGCGCGTGTGCCGAGGGTGCACCGCAGGTCGAGCTTCGTCATCTCCCGGATGCGACCGCGACGAGTGACCACGCACCTACATTTCACGAGGCGACGCGTCTCTATCAACGCGAGCTCTTACGTCGCGAGCTCGATGCGAATAACTGGAGCGTCGCCACTGTTGCGCAGCGGCTCGATCTCACGCGTTCCCACATCTACAACCTCATCAACCAGTTCGGACTGACCCGGTCGTAAAGGATCAACTATGGCTGTTATCTACTTCGCCGAACCAGATCCCGCAAAAGCGGTCACCACCGCCTTCAAGCAGCCGACTGCGACCAGCAGCCTCGGCTGGGATTCCATGCGCAAGGCGATCGTCTATCACCCGTACGTCGTGCGCGTGATCGGTCGCACCGGCGATGTCGTCACCTTTCGATTCGTCCAAGCGACCACCGGCGCGACGACAGGCGCGGATGTCGGTGGTGATCACACGGTCGATCTGACGAACCTGCGCCATGTCTTTCCTGATGTTCCTTCGACGCTGCCTGCACCTACGGACATCGCGGCGGGCAATGCCTACGCGTTTTTGTTCTTCACCGATCTGTTCATCGCGAGCAGCCCCGGCGTGACGACCGACGCAGGCAACTCGGGTGGTGGAATTGGCAAGCACCCGGCTGGTGCCGAGTACTTCTAGACTTCTCGTCGTCGGTAAACTGGCGGCGGGTGCAAGAGCGATGTCGGCGCCCTTGGATATGGAGGCAGTCGCTGGAAAAGTTCCGGAAGCAGTGCGGTGCTCGTCGCCACGCGATTTGATCGCCCTCGTGGACGACGCGGTCAGCCGGTCGGGTCTGCTCGACGTGCTCGATCTCTTCGATCACGGTACGGCGGGCCTCCAGGCCATGGGTGACAGCTTACTGTGGGCATCGGATTTCGATCCGGACAGCGAGCTCGCGAACGAACCGATCGCACGCGCACTCGATCGCTATCTCTCGCCCTTCGCATACGTGCGGTTACTCGGCTGCCGTACCGCACTCGATGGCAGCATGCGCTCCGGACGTATGCTGTTGATCAAGCTCGCGCGTGCACTCGGTAAACACCGAGTGGTGTTCGGCACGAACGATAGCATCTACCAGAACGCATTCGACGAGCAGGGGTTTCGTACCGATCAGGAGATGCGATTTCTCTACTCGTCGCTCGCGGCGATCGATGGCCCGGCGCCGGATATCGACTCGCGCATGGCTCGCATCATGAAGATCCGGAAGACCGTGGTCACTGGCTAACACAACGCATCCCGATCACCAGATCGAGATAGCCGTCGATGCGCGAGTTTCTAAAATTGACCTTGTGATCGCCGGATGCGGGCGAGGTATCGACGTTCGATCCGAGCACGATCCGCAGGCCGCGGTACCTTCCTATCTCGTTCACGTCTCGAGTCCACTCGCTGACGTTACCTGCAAGGTCGACGACGCCGTAAGGGCTCGTGTCGTCGACGAAACTTCCTGGCGGCGCGAGCTTCGAACCTGCATCGGAGAGGTTTGCGGGATGCGCGCTCGTCGCTCTGATCCAGGGTAGGAGGCGTTTGGGATCGGGATTGGCATCGAGGCCACCACGAAACGCTTTCTGCCACTGCGCGACCGACGGTAGGTCCTTGCCAAAATAGCGACAGAAGTGGCGGGCAGTTACGAAGTTGATGCCAGTGACCGGAAGTCTCGTCACATCGCCGTCGCCGAAGAACGTATTAGGCGCGGCGCTCTCGCCGGTGATCGCTTCCATCGATCCGTAGATGTCGAACGCGGCACGGGTCACTTCGGTGCGATCGATCGCGAAGGTGGGTAAGCTCGCGAGCTGGTCCTCGCCAGCATCCAATTGCTCTGGCTGATTGGCATCGGGGACGTTGCTGAAAAATTGACCGGCAGGAATCGTGATGGTGTCTGCCTTCGACGCATCACAGGTCGGGATCCGCAAGCGCACCATCGATGGCGTCGCGCGCTCCTCGAATCCGGGAAGGCGGCGCAGGAAGATCGTACTCGGCGGGCAAGCGCCTCGCTCGATCTGCATGATCGCTGCGCCTGCTCGTGCCTCGACGATCTCGACGAGCTCGCCATTCTTCCAGCTCGGCGTGCCGCGCACGACCTGCGTGAGCTCCTTGCCGACTGCGAAGGGATCGCGCGGATCGTAGGCGAAGAGCTTCCACGTGACGGGGACCACGACGTTCGCCAGGTGCTCGTCGAACGGCACGAGATGCAGCTCGAACCGACCCATGTCGGCAGCCGCCAGGCGGATCTGCTCGTTCGCCGCGATCGCATCCTGTTCCTTGGATTTGAACGCGAGTGCGGCCACGATCGCGACGACGGCCGCGGCGCTCAGCGTCGCGATCGCGATGATCGTGATCAGCCTTCGACGACGACGACCCGCGGATTCGCGCAGCTCGGCGGCGCGGATGAACTCGCGCGAGCGCGACGGTAGGGCTACGCCCCACTGGTCGAGCTTGCGCACCGCTTCACCGAGCGCGCCGCCGGTCCAGGTCTCTTCACTGCGGCGACCGCGGCGCTCCCACAGCTCGGCGGCTTGATCGAGATCCGAGACCAGGACGCGCTGCTCGTAGCTCTCGTCGAGCCAGCGCACGAGCTGCGGCCAGGTCGTCGCGAGCGCTTCGTGCGCGAGCTCGATCCGCGAGTCGGTGCCATCGAGATCGCGGCTCGCGACGAGCAAGCGATAATCGAGCAAGCGATCGAGGACGACCGGCGCATCGGACACACCATCGACGAGCTCGGCGCGCAAGCGAGGGCGGCGCGTGCCATCCGGGTTGACGAGCTTCAGGAGCAACGTGCGCGCCGTCTGGACTTGATCTGGGGTGAGTTGCGCGAGCACGCGCTGGGCGTGCGTCGAGAGCGCGCCGGTCGCGCCACCCATCGCATCGTATTCGCGCGCGAGCAGGCGCTTGCCGTGCTCGTCGCGGCGCTCCCACAGCGCGCGGCACACGAACTGGAGGAGCGGCAGACACGCGGGCTGGGTCTCGACCTCCGAGACGATGCGATTCGCGAGCGCGGCGTCGTCGAGCGTGAACCCGACGCCGCCGAGCGGCCGCACGATCGCATCGCGGAGCTCGCTCGTGCTCATCGCGATCAGCGAGACGACCGCACCGAAGTGCGCCCGCATCGCCTTGGACTCGGTCAGCCGGCCCACGAAGTCATCGCGGATGGTGAGCACGATGCGCCAGGGCTCGTCGGCGGCGGCGCTCCCCGCGAGGCACTCGCAGAAGCCGAGCGCGTCGTCGCCGGCGAGCGTGAACACCTCCTCGAACTGATCGACGAACAGCAGCGTCTTCGTATCGCTCTTGCGCGCGTGCTCGGCGAGCAGCAGGCTGAGCTTCTGCGGATGTGCCGCGAGCGCCGCGGCCTGGTCGCGCGGCAAGCCGAGCGCGGCGACGAGGCTCGCGTACGGATTCGCACCGGGCCGCATCGTGATGCGGTTCCAGCGGCCACTCTCGTCGAGCCGCGGCAACAGCGCGGCGTACACGAAGGAGGATTTGCCGATGCCCGAGGCGCCGATGATCGGGATCAGCGGTTGATCGCGGATCAATTCGACGACCGCATCGAGCTCGCTCTCGCGCCCGAAATAGTTCTCCGAATCGTCGGAGGTGAATGCCGACAACCCTGGAAATGGACAGCGGGTGTCGTCGGTCGTCGGATCTTGATCGAGCAGCTGGGTGAGGCGGCGCACCACGATCTCCGCGGATGGCCGCGCATGCGGATCGATTGCGAGGCAGTCGCGCACCAGCGCGAACCAGCGCGTCGCCGCGTGCTTCTGGGGTAGCTCGGGCAGCTTCTTCGCGTAGCCGAGCGACATCAGCTCCGCATCGGAGAAGGGCCGCGTGCCATCGAACAGCTCGTAGAGCATCACGCCGAGCGCCCACACATCGATCGCGACGGTCGGCGGCTCGTCGCGCCAGCGCTCCGGTGCCATGTAGGCGGGCGTGCCCGAGGCGGCGCGCGCATCGGTGCCGATCAGCTTCGCGAGGCCAAAATCGACCACGCGCGTGCGGCCATCGCGCGGGATGACGACGTTCTCCGGCTTGAGATCCGCGTGCACGAGGCCGCGGCGATGGGCATCGCTGATCGCTTCAGAGACGCTGCGCAGGATCCGGATCGCCTCGAGCTCCGGGATGCGCTCGCGCGTGATGCGATGGCGGAGCGATTCGCCATCGAGATACTCCAGCGCGAAGTACGGCCGCCCACGAAACTCGCCGACGCCGTGCAGCGTCACGACATGTGGGTGGCTGAAGCTCGCGGTCGCGCGCGCCTCGTCGAGGAAGCGCTGGACATCGGCCGGGTTCGCCGAGTGGTGCTTGATCAGCTTGAGCGCGACGCGGCGGCCTAGCGTCATGTCCTGGGCGAGATAGACCCGGCCCATCGCACCCTCGTCGACGAGGGCGCGGATCCGGTAGTCGCCCACGTGGGTATCCGGCGGCAGGATCTCGTCGTCGCCCGGGTCAACCACTTGGAGCACCGACCATCTCAGCGTGGTCGGAGCGAGTCAAGCCGTGGCGTCAGGCCCCGCCGCCCATCACCATCCCGGTCGGCGAGTGGTCGTGCTCGAGCACCGGCAGCGACGTGAACGGAAGGTTGAACACCTCGAACATGCCGTGCGTGATCTTCCTCGCGGTCTTGTGATGATCGTCGAGCAGCCAATCGAACACGCCTTGGGCGTTCAACGAGATGCCGATGAACATCTGCTGCTTCGGCACCGCCATCGAGGCTGCATCCGGAGGTGGCTTGTAGTTGCGCGTATCGAACCCGAGCGTGAGATCGACGAAGCGCGAGAACGTGCCGTACTCCATGTCGCGCAGCGCGTGGATGGAGCTCAGGTGAAACGCGAGCAGATAGGTTTGACCGGAATAATCCTCGGCGATGTTCCAGCGCGAACAACCACCGGTCGGGCAGGGCGAGCTCCCGCTCAGCTTGCGCAGATAGATGTCGCTCGGGAAGTACTGGACGCGAAAGTCGAACATCTCGTCGAGCCGCGGCCACTGCATGAGCGCGAGCGCGGCGAGGGCGCCGACCGTGTCACCACCGAGATCGCTGAAGGAAAATTCGAAGAAGAAGCCATCGCGAACTTCGACGCCGATGAACAGCAGCTCGGCGAGTCCGGTGCTGACCAGCATCGAGGTCGTGCGACCGAAGCCGCCCCATTGATAGAGCAACTCGGCGCCGCCGCGCGCGAGCGACATCGTCGACCACGCGTGCCCGAACTTGTCCTCGCCGCCGGCGTAGGTCGTATCGCCCGCCCAGCCGATCAGGCCGCAGCGCGAGAATGTCGATTTGCAAGGCTCGTCGTCTCCGCCCCACTTGAATTGCGAGAGTGGTTTGTGCTGGCGGTACCACGCCAGATACATCCAACCGCCGAACAGGGTGTATGCGCCGGTGAGCGTCAGCGCGGCGGCGACCCGGTGATCTACTTTGTGATGGATTGGCTGGAGCGGTTCGATGATGGGTGGCACCGGCTCGGCCGGCGTCATCGGTTCGGGCGGCGTGTACACCTCGGGTGCTGGAACCACGGGCGCGGGTTCGGCGGCAGGTGCGTCATCCGCGTGCGCGACCCCAAACGCGAGGAGTACGACAACAGCTATTCCTCGTCGCATTTGCCTGCATGTCACGCCTCAATCCGGTCGCGTGCAACGGGAGGATTGTGAAGAGCTCGTTACCGTGATCGAGGCTACGTCGGCTGGGGTGAACCGCCTGCGTGCGCGGTCGCGCTCATGTGAAGCACATGAGAGCAGGGCGTGCGCGGCGGTCTGCGGTGACGACACGTGTTCGCGTGCCGAGTCGGTTCCCCTGGCGAGCAGTACTCTTTCAACCATGCAACCCTGTCTTGGATGATGGTGGCACTCGCGGGTCCGGTGGTTGCCGGCCTGGCCATCCTGGTCGGGCGCGTGCTCGGCGCGCAGCTCGGCGAGCTCGGGGGCGTGCTCGCGGCGGTCGCGATCGCGATCGCGTTGGCGTTCGCGATCCATCGCTGGCGTCCGATCGGTGTGGCGACCTTCTTCGTCTTCGGGTTTGTCGGTGCGATGAACGCGGCCGTCGGCAACAGCTTCGAGCTCCTGCACTCGGGCGAGCATGTCCTGGGCGCGCATGTCGGTGAGGTCGAAAGCTGGCGCGATCATCAGCGCGTGACCTTCGCCGACGGCGGCACGCGTCGCGAGCTGGGCGGCACGGCTGGGCACGTGTCCGGGCGCAACGACAGCCGTAACACCACGACGTACCACTTCTGCGATGCGACCCGATCGTGCCGCTCGACTGGACACAGGGCTCGCCGATCCGGATCTGGTCGTTCGCCGACAGCCGGACCTCGACGCCCTACGCGGCGCAGACGTTTCATCCCGTGAGGAAGCTGGACGATGACTGCACTCGAGCGCTCGCCAACGCGCTCCAGAAGCATGCGATCGTGCAGGCCACCGATCCGATCTATCTCGAGCACGTCGAGACGACGGTCGATCCGGACTTCTTGAACCTGCAGGGGCTCGTCCCCGCGATCCTGGCCGCCGTGATCTGGCTGCTCGTCGTCGTGAGTCGCCGGAAGTAGCTGTGACTTCGGCTATCCTGACGCGGTGAGAATCCTGCTCGCGTTCGCGCTGTTCGGCTGTCACAGCAGCTCGGCGCTCACCGCCGACGCGACGACGAGCGTCGCCACCCTGGCTTCTCCCGTGAAGAAGCAGATCTTTCTCGAGATGGTGAACTCGGCCGAGCAGTCCGCGCTCGATTGGACGACCGCCTATCCGTACTGCGAGGACATCCACGACGGTCGCGGTTACACCACGGGCATCGCTGGTTTCACCACCGACTCGGCCGGGGCAACCACCGACGACGGTCCCGGCGTGCTCGGGGTGATCCTCTACTACAACACCACCGTGCCCGGGAACGTACTCGCGAAGTACACCACGGCACTGCAGACCGCGGCGAACGCCGGCACCGCCAGCCACACCGCGATCGATGCGGTCGGTGCGTTTTGCACGGACTGGGCGACCGCAGCTGCTGATGCGACGTTCGAGAACGCGCAACAGCATGACTTCGATATCACCGCGTTCGATCCCGCGCGCGAGCTCGCGCAGGCCGACGGACTCGGCGTGCTCGGCCAGGCGCTCTACGTCGACGATTCGATCTTGAACGGCTATGGCGGCGATCCGAGCCTCGTCCACGATGTCGCGGTCGCCAAGAACGCGGCGATGACACCGGCGCAAGGGGGTGACGAGGGCACGTATCTCGAGGCGTTCGTCGCCGCGTACCGTGCTTCGATCCTCGCCGATGCGGGTCACGCGAGCGACGGATCGATCGGTCGCGCCGACACGATGTGGGGACCGCTCGTCACCGCGCGCAACCTCGATCTCCACGCGCCGCTACATTGGTCGATGTACGGCGAGGGCTTCGACATCGCGACCGATCCGACGCCCGATGCGGCGCTCTTCACCGACTGGTAGAGCGAGGGAGCCCGTGCCAAGGTCCTCCGCATGAACAAACTGACCCTCGCTCTCGTCACGGGCGTTTCGCTCACCGCCGCCGCGCAACCCAAGCCCGCCGCGGCGCCCGTCGTGCCGCCGGTGCAGAAGACCGTCGTGCTCGTCCACGGCGCGTTCGCCGATGGCTCGTCGTGGGACAAGGTCGTGCCGCTCCTCGAGGCGAAGGGCTTCAACGTGATCGCGGTGCAGAACCCGCTGTCGTCTCTCGCCGATGACGTCGCCGCGACCAAGCGCGCGATCGAGCAGGCTCCAGGCAAGGTGATCCTCGTCGGTCACTCGTACGGCGGCATGATCATCAGCGAAGCCGGCAACAACGACAAGGTCGAGGCGCTCGTCTACGTCGCCGCGTTCGCTCCGGATGCGAACGAGTCGATCACGGACATGGGCAAGGGCAAGCCGGCGCCCTCGTGGGCGGGCTCGCTCAAGGTCGACTCGGGCGGTTTCGCGTGGCTCCCCACGGACATCGTGGCGAAGGATTTCGCGCAGGATCTTTCGCCTGCCGAACAGAAGCTCGTCGCGGCAAAGCAAGGCCCGACCTCGGTGAAGGTGTTCGATGCGAAGGTCGCGAGCCCGGCGTGGAAGACCAAGCCGTCCTGGTACATCGTTGCTTCGGAAGATCACATGATCGATCCGCAGGGCGAAGCCGGCATGGCGAAGCGCGCGAACGCGACCACGACCACGCTCAAGGGCAGCCACGTGATCATGCTCTCGAAGGCGAAAGAGACCGCCGCGGTCATCTTCGCAGCGGCCGCTGGTAAGCCGGCCACGACGGCTCCGGCCGCGAAGAAGTAACGAGCTACGCCCAGACCTGGTCGAGAAAGGCGCGGAGCTCGGCATCGAGCCGCGACGGCCGGATCCGCCACTCCGCGATCGAGCTCGCGGTCACGAGGTGCGTATCCGCGAGCTCGCGCGCGATCCGATCAGAATCGCTGAACGGGTGGATCGGATCGGACGGATGTCCGATCACGAGCGTGGGCTGCGCGAGCGCCCGCCGCGCCTCGATCGGCGGCGCGACTCGGCCAAAGATCAGGCCATCGAGTACCGCGAGCGAGGCGACCGGATCGCGCCGCAAGAAATCGATCATCGTATCGACGAGCAGGTACGAGCGCGGAACGCGTCGCATGATCTTCGCGACCACGGC
Organism: Kofleriaceae bacterium; assembly: GCA_025357755.1. Classification (GTDB taxonomy): domain Bacteria; phylum Myxococcota_A; class Polyangia; order Haliangiales; family Haliangiaceae; genus JABFXX01. Next base: position 108,210 of record JANXOP010000273.1, on the reverse strand, counting down.
CATGGAGCGATGGCTCACGCGCAGCGCGAGCGCGAGCGGCACGAACGCCGCGGCCGCGGCCGGCAGCGCATTCTCGAGCACCGGCATCTCGAGCACGAGCGCGCGCACCCGCTCGGGCGCGAGCACCGCGGTCTCGAGCGCGACGTTCGCGCCGAGCGAGGTGCCGCCGATCACGGCTTGCTCGAGACCGAGGTGATCGAGCAGCGCGATCACGTCCTCGCCATACTGCTGCATCGAGTACGCGATCATGTCGTGCGGTTGATCGGACTCGCCGTGACCGAGCATGTCCGGCGTGATCACGCGATGACCGAAGCTCGCCAGCGAGGGCGCGAGCCGGGCGTACATCCGGCTGTCCATCAGGAGGCCGTGGGTCATCACGATCGCGCGCGTGCCGGCCCCGTACTCGCGATAGGCCACCCGTCGCCCGCGATGCGTGAAGCTCGAAACCATGCGCCATCCTAGATCACGAAGCCGAACCGCAACATGGGCTCGGGAGGCGTTACTCGTGCGCTAGATCGGCTCGGACCAGGACTCGTGGTCGCAGTGAAATTCGCGGCCGCTCTCCCTGCAACAGCCGCATTGATCGAGCGTGAACACGCAGCCGCTTGGAAACACGAGATCAGGATCCTGGTACGTCAGCGGCGCATCGCCAGGCCCTGCCGCCGGACGCCATGCAGGGCCGCCATGGCACGAGCCGCCTGGCGCGGTCGCAGGATCGATCGGTGTGCAGTCGTACGATGACTTCTCGGGCGCATGACAGACGAACAGATGCTCGCCGTCGTTCGCACACGCCGCCACCACCACGACGACGAGCAGCGCCTTCATCTCGCCGAAGGTACACAAGAACCGGGGAAACTACTCGAACCGAGTGAGCGCCTCGCGAGCTGCCCGCCTATCTCGAGCTGACGAGTCGTGGCTTCGACGTGAGCCACGACACGGCGAAGGCGAGTTGCACTGCGGCATCGGTGAGATTCACCGGCAGTCCTTTGCCTCGCACCGCGAAGTACGCGCCGCCCGCACCGAGCGCGATCGCCGTTCCTGCACCGACCCACTTCCTCGCACGCGGAGGCACCAGCCCGGCGACCAGCGCCACGCCGATGCCGGCGACGACGCCACCGAGCACTTGCGCCACCGCCGCATGACTCTCTTGCCCGGTCGCACGCATGTAGTGATCGACTGCGACCACAGGCCACAGTCCGCTCGCGATGTAGTACGCGCCTTGAGCACGCATCGGCCAAAGATTCATGACGTTGCGACGAAGCAAGGTCCGCGCCATTCCCCGGCACGCGAATTGGAACGTGCGTCCGTATGATCAAGCTCGATGGCTGGCGTGTTTGCACGAGCGGACACAAGTTTCGCGGTCGTCGCTGTACGACCTGCTGGCCGTTGCTCGCGGTCCATCACGTCCGCAAGTGAGCGTCGACGAAAGCCCCGAGCCGCGTGATCAGCGCTGGCGACCGCGTCGAACGCCGCGCTTCGCGGGGCAAGCGGTAGACGAGGCTCAAGCGGTAGTCGTCGCGCGCCGGGTTCGAGCCCGAGCGCAGACATCGCAGGTACCATTCAGGCAACGCGCGACCTGTTCGAGCAACTCGGCGAGCACGAACGGCTTGGCCATGTAGTGCTCGCAACCGGCGAGCCGTGCGTCTTCCTCGTCGGCGCGAAGCCCGGACGCGGTCATCGCGATGATCGGTATGCCGCAAAACCGCGGGTCCTGTTTCCAGGTCCGCGCGAGCTCGAGGCCGCCAATCTCCGGGAGCCTGAGGTCGAGAATGATCAGCTGTGGCGGTTCACGCTCGAGTTGGGCAATAGCCTCGTTCGCACTTGCTGCGCCGTCCACCCGGTAGCCTGCACGGACGAGCAGGACGGTGGCGAGCTTGAGGTTGAGAAGATTGTCGTCGACGACCAGGATGCGCTCGCCCGCCATTCGCCCCGCTTTCACGTCCACAGTAGTCATCTCGCTGTTGATAGATAGCGAGCGTGTTTTGTGTACGTGAAAGCACGCAGAGCGAAGTCGCTCGTCAGGCTTCTGCCGCCACGTGTTTGGTCTTGCCGAACGAACCGAGGCGCCAGAACACGAACCCGAGCACCACGACGCCCGCGATGTTGAGCACGGCATCACTCCCGACGACGCCCGCGACGCCGTGATGTTTTTCGAACCGCGTATCGATCAGGCCGGTGTACGAGATCGCGACGTTGCCTGCGGCGGTGAACAGCGAGTAGCGCGTCGACGCTGACTTGGTGCCCGTCCCGATCGTCTCGAGCACCGTTGCGGTGAACGCCGCGTAGCAGAAGCCCGTCACGAGCGCATAGGTCAGCGCGCCGACGATGAACGTCAGCTGCGTCGGCGGCGAGACCGCCATCACGATGCCGACGATCGCGGTGAGCACGCCGGACAACAGGTACATCGCGCGGCGATTCGTGCGGTCGCACAAGAAGCCGCCGATGAACGCGCCGAGCGCCATCAGGACGAGGCCGACGGGTCCGCTGACGAATGCGACCAGATCCGAGACCTTCTCGTCGAGCAGCTTGTCGGCGGCGGCTTTCGAGAGCTTTGCGAGCTCCGCCGCGAGATCGTGCGCGACGTAGTTCGAAGCGATGCCACTGAAAAAGTTGGTGAGCGCTGCGGTGCCCACCGGCGACAAGCACAGGAGCAGGCCGGTGAGCCCCGCGCGCGTCCACAGGATTTCTTTGACCTCGCGCAACAGGTTCACGAGCGCAGTTCGAAGGGTGTGCGTCGTCACGCGCAGCGGCTCGTCGATCGCGAGGGCGCTCAGCGAGGGCAGGAACATCAACGTTCCGACGACGACGCCGACCGTCGTGTCGGTGTAGCCGTGGCCGGTCAGAAAGATCGCGATGGCGGTCGCGAGTCCACCCGCGGCGAGGTTGCCGGTGTTGTACCAGAACCCGGCTTTGCCCCGCTGAGCGTCTGTAAGGAGCGTCGCCATCAGGCCGCCGTTCGCACTGCTGATCAAGCCAGCGAACACCTGGGCCGCGAATGCGAAGGCGAGAAAGGCATTCCGGCTGTCCGGAAGTGGCATCTGCAGCGCGGCAAACAGCGACACCGCCCCGAGGAACGACAAGAGGATCAGCCAGTACTTGCGACGCGGCCCGAAATCGACGAGTGGCGCGTACAGGAACTGCAAGAAGCTCGGGACGAACAACAGCGTGACGAACCAGCCGATCGAATCGAGCTCGAAGTGGGCGCGCTTCGCGAGGTACGGCATCAGCACGCCGGAGAACGTGCCAGCGACACCGTACGGAATGCAGGTAAACAGGAACAGCCACGGCGGCGGCGGGCGATGGGTCGGTGGCGCAGCGTCCATAGACAGGGTGCGCGACCTTACTACCCAACAGACACGTTACAGGGCGTGATCGCAAAGCAGCCGGTCGCAAATCTCCGTAACGCCTGATGGACTTGGAATCGTCGCGAGCTCGCGACAACTCGCGACGAAGAAGTGCGACGGGTCGTGGAACCTCACGCGTTGTGAGGATCCATGAAGATCACCACGGCTGCCTTGCTCGCTGCGTTCGCTCTCCAGGGGTGTGCCAAGAAGTCGGGGGACCTGGCACCCTCCGCGGCTCCTCAGGCGCTCGAGAGCAAGGCGAGCTCCGGCTCGGCGGCGGGCGCTGACCAAGCCAAGGGGCCGGCCGGGGTCGCGATCAAGCACGTCGATACACGCAAGGTGATTCGCACGGGCCGGATCGAGCTCGCGGTCGATTCGGTCGAAGCATCGCGCGCGAAGCTCGAGGCCCTGGTGCAAAGCGCCGGTGGCTACATCGATTCGACGCAGGTCGAGCTCCACGGCACCAGCAACACCGCGGTGTTCGTGATCCGCGTGCCGGCCGAAGCCTTCACGTCGATGCTGCCCGAGCTACACCAGATCGGCGTCGTGACGAACGAATCGACGAACGCGGCCGACATCACCGATCAATTCGTCGATACCGAGGCGCAACTCGCGAGCGCGCAGCAACTCGAGAAGCGCTTGCTCGAGCTCGCGACCGCGAAGAACGGCACGCTCGATCAGATCCTCACGGTCGAGCGCGAGCTCGCACGCGTGCGCGGCGAGATCGAGAGCTATCAGGGTCATCTCAAGCAGTGGGGCGATCAGGTGTCGCTCTCGACGCTCACCGTCTCGATCGCGCAAAAGGTCGCAGTGGTCGCGATCACGCCCGTCGCGCCCGTCGCGCCCGCGACGCTCGGCTCGAAGACCTCGGAGTCCTTCCGTGGCTCGGTCGATGCGTTGCGCGACCTCGCCTCGTGGATGCTGGTCAAGGGTGTCGCGCTCCTGCCGTGGTTGCTGTTCCTCGTGCCCGCGAGCCTCGGCCTCCGCAGGCTCGCACGCCGACATCGTCGGCTCCCCGTTGCGGTCGCGACGGTCACGACTTCTCTATAAGGACCAGCTCGGCGACCGGACCTTACAAGCGACCCTCGAGGGCCTATAGTGCGAGGGAGCCATGCGCGGTAAACGAAGCTTTCGATACGGGGCTCGCCTGATCGTGACCGCGCCGCTCGCGGCGGTGTTCATCGCGGTCGCCGCCGAGATGGTGATGCTCGCGCTCGCGGCACGCGGTACCTTCCGGATCATCTTCGTGGTCGTCGGATCGATCGCGATCTTTCTCGCGATCGCCATGGTGCGTGAAGCACTCGTGCGGGTTCGCGGCAAGCGCACGATCGTGGTGGCGGAGCGAGAGCTCGTCATGCCCGACGGCGGCGTCACGGTTCCGTTTCGCGAGATCAAGAAGCTCGAGCTCACTGGTGCGCCCGGGTTTCATCGCGTGCTCAAGATCGGCCATGCGAACGGCGAGGTCGAGATCGCGGGCGTGATGCTCGGCTCGGTCGGCGAGCTCGACGAGATTCACGGGCTCATCAAGGCGGCGCGCAAGCCGCGCTAGCATCCGAGGTACCGAGCCAGCGCGCCCGGCGAGCGCTCTCACGCTTCATAATGTGCGTTTCAGCTCCACCCCGGACCCAGGGATGCGATGAATGCGTAGCCAATTCCCCTCCTTCGACCTGGCACAAACCGCGCAACTGAACGTTGTATGCACATTATCTGGGTTCTCCTGATCGGTCTCATCGTCGGCGCCCTCGCGAAGCTCGTCATGCCGGGCAAGGATCCGGGTGGTGTCATCATCACGATCGCGCTCGGCATCGCGGGTTCGTTCGTCGCCGACTTGATCGGTCGCTCGGCGGGCTGGTACCAGCCGAATGAAGGCGCGGGCTTCATCGCTTCGATCGTCGGAGCGGTGGTCCTCCTCGTCGGCTACCGTGCGATCGTGAGTCGCAGGGTTGCGCGCTAAGACGCTCCTCGTCTTTGCGACCGCCTGCGGTGCCTCGGCGCACACGCCGGCGGAGTCGGGTGGCGCGTGCCTCTCGATCGGGGCGTGGAACGACCTCCACGGTCAGATCCAACCGGTCGAGCTCTGGGTCGACACCGGCACCGTGCCCGCGGGCGGGGTGATCGCGCTCGCGGATTCGATCGCCGATCTGCGCACGACCAAAGATACGGTGGTGCTCCTGGACGCCGGCGACCTGTTCACTGGCTCGCTGGAGTCCACGCTTGCCGAGGGCGCGCCGATCATCGAGGCGTATCGGGCGATTGGTGTCGACGCAGTGGCCGTCGGAAATCACGAGTTCGATTTCGGTCCCGTCGGTTATACGATGTTGACCGCAGCACCCGAAGCGGGCGACTCCGGACCGCAAGGCAAGCGCGGCGCGCTGCGGGCGCGCATGACCTCGGCATCGTTTCCGTTTCTATCCGCGAATATCCATCTCAAGACCGGTGCGACGCCCGCCTGGCCCGACTTTGCCGCCTCGACGCACGTCCGCCGCGATGGCTTCGACGTCGGCGTGGTTGGCTACACCACGACCGAGACCGAGGTCACCACCTCGCATGCGAACGTCGAAGATCTCGATTTCATCAGCCATGCCGGGGCCTCGGTCGCAACCGAGATCCGCAAGCTGCGCGCGAGCGGTGCAGCGCCGATCGTCCTGCTCGCACACGCGAGCCTCGACGGCGTGCTTCCGCAAGCGCTAGATCAACCAGCAAAGTCGGACGATCCGTTGCACGGCGAGCTCGCCTCGCTGGTCGCCTCGCTCGGTAAAGATCGCCCGGACGTCATCATCGCCGGTCATCGCCATGCCTGGATGCTCGGTCGGGTCGATGGCATCCCGGTGGTCTCCAGCGATCGTCAAGGTCTCGGGCTCGCGCGGATCCGATTCTGCCGCAACGATCACGCGCTCGATCTGCTCTCGATCGAGCGGCTCGCGGTGATCGCTGCATCGCCGCCTCGCACCGAGCTCGGTCGTCGTGTCGCCGCGCGAACTGCACCGTGGCTAGCCGCGGTCAAGGCGAGTGGCGATGCCTTCGTGACGACGCTCCCGCGCGAGTGCCCGATGCAAGCCGTCGATGGCACCGCGGGGGCCGAGCAAGTGGCGGCCGCCATGGCGGCGAATGCGAAGGTGACGACGCCGCCTCCCGGCGTGCCGATCGTCGCGCTCGTCAATGCCGGTGCGCTGCGTGCCCCGCTCCACAAGGGTGCGGTTCGCTTCGAAGACTTGTTTCGGGCCTTTCCGTTCGAGATCACGCTCGGGGCCTGCGCGACGACGCGCGACGGACTCCTGCACATCCTGCACAACGCCCTCGCGAATCCATCGGCGTGGAAACATCTCCCGTTCGCGCTCGCCGGCGCGCAGGTCACGATCGCCCACGCGGACAATGGTTCGCCATCTCTCGTCAGCATGGAGCTCGCGGGAGAGACCCGGCGTGGGCCGGGCACCGAGCCGGTGTGGCTCGTCGTCCCCGACTTCGTGCTCGATGGTGGCGACGGGTTTCTCGAAGGGGTCGAGTGCACTCGCACCGTGCGAACCGGCACCCGCATCCGCGATGTCTGGCGCGACGTGTTGAGTAGCCATCCCGACGCGTGCGATTCGCGCCGACCGCAGAACATCGGCGTGCGGTTGCGCAACTGAGCTCTCGGATTGCGGCGATCGGCTAGCTCGCATTCGCTTCGATCAGTGCTTTCATCTCGGGATAGTGATGCACCGCGCTCGTCGCGGGATGGACCTTCGCCGCCGCGATCATCGCCTTGGCGATCTGCGTGACGGTGATCGACTTGTACTTCGCAGGGGTCACGAACGAGAACAGCGGCAGCACCTTCTCGAGCAACCACGGCGTGTGTTGCGACCCGATGATCATCGCCGGGCGGAAGATGCTGACGATCGCCGGCCCGGCAGCACGGGCGGCCTGCTCCGCTTCGCCCTTCACGCGGCTGTAGCGCGCCATGCCGGCGGCCCCGCTGCCGGTCGATTTCGCCTGCGGATTGGCGCCTGCCGCGGTCATCAAGCCCAGGTGCTGAACCTTGCCGGAGGCCTTCAGTGCCTTCGCGAAGGCTTCGTTGAGCTCGACGTCGATCGCGCGATGCTGTGCGTAGGTGATCTTCGAGGTCCCGGCGCCGACGCCGAGCACGCTGAAGCCCTCGACCTCGCCTTGGACCTCCCGCAGCGCTGCGAGCGTCGCCGCCTCGAGGGTCTGCGCGGTCATCTCGGGCACGATCTGCTCGCGCACGGGTCCGAGCGCCACGACCTCGGGGACCGTGCGCCGTGACAGCGTGATCACGGCATCGAACGAGCCATCGCGAAACAGCTCGGCGACGAGTGCATTGCCAACGGATCCGGAAGCACCGAGGACGATCGCAGTTCGTGTCATGAGCTCGTCAGTCTACAGCAGCGGAATACCGAGCTTTGCTTGCGCCCGCCAGGATGCGACGATGCGACGGTATGAGGTCTTCGATCCTGTTCCTGCTCGTCGTCGGCTGCGGTGCCAAGGACGAGCCCAAGAAGCTCGATCCGGCCGCACTCGAGGCGAGCAGCGCGATTTGCGTCGCCGGCACCAAAGAAGAATGCACGACGGTCCTCGATGCAAAGTGGTCGGGTACGAAGTGCTGCTTTCCTTCGCTGATGACGTGCGTCGCCGGTACGAACAAGCAGTGCAAGCGCGAGAGCGGCGGGTGGACTGGCGCGCAGTGCTGCTTCTCGGGCGGTGCAACGTGTACGGGCGGCACCGTCGAGGCGTGCCAGGCCGCGAGTGGGATCTGGACCGGCGCTGCGTGCTGCGTACCTTCGACGTTCTCGTGCACCGCGGGCTCCGCGGACACCTGCGTCGGCAAGGGCACGAAGTGGACCGGCACCGAGTGCTGCGTGCGTCGCAACTGAATAGAATCGCGCAGGTCGAGGAGCACGAGCGCAAGTGCGTTGACGAGGGTGACCCCGCGGCATGCAAGGCGGTCGAGATTCGGCGCTAACGCTTGGCGCGCAGGCTCGCGCAAATCTCCGTCAGCACGGCTAGCTTGGCATCGTCATACGCGCCGCTGCCGATGCACGAGAATGCGGTGTCGCCGAGCTTCGCGTAGAACTGGAGATTCGCCTGCGCCGGCGAACCATCGGTCGTCGGTGTCTTGAACGCGAGATGCCAGCCCGTGGCGGTCTTCTCTTGCACCGCGACTTGCGCGGTCGGGAACATCGCCTTCAAGCCCTTGAGCTGCTCGTCGAGAGACGGCAGCGCACTCATCATCGCGCCGCGGCTGATCACTACACCGGGAAATGGAACGCTGCACTTGGGATCGCTCGGCGTGATCGATTGATCGTCCTTGTCGATCGCCGTCACCTCCGCACAGCCCGGCGCGTCGACCTCCAGGCCGAGTGCATCGACCGCGAGCACTTTCTTCGTCACCGGGGCCGCGACAGGGTCCACCGCGGCGGTCTTCGCCGCGACGGCAGCTGCCGAACCGGCACCAGCGGTGGCCTTTTTCTCGGCCTTGTCCGAGCCGTGGCCACACGCAACAACAAACAACATGATCGAGACGAGCTTCATGGGCTGCGAACCTGCCACAGCACGCTCGCGAGCGTTGTTACAAACCGAGTATCGACTAGCGCGGCGGCCGGGTCGGCAGCGCGATCAGCGCGAGTGCCGCTTCCACGTCGGTGATCCCGAGCGCGGGTCCCGCGGCTGCGCGATCGGTCTGCAACAGGCCGAGCACCGTCAGTGCGGCGCGGGCGCTCGTGAAGCGCCGTTCGAGCTTGCGCTCGAGCAACTTACGCATGAAACGCTCGACCAGTGGATCGATGATCAGCGCGGGCACGAGGTCCGAGATCGGTGGCACCTCGCGCTTGAGCTTCGCGGCGAGGATGTCGATCGGCTTGCCATCGAAGGGCAGCACCCCGGCGATCATCTCGTACATCATGGTGCCGAGCGCGTAGAGATCCGTGCGCTCGTCGACGTCGTCGCCACGCGCTTGCTCGGGCGCCATGTAGGCGGGAGTTCCGACGATCGTGCCGGCGCCGGTCAGGCGCTCTAGCGTCTCGGGGCTTCCATCTCGTGCGATCGCGATCCCGAAATCGATGATGCGCGCGTGATCTCGACCATTGCGCCACTCGACGAGCACGTTGGCGGGCTTGAGATCGCGATGCACGAGCCCCATCGCGTGCGCGTGCTCGAGCCCCCGCAACATCTGCCCGGCGATCGCGAGCACGCGCTCCGCTGGCATCGGCATGGTCATCAGCGTGGTCAGCGGTTCGCCCTCGACGAGCTCGAGCGCGAGCGCGTACCGACCGTGCGCCTCGACGAGCTCGAGCACGCCGCCGATATGCGGATGCCCGAGCCGCGATGCGATCCGGGCTTCGCGCTTGAACCGTGCGACGGTCGTCGCATCGTCCATCAGCTGAGCGCGAAGGGTCTTGAGCGCGACCACGCGATTGGTATCGATGTGCGACGCGCGGTAGACGATGCCCATCGCGCCCCCGCCGAGCTCGCTATCGACGAGGTAGCCACCGAACATCGTACCGACGAGGTTCTTGTCGCGTGGATCGGTCGGACGCGCGACCACACCCAGCCGGGTGCGCTTGGCATCGACCATCGTGTCGCGATCTGGATCGTCGGAGGGCACGAGCTCGCGATAGGATACACCTCGACCTCACCCCGGGTCGAAACGGTACGAGGGAGGTCACCTGACCGTCTCGTTTTGACAGTGGCGCATCGTGTGCAATAGACCCAGGTACGGCCTGCGGCCTTCTCGCATGCCACCCTCATGAATGCCTCGAACCGCACGCTCGTAATCGAAGATGACTGCTCGCTGCTACCGTTGATCGAGGAGGTCCTCCGTCAGGTAGGTTGCAGTGAGATGCGGTTTGTCGGATCGGGGCGCGAGGCAATCGCAGCCGCGACAGCCTTCGCCCCAGACCTCGTTTTGCTGGACCTCGGGCTCCCCGACATGGACGGCCTCGACGTCTGTCGCGCGCTGTCTGGGCTGTTGCCGGCCGTGCCCATCGTGATCATCACGGCGCGCAACGACGACTCGGTCGTCGAGATCGCGTTCGAGGCGGGAGCGGAGGACTACGTCGCCAAGCCGTTTCGGCTGGGCGAGCTAGGTGCGCGCGTGCGCTCGGCGTTACGTCTACGCTCCGAGCGGGTGGTGCGGCGGATCCGCGACGAGGAGCTCGCAGCGCGCAATCGCAGCCTCGAGCTCTCCGCGCGGGAGCTCGAGCGGGCGGTCTGTATCGACGCGCTGACCGGCGTCGCGAATCGTGGCCACTTCGATGATCTGCTCGCCCGCGAGTGGATCCGGGCGTTGCGTCAGGGCTCGCCGCTATCGCTCGTGATCGCCGACGTCGACGAGTTCCACTCGTTCAACGAGCAGTACTCGCACGTCGGAGGTGATGCGTGCCTCAAGGACGTCTCGAACGCGATGGCGAACTGTCTGCGCCGTCCCTCGGACATGCTCGCGCGCTACGGCGGCGAGGAGTTCGTCGCGCTGCTTCCCGATACCGCTGCGGCGGGCGCGTGCGTGGTCGCCGAGCGCCTGCGTGCCGCGGTCGAGGAGCTCGGCCTGCCTCACGCGGGGTCGCGAAGCGCGCGGGTCGTCACGATCAGCGCCGGTGTCGCGACCCTCGCGCCGACGGTCGATCGCCCGGTCGCGGAGCTCGTGAGTGCCGCGGATGGCGCGCTGTTTCGCGCCAAGCGCGACGGCCGCAACTGCTGGCGCGCCGATATCAGCTCGCCGGCGCATGTCGTCGTGACGCGGAGGCCGTGGCCGGTGTGTCCCATCGTGTGCGTCGATCCGTACCTCGCACTTCACATCCCCAGGTTTCTAGAGCATCGCCGGACCGAGATCGAACAGTTGCGCAACGCCGCACACGCGAATGACCTCGGCGTCGTCCGCGCGCTCGGTCACAAGCTCAAGGGTTCCGGCGGCACGTTCGGATTCGATGATCTCTCCGCGCTGGGCGAGCGCCTCGAGCATGCATCGGAGCGGGCCGATGCGCTGCGGACGCTCGACGAGCTCGGCTGGTATCTCGAGCACGTGCATGTCGTGTATCGCCGCCCCTCGGTCCGCGCGATCGCCGCCGAGAGCTGACGGCGCTGGCCCGCCGATTGCCGCGAGCGGGTCGACGGCTCCCTGACGTTGCTTGTCGGAACCGGATAGCGTTAAGGTTTTCATGTGACCTCACGACCGCTGGCCGTCGTCTACGCACAGGCGGAGCGCGCGGCGCACCTTTGTAGCGTCTTGCCTCGCCCGTGGATCACGGTGGTCAGCTCCGGCGAGGTGCTCGAGGTCGCGCGCATGCATCGTGTGATCGTGTTCTGCGATCTCGAGAAGCTCGGAGAGCTCGGCGACCTCGGACTGACCACCCCGATCGTCGCGATCGTCGATCAACCGATCGCGTCGCGATCGGTGCTCTCGGTGATGATCGAACGGTTCGAGTTGACCCCGTGGCTGTCCCACGCGATCACGTTGTCGCTCCTCGTCTCGCCTCTCGCCGAGTCGCATCTCTTCTCGATCCTCCAAGGCTCGGTACCGTCGCTGGCCAGTCCAACGCCGATCAACGGCGTCGGTCGCCTGGCCCTCCTCGCCACCGCGAGCAAGCGCGCGACTCGGATCGAGCGGATGCACGATTTCTTCGAGCGCCAGGGAATCCCCGATCGTACGCTCGCGGCGCTCGACCAAGTCGCCGAGGAGCTCGTGATGAACGCGCTCTACAATGCACCGGCGGAGGCCGGGTACTTCGACCGGCCGGTGTCGCGTTCCGAGGACGTCGATCTCGCACCGGAGCGAGCGTGCGAGATCAGCTACGGCATCGAGCGCGAGTGCGCCTTCGTGCGGGTTCGAGATTCGTTCGGCTCGCTGTCGCGTTCGCGGCTCTCGAAGGTGCTGGGGCGATGCAACCGCGGTGGGGCGCTCGACGAGAGCCGCGGGGGCCTCGGGCTGTGGCGCATCTTGTCGGCTGCCTCGACGGTCGCGATCACGGTGGTCCCGAACAAGCTGACCGATATCGTGGTGCGCATCATCCCGTCCGAATCCGGCAAGCCGCGCGTGCTCGCCGGGCTCGACCTGTCGTTCCCGAGCGCCCCGAGCCAGGTCCGAGCGCACGCGCCGTACGACATCGATGATCTGGAAGATGACTCGGTCACGTTGCTGCGCTTCGACTGAAGCCGGCGCCTGCGTCGGCCGCACTGCTCCGTCACTCAAGGAATCCAATCGATCTGATTCTTGAAGGCGGCGCGCTCGGCGTGGGTGCCACCGCTCGACGACCGCCGCCATGAGAGTCGCTCGACATCACGGCGCAGTGATCGCGCGCGTGCGCTCACGGGCGAAGAATGGCGAATCGGGATACGATCGTGTGAATGGCGAGCCTGCTCGTCTACATCGAGCTCGCGGAGCTTGGCCGCATGTTCGATCGGTCGCGCCGCGATAGCGGCGGCATGTGGCAGCTGCGCCGTGCGATGGTCGGCCCGGAGCTCGATCGCCTCGACGACGAAGCCACCCTGTTCGTCAGCACGACCGACCGCGGCAAGCCGACGACGACCGGCGAGGCGATCGATTCGGCACTCGTCGCGATGCTCGAGGAGTCGCGCGAGGTCACGATCGTGCACACCGCCGAATCACTTGAACCGTAGCGGTGCGAGCCGTGTCACGACGTGGCCTCGCGGCTGTAGTCGCTCGTAACGTTCGCATGCTCGTTGGCATCCAAGGGACGTGAACGTCGAGCTCCGACCGTGACCGAGCCTTCCTCGGTCGCCTGGCCCCTCACGCTCGTGCTGGGCAAGGGCGGAGTTGGTAAGTCTACCGTCGCGCACGGTCTCGCGGAGCTGATGGGCACCAGCGGTGGTCGCGCGATGGTCGTCGAACCCGGGCTCGGGGCGCGACTCGGTCACGATCCGATCCGCGAAGTCAGCCGGCGCTACAGCGTGGAGCGGATCGACGAGCTCGATGCGCTGCGCGACGCAGCTGCGATCATCTTCGGTTCGAATCGGCTCGCTCGCGCCGTGATGTCTCAGTTCGCGGTGCGCCAGCTCGCGACGGTCGTGCCGGGCTTGCGTGAAGTCTCGTTGCTGGTCGCGGCGCTGACTCGCGTCGACGGCGGCAGCCAGGTCGTACTCGATATGCCAGCGACCGGTCACGGCCTCGCGTGGTTGACGACGGTCGGGCTATTGCGATCGCTCGCGCCGGTCGGCCGCGCGCGCACGCTCGTCGATCGGCTGCACGAGCGCCTCGGCGATCCGACCTTCACGCGACTCGTCGTGGTCACGCTGTGCGAGCCGCTGGTCGCGCGCGAGACCGCCGAGCTGTGCGAGGCGTTGCCGCGGCCTCCCGACCTCATCGTGATCAATCAGGTCCATCGTCCACCCTCGTTCGATGCCAGCGATCTCGCGTCGCTCGCGCGGCTCACCGACCTGACCTCCGAGGCTGCCGCGCTCGCGCAATGGGCCAAGCCCTCGCCGATGCCGTGGTTCGAGATCACGCCGACATGCGAGCTCCCACTCGGCCTGGATCGACCGTCCGCTCCCGTTGTGGCGCGCGCGATCGCAGCGAGGAGCTCGTGACACCGTCGACCTGGGTGTGTCTCGGAACCGGCGGCGTCGGCAAGACCACGGTCGCGGCCGCGCTCGCCGCGATGCTCGCCGCACGTGGTCAGCGCACGATCGTTGCCACCGTCGATCCGGCACGCAGGCTCGGCGATGCGGTCGGCTTGCCCGGCTTACTCGGCCTCGGCGACGTTCCTGGCCAGCCGAACCTGACCGCGCTGGTGCCGTCCCCCGTCACCGGTGTCCGCGAGCTGATCGCGCGCTGGCTGATCCAGTTTCCTGATCACGCCGATCGTCTCGCCAACAATCCGCTGCTCGAGGCGATGACCGGCGGCTTCGCAGGGATCCACGAGCTGATCTCGCTCACCGAGCTCGCGCGCTACCGGAGTGCCGCGACGGTCCCGAGCACCCTCGTGATCGACACCGCTCCCTCGCGGCATGCGCTCGAGTTGCTCGCGCTACCGACGCGGCTCGGCGAGATCGTCGACGGACGTGCGCTGCGATGGCTCGGCCAGCTGGCGCGCCAGGCTGTCGCGCCGACGCGCGGGCTCACGAGCCGGCTGGCGCGCTGGGGCCAGAACCGCCTCGTGCAAACGCTCTCGGCCTCGATCGGCGAGGCACCGATCGCCGCGGCGCTCGCGCTGCTCGCGCTTGCATCCGACGTGCAGCCCGAGTTGTCCGAGATCGTCGCGAACGCGCGCGCGATGCTGGATCCTTCGCAGGTCTACATCACGCTCGTCACGTCGGCGCGCCCAGGAGCCATCGAGGACCTCGAGGCGATCCGAACCGAGCTGAAAAAGATCGGGCACGCGCCGGCGCTCGTCGTCATCAATCGGGTACCGGCGGTGTCGCCTCGCGCCCTCGTGACTCATCCCGCCGCGAGCCCCGCGATCCGGGCGTGCGCGAGGCTCGCGAGCGAATCGATCGAGGCGGCACGAACAGCCGCTGCAGAGATCGCCGCGCACGTTCGAAGGTGGGGCATCACCGCGATCGAGATTCCGACGTTGTCTCCGAGCGATCCGATCGAGGTGGTGGCTGCGGTGGCGGCCGTCCTCGCTGCTAGCACGCTCACTACGCAGAGATCGTCGTCGCGACCCGCAGTCACCGCGCTCGAACCCTGAAACGCGCCGCGCGCCCGCTAACCGAGCGCCTACGGCATCACCTGGAAACGCACGTAACTCGTCGAAGTTGCCAGAGCATGCCGCCGTCTGCGCCTATCATCGCGCCATGGACCGAAGGTTCTTGTTCAAGGCGAGCGCGGCGGCCCTGGTGGTTGGATGCCGGTCGCACGAGGAGGAGAAGCCTCCCTTCATGCCGCCGCCGGCGTGGCCGCTGTCGCAGCCGAGGGCCACCGGTGCTTCGGCGATCACGAACGTTCCGCACGACGAGCTCGTCGATCTACCGATCAGCGAGCTCGGCACGCGTTACACCGCGGTCCAGCTCGTCGACATGTACACCGCGAGGATCGCGGCGCTCGCACCTCTCAACGCGGTGATCGAGCTCGATCCGGATGCGCGCACGATCGCGGCGCAGCTCGACCAGGCGAAGAAGCGCGGCCCGCTGCACGGCATGCCGATCCTCGTGAAGGACAACATCGATACCGCGGGCAAGCTGCGCACGACCGCCGGCTCCCTCGCGTTCGAGCATCCCGCGCCGCGCGACGCCACGGTCACCGCGAAGCTGCGCGCAGCGGGCGCGATCGTCCTCGGAAAAGCGAACCTGTCGGAGTGGGCGAACCTGCGCGGGCTCGGCTCGATCAGCGGCTGGAGTGCGCGCGGTGGCCAGACCCGCAACCCGTACGCGCTCGATCGCAACACCAGCGGATCGAGCAGCGGATCTGCGGCGGCCGTAGCCGCGAGCATGTGCGCCGCCGCGCTCGGCAGCGAGACCGATGGATCGATCACGTCGCCCGCGAGCATGTGCTCGCTCGTCGGGATCAAGCCCACGGTCGGGCTCGTCAGTCGCGCCGGCGTGATTCCGATCTCGTCGAGCCAGGACACGGTCGGGCCGATGGGCCGCTGCGTGGCCGATGTCGCGGCGCTACTCGGTGCGATCGCGGGCCCGGATCCTGATGATCCGGCGACCGCGAGCGCGCGCGTCGAAGACTACCTCGCGCACCTCGATCCGAAGGCGCTCGCCGGCGCGCGCATCGGCATCCCGCGCAAGGGCTGGTTCGGAGCCTCGCGCACGATCGATTCGGTGATGACCAGCGTGATCGCGAAGCTGGGAGAGCTCGGCGCGACCGTGATCGACGACATCGCGCTCGAGATCAACCCGAAGCTCCCCGGCCTCGAGATCCTCGTCTTCGCGTGCGAGATGCGAGCGGCCATGGAGGCGTACCTCGCGCGACGCGGCGATCCGAAGCTGCGCGGCATGATGGATCTGCTCGCGTTCGACTACATGCACCCCGAGGAGCTGCGCTGGTTCGGGCACGAGTACTTCGACATGGCGCAACAGCACGCCGGCTTGCAGGACAATGGCTACGATGCTGCGCGCGCGCAGTGCCTCGCGATGTCGCGCGACGTGATCGACGCCGCGATCCAGAAGGACAAGCTCGACGCGATCGTCGTCGGAACAGGTGGCTTGCCGTGGCTGATCGATCCGATCGGCGGCGATGCGCTCACGCCTGGCCCCAATTCGCCGACGCTGCCCGCGGTCGCCGGCTATCCGCACGTCACGGTGCCGGCGGGCTTCTATCATTCGCTGCCGATCGGGATGTCGTTCATCGGAACCGCGTACACCGAGGCGAAGCTGCTCGGCTACGCGTACGCGTTCGAGCACGCGACGAAGGCGCGCCGCCCGCCGCGGTTTCTCGCGACCGCCGAGCTGTAGCAGGTTCTGGCCTTCGCTCGGATCGGAGCTCTCGAAGTCAGACTGCGAACGACGGGCGACCACGCGCATACTTCGTCACGACCTTGATGACTACTCGACTGTCACCTTTCCGTCCTTGATGTGCAGCTTCGCATCACCGGTGAGCTTCACGTCGCCAGAGGGAGCGTGGAGCACGCATGGCGCCGAGCCCTGGATCGTCACCGACGAGGTCTTGCTGTGATCGAACGTCACGCTGTACTCGCTGCCCGAGCAGGTCGCCTTCCAGGTGTAGTCCTTCGAATCCTCGTTGTAGTAACGAAGCGTCGGTCCCGCGAAGGCCGTGGTGGCAAAGATCGCGACGAGCGAGGCGGCAAGGAAGAGTTTCATCCCGTGCTGGTAACCTGGCCGGGCGCCGCGATCAGCAAATAGACGGCGACACGACTATCGGGGCGGATGTCATTGCGCCGCCAGATTCTGCATTTACGATCGAGTGATGAAAGCACTGCTCGCACTCGCACTCGTCGGATGCCAGCAGAGCACGCCGGTGCCGGCCGCGCCCCCGCCGGGTCCGAAGGTGCCCGCGCGACCTCCCGACGCAGCCGCCCCGACCGCGATCCAGGCCAAGGACCTCTTCGATCATCCCGAATGGATCGGCACCGTCGTCCATGTCGATCTCGATGCGCCGATGCGCGACGCGGAGTACTCGTCGATCGCCGAGCACGGCGAGCTCGACGTCGAGCTCGAGGACGTCGGCGCGAACCGGCTCGCGCTCGCGCGTGCGGATCACACGCCGATCACGATGGCGGGCACGATCGCGCCGGTCCACGTGGTCGCGACGCTGCGCGAAGGCAGGCACGGCTTACGCCTCGAGGCCACGTCGATCGAGCACTTCGCGCGCCCGGCCCCGATCGCGATCGCGCACCCCAGCGACATCCTGAAGGACCGCGCGAAGTTCTCTGGCGTGATGGTGACGTTCGAAGCGGACTGGCTCGTCGGCTTCGAGGTCTCGGTCGTCGACCAGGGAATCTGGATGGATCTCTATCCCGACGCGAAGCAGATCTGCGAGCCCCCACCGCCGCGTAGCCCTCATCTGATGGACTCGCACACCTACCGGGTTCGCGTCGTAGGCATGGCCCACACGGCCGGGCACTACGGCCACATGAGCATGGGGGACGGCATGATCATGGCTACCGAGGTCGTGTACCTCGATCCGAAGCGACCGGCGTGCCGCTAGCCGGGGACATCGAGCTCGGCTGCCAGGGTCGCGACGACATGCGCCGGACTCCAGCCTCTGTCCAGACCAGCTAGCCATGGTTGCATCACAGACGAAGCGTCTCGCCGAGTGCGATGTGCAGCGAGGACGTCGCCGCATCGAACCGGCTGAAGGACGTGCGCCGCTAGATCAGCTACGGTGCCGGGATGAGCTCATCGGCGGCGGAGCGTTCGGATGCACTGGTGATCTTCGGCGCCACCGGGGACCTCGCGTTCAAGCAAATCTTTCCGGCCCTGCTCGCGCTCGTCGAGCACGGTCGGCTGGACATGCCGATCATCGCGGTCGGGCGCAAGCCGCTGACCGACGACGCTCTCCACGCGCGCGTCCACGAGAGTATCGCTGCCACGAAGGCCAAGCCGCGCGGCAAGAGCTACGACGCGCTCGTCCACCAGCTGCGCTACGTCACGGTCGACTTCGATGACGCGAAGACGTTCTCTCGAATCCGCGACGCCATCCCCGATTCGCAGCACCCACTTCACTACGTCGCGCTGCCGCCCGATACGTTCCAGCAGGTCGGCGCGCACCTCGCGGCGGCCGGGCTCGCGCGCGGCGCACGACTGATGCTCGAGAAGCCGTTCGGCCACGATCTCGCGTCGGCGCAGGCGCTCAGCCGCGCGCTCCACGAGTCCTGGCCCGAGGATGCGATCTTTCGCGTCGATCACTATCTCGGCAAAGAAGCCGTCGAGAACATCGCGTACTTTCGCGCGGCGAATCCGGTCTTCGAGCACGCGCTCCGCGTCGGCCAGGTTGCGAGCATCCAGATCACGATGGCCGAGGAGCTCGGCATCGACGGTCGCGCCGGTTTCTACGATGCGGTCGGCGCGATCCGAGATGTCGTGCAGAACCACATGCTCGAGCTGCTCGCGTGCCTGACGATGGAGCTCCCGACCACCCCGGGGCACGCAGGGCTGCGCGCGGCGCGAAGCCTGCTGCTCGCGCAGATCGCGCCGATCCTGCCAACCGACGTCGTGCGCGGCCAGGTCGCGGAGTATCGCGAGGTGAAAGGCGTGGCCCAGGATTCGACGACCGAGACCTTCGCCGCGCTGCGCGTGCGCATCGACTCCGACCGCTGGCGTGGCGTCCCGATCGCGATCCGCGTCGGCAAGTCGATGCCCGTCACGATCACGGAGGCGCTCGTCCGTTGGCGCGTCCCTGCCGGCCCCGTACTCGATGAAACAACCGCCCACGCGCCCGATCACCTGCGGTTTCGCATCGGCCCCGACTTCGCGATCGGCGTCGGCGTCAACGTGAAGCGCGGCGGCGAGGCGATGACCGGCGAGCTCGCCGAGCTAATGCTCACGCACCCGCCCGATCCGGCGGCTTCCATGCAACCCTACGAGCGGCTACTCGGCGACGCGATCGACGGCGACGCGACCCTGTTCGCGAGCGAGGACGCCTCGCTCGCCGGCTGGCGGATCGTCGACCCCGTGCTCGGCAATGTGGTGCCGGTGCTCCGATATGCAGCGGCGACCTGGGGTCCGCCCGAGGCGGCCACGCTCGCGCCGCCGGACGGCTGGCACGATCCGGTGAAGACGAAGGGATGATTCGCCACGAACGCTTCGGTCACCAGGATCCCACGCGCGCTGTGGAGCCACGAGGCCACCGTTGATGTGTGCTGGCGTCTGGTACGCGGTTGTCGACGAGGATACCGGGAGCCCTCCGCGCCTCGCAGAGATCCACGCCGAGCTCGTGGCCGGCCGGGCGCCAGCTGCGCGACAAGCTCGTTGCTCGTAAGCGCGACAGGTTCGTGCTGATCTTCGCCTCGTCGGTTCGTGGAATTTATCTGCGTAAAAACGCTCTGTGCTGAAATATCTGCTAACAAAACGCTCTTATTTGTTGAAATGACTACAAAAACGCTCGAACTCCCGCAACTCTGACGCAAAATGACCAGGTGACCGAAGCGCTACCACCGGTGCTTTTTCCCGGGCACAACAGCACCGAGCGACGCCGGATGGCCGAGCTCAAAGTGGAAGGCCGAATCCGACAGGTCGGCCCGCGTCAGTGGCGTCGCCAAGGCGCGAGCGGCGGGCGAACCGTTCGATGCCGCGTGTATCGAGCGCTTGCAGCTTCTGTTCGCCGAGCTGCGTGCACCGATCGCGCAGACCGTGGATCGCTTCAGCTCGCCAGCGCACTTCAAGAACAAGGCGTTCTTCGAGGCATACTTCTCGAACTACATCGAAGGCACCACGTTCGAAGTCGCCGAGGCGGAGTCGATCGTCTTCGACAAACAGATCCCGCCCGCCCGTCCCAAGGATGCGCACGACATCGTCGGCACCTTCGAGATCGTCTCGGACCGCGGCGAGATGCGCAGAAACCCGGACACGTTCGAAGCGTTCATCGCGACTCTCCGGCGTCGCCACGCGACGATGATGGCGCAGCGTCCCGAGGTATCGCCCGGTGCGTTCAAGACCGTGGTCAATCGCGCAGGCGACACCGTGTTCGTTCATCCCGATTACGTGCAGGGCACTCTGCGCCATGGCTTCGCCTTGAGCCGCGACCTCGAACCGGGATTGCGGCGCGCGATCTTCATCATGTTCCTGGTCAGCGACGTCCATCCGTTCGTCGATGGCAACGGGCGAATCGCACGCATCATGATGAATTCCGAGCTCGTGGCCGCGGAGCAGTCGACGATCATCGTTCCGACCGTCTTTCGCGAAGACTACGTGCTCTCGCTACGCGCACTCACGCGCCGACACCGGCCGGCGCCGCTCGTCCAGGCGCTCGCGCGTGCACGATGCTTCTCGCATCTCGATTTCTCGAAGTACCCGGCCGTCCTCGTGGAGCTCACGCAGAAGAATTGGTTCCGCGAGCCCGACGACGCGAAGATTGTCGAGCTCTAGACGAAGCTCTCCGCCTTCTGCTCGCCGAGCAAGTGGGCGACTGCTTCGAGCCACCTCCAGCTATCGGTCATCGATCGAGCGAGCATCTCCGACGTAGTCGGAGCCAAGAATGGTTCGAACGCATGAGGACTCCAACCCTCGGCCGTTCATCGCGCAGCGCGGACGGACGAGATCGACAGCAAAGCAAGCGGACCGCGAAGCAGGATGCCGTAAGGAACTGGTGCGACCTCGTCGCGGAGCAGCAAGCGAGGATCGACCAAAACGGCGGGACTGCATCGGGATTCGTTCGATTGTTCTTGACGCGTTTTCGGAGCACTCAGATCACGTGTCCGCGACATCGCGCTCGCGGTGTTCGAGAAGCGATGCGCTCGGGTCTGCGCGCGTTCTCCGCACGAGATCAAAACGCATCGGCCAAGATCGCGATTCGTCGTCGAGAGCGCGCGACAACGATCCGAAATATCGAATGGTACATATAGTCCATCAATCAGTCGGAAAGTGTGGGGAACATGTTGCGTGATGGCGAATGCGCGGTGGTGTCGAATGGTGATGTGTGGGCCGCGAGCTCGGTACCGGGTTGGCAGGACATCGATCGCGGCCTGCGCACGATCGCGAGGAAGCGCGGCGCGCTCGATGTCGAGGAGGCAGCGCTGCTCTGCCTCGCGAATCGCTGCGAGATCTGGCGCAGGCTCGGCAAGCCCTCGTTACTGGCGTACATGGAAGACGTGCTCGGATACGCGCCGAAGACCGCGCGCGATCGCGTACGCGTCGCGATCGCGCTCGGTGAGATGCCGGCGCTCGCCGAGGCGCTCGAGAGTGGCGAGCAGAGCTACTCGGCGCTGCGCGAGCTCACGCGCGTGGTCACGCCGAGCACGCAGCGCGAATGGTGCGATGCCGTGCGCGGTAAGAACCTGCGCCAGATCGAAGAGCTGGTCGGGGTGCATCGGCGCGGCGACTTGCCGACCGATCCGCCGAATCCAGATTTCGCGCCGCGCGTGGTGCGCTTCGAGGTCACGACCGCGACGTACGCGCTACTCCGGCAGGCACAGCAGATCCTCGCCGACGAGCACGGCCGGCGGCTGGACGACAACGAGCTCGTGGCGGCGCTGTGCGGTTCGGTGATCGATGGTGGTGCAAATCCCGACGAAGATGGCTCGCGCGCTCGGCACCAGATCCTGACGACGATCTGCGAGGCGTGTCAGCAGGGCTGGCAACAAGCGGGTGGTGTGAACGTTCCGATCGCTCCGGCCGATGTCGAGCGCGCCGAATGCGATGCGCAGCGAATCGGCTCCGATCGCGAGCCCTCTCGCGCGAAGCAGGACATCTCGCCGATGGTTCGCCGGCACGTGTGGCGACGCGATCACGGAGCGTGCACGGTGCCCGGCTGTCGATCGGCACGCTTCATCGATGCTCATCACATCGTTCACCAGGCCGATGGTGGCGGCCACGAGGCCGAGAATATTGCCTTGCTCTGCTTCGCACACCACGCGGCGCATCATCAAGGCCTGCTCGCGATCTCGGGTCGTGCACCGGACCTCGTGTTCGAAGATCGCGTACCGCGGTCGATCGAACGGTCTCCGTCCCACGTGGAACGGCCGAATGGTATGACAGCGGGAGAGAGGCCCGCGTCGCCCACGTCGTCCACGTCGCCATCGACGCGTATCCAGAAACCACCCGTGCCGGCGCCGGCGTCCCACGTGGGCCGGCCGAGTTACGAAATGGTCGTGATGAAGACGGAGGCCACGCAGGCGCTCACCCAGGCAGGCTTTCGGAAAGCCGAAGCGCGCCAGATGGTCGAGGAAGCGGCCTGCTCGGGGCCACACGATCTGAATCTCGAGCAACTCGTTCGAGCGGCGCTAGGTATCGCGCGCACGCGGATGAAGCGCTGACCTGACGCGAAGGATCGCTCGGTTCCTCGACGGAACGCGTTGCCGGCTAAGTTACGAAAGACGCCATCTGAGCTCTGCGACAGAGCGCGCGCGATGGTGCCGAAGCAATGCGCTCGAAAAGGTGTTCTCGGTCGCGAGGGATGCAGCTGCAGACCCGCGCATGCTCGGCATGTCCGGTGCAGCGACCGGAGCGGAGGGATACGTGACGTGGATCGTCGGCCGGTGAAGGATGGGCGTGGAGCGCGACCTCCAGGCCGCAACGCCGCACTATCGCGATGCGTGGCCAAAGCCGGAGGCGAGCTGGCAATCCTGGTTCAGCGCTTCCACGCACAAGTCACACCGTGTGTATCAGCGCGGATGACGGTGACCGCTCCATCGACTGTGATCTGGCACTGCATACTGCAGTCACGCTCCGCACCAGACACGTCAATCGTCACCTCTTCGACATTGGAAGGGACCTCCCCGTCCCACGGAGTGATCCTGACCTCAGGCAGAAACGTGACGCGATGGTTCGCTACCGTGGAGATTGTGATTCGCGGGTTGCAGGATCCAGCGCTCTCGACGCGAGCTGTGATCCTGTGCGATGCGTGACAGCTGCCAACGGCCGCTGATCCGAGGAACAGGAGAGGTGGGACCAAGAGGAGGAGCCAGCGCCGTCGCCACCGAGGCCTGAGAGACACGAGGTCATCGTTCATGTGGCGACGTATCGGCCGGCCACTCGTTCGGTTGCGTAGGATCTAACTTGGGGGCAGGTCGCTGACGACGCAGACAAGTGCGCATCCAGCTTGAACAAAGAAGATTGCCTTGCCGGACAGGAATCAAGTCGACGCCTGTGCTGCGTGGTCCACAGCTCTGCGACGTTTGTTTGGTCGTGTCACTCGCTGCGCGTGCACTCGTTGATGATCTGCGCACCTGCGGCAAATCGCTGGTCGCGATCGGTACGACAGCCATCGACCGTCGCGAAGCATCGAAGTTCTGTATGCGTAGCCGGTCCGCTATCGCCGTGAGTGGTGCGTCATCAAGCCGCGCACGAAGGAGCGTTGACCGCGCGACTTTTCCATTCGCGCACACCAAGCCTGAAAAGTCATGTGGGTGGCAGAACTTGAGAGGTCCCATCAGCCCGGTCGAAGTGTCGCGTAGCGCTCGAAGAGCGCGGCACTCATCGGATGGTTCATGCGCCAGGTGATCGCGATCGGGCGGTCACCTTCGTGTCGCTCGTAGCGAATAGGACCCAGGAAGGCGAACGCCGCCTCGGGATCCGTCCGGACGAACAGATAGAAGCTCCAGCCGGTGGTTGCGCTGTCAAGATACCGACGGCCCGATGGGCGCGTCACGCTTGCGTTGCCCTGAGTCTCCCAATGGAAGAACTCGGGGCTCAGTGCGTAGTCGCGATACCGCGTGCTCGGCGAGAAACCCTTGCCCGACTTGTCGAGGGTCACGAATAGAAGCTCGCGCTTCTGGTCCTTGAGCTGAAGGATGCCGGTTTGAAGGTTCAAGCTCTTATCGCCAGCCTCGACGTATCCGACCCCAGCCGTGATCTCTCTCCGCGAGTAGTGACGATGCAGCGCCAGTGACCACTCGGGTACTGGGTAGACCTGTTCTGCGACGGTGACTCGGTTCTCGAGTACTTCGCGCAACTCGTCCATCTCCCGAACGATGCTCGGCCTTCCAGCGAGGTACTCGACACTCGCCTCGGCCGCGCGCAGTACGCCGCGATGATAGAGCTGCGATTCGAGCATCATCACCTGCGAGCGCTGGCGTCCGGTCAGTGGCGCAGGGTTGTCCAGTGCGGCCGCGATGACATCACGGTACGTGCGAAGGCGTTCCGGCTCGTCTACATGCTGAAGCCGACCGAGGAGCCGACTCAACTCGTCGACGTCCTTCTCATTCTCGTTCGCCGCAAGCGTCGATACTCCTGCGTGACGCTGTAGCGTCGACCAGCCACCCGCATCGTAGACGTCTTCCAGACCTCGCCCGGTCTGTTCGAGGAATGTCGCCAGCGTTGGCTTGCCACTAGCGGCGGTGATCTCGCGAATCTCGCCCATCAACCGCTTCGCACCGCCGAGGACCGCGCGCAGCGAACGAAGGATCTCTTCACGCGCGACCGCATCGAGTTGAAACGAACAACCGCTCGGAAGGTAAGGGAAGCCTTCCTCAACCGCCTTGCGCAACGCCGCCCGCGGAATACCAGTGATCGCCGCGATCGTCGCGTCGAACCGGAACTCGTCGCGATGCTGACCGATAAAGTCGAGAACAAGACAGCTAGCCTTCCCCGGCGAATGTCGTAACCCGCGACCGAGTTGCTGGAGGAATAGCGTCGCGCTCTGGGTCGGGCGAAGCAGGAGCAGCGTATCCAGGTAGGGCAGGTCGACGCC
This sequence comes from Kofleriaceae bacterium, assembly GCA_025357755.1. Lineage (GTDB taxonomy): Bacteria > Myxococcota_A > Polyangia > Haliangiales > Haliangiaceae > JABFXX01. Next base: position 83,166 of record JANXOP010000273.1, on the reverse strand, counting down.
CTCGTTATAGAGGTCGCACGTGAACAACACGTTGACCGTGCGATCGCGTAACAGCGCGGGCGCTTCATCGCGATCGGGGCTCTTGCCGTGGACGGCACGCGCAGGAATCCCAGCGGCCGTGAAGTGCCGCGCCATGAACTCTGCGTGCTCGATGTTGACGCAAAAACCGATCGCGCGCAGCGCCCTTAGACTGCCGACCCGCCGCGCGAGCTGCGCAAGAATCAGGTCAGCGCGAGCGGTGTGGCCGGTATAGAGCTCACCGAGCACACCGGCGTCGTAGCCGGTTCGGCTCCAGCGGATCTTGCGCAGATCGACGCCGTCACTGATGCCGTAGTACTCGAATGGAACAAGCAGCTGATCATCGAGCGCGTGCCACAGGCGTAGCTCCGCCGCGACGTGACCATCGAAGTCCGGCAGCAGCGACTGGTGATCACTTCGCTCCGGCGTTGCCGTGAGCCCGACCAAGATCGCCGGTCGCAAGCGAGGGACAACATCCTGATACGACTTCGCCGGCATGTGGTGACATTCATCGACCACGACGTGACGGAAATACTCGGGGCCGAGGCGCTCGATCACGTCACCAACGCTCTGCACGCTGGCGAAGATATGGTCCCAGCGTTTCGGCCGGTCCCCATCGACGAGCAGCTCACCGAACGAAGCGTCCTGAAGCGCAAACCTGAACGTTCGACGCGCCTGATCGAGCAGTTCTCGTCGATGGGCAAGAAACAGCAAGCGTGGCGCGACGCCGCTCTTGGCGAATTGCCGCGCGTAGTCCAAAGCGGCGATGACGGTCTTGCCTGTCCCAGTCGCAGCGACGACGAGGTTCCGAAACCGCCCATGAATCGCGCGCTCAGCTTCGAGCTTGTCGAGGATCTCCTCTTGGAACGGAAGTGCGCGCAGCGCGACGAGGAACGCTTCGTCGGTACTGTTCGCAGCGGTCTCGGGCAGTAGTGCAGACGCAAGCTTCTCCTTGTGACCGGCGATGTCGGGCGAGTATCGCTCGAACTCGGGATCCTCCCAGAGTGTGTTGAAGGTGCCGCTGAACTTCTCGATCACGTGCGGCAAGTCGGCCGCTGCGATCTTCACCATCCACTCCTGACCCGCACCGAGTGCGGTCGAGGTCAGGTTCGCCGAGCCCACGTACGCGGTGCTGAGTCCCGAATCACGATGAAACAGCCACGCCTTCGCATGCAGCCGCGTTCGACGGGTGTCGTATGAGATTCGAACATCCGCCCGCGGGAGGCGTGCGAGGCTCTCGATCGCGGCTACTTCGGTCGTCCCGGTAAACGTGGTCGTCAGTAGCCGAAACCGCGATCCTTCGCGGCGCGAGAAGTGCTGTAACGAGTCGCTGATCGTGCGCACGCCACCAATCGTCACGAACGCGATGATCGCGTCGATCCGATCAGCGGTAGCAATCTCACGCGCGAGCTCGTGACCGAGTGCCGGCTCCGCGCGGTTGCGCGTGAGGAGCGTCGACATCGAGAGTGGTGTGCTCGGCCGCTCTGGGACCGCGCCGCGATGTAAGGCGAGCAAGCGCTGCAGCGGATCGGTCGGTAACTGCCCGCGAATCTGTGCGCCGGTCTCGATGTCGACGAGCCCCGCGAGGTGCTCGATCACCGAGGCACTGAGCTCGCGTGCACGTTTAGCTCGTTCCACGGCTGGCAAGCTTCGGACTGCACGTTCGATCTCGTCGCGAAAGTGCCGCGCGAGTACCACCGGTAGATCAATGTCGACGACAGGCGCCGTGACCTTCTCGAAGGGTGAGGTAGCCAGCTGCCCCGAGAGCACCTCGGTCAGCAGGTCCTCGTACAAGCCTTCGGCGAGCTGATCGCCTGTTCGTCGAGCCATGGATCCCTACAGTACGACTGGTTTCGCGAGTTCTCCGGACCGTGCCATCGCGCCGACCAAATGAAGCTGCCGAGGCGTCTTACACACCGCTCGCGTCGTGCGCGGCAAGCTCTCGTTTCTCGAGACTCGCACGGTCTGCAATCGGCATCGGGTATCTGCGGGGTCCTGTTTGAACCGCTTCAGGTTGTCGTCCGCGCGAGCTCCAACACTTCACTCTCCGACAGCTGCTCCGTCTGCATCATCGAGCGGTCGCTCTTCACCTCGATCGCCTTCGAATCCGCCAGCACGAAGAAATGCCCGGTCGGCTGATTCGCCAACCGCGGACCGACGTTCGGATATGCGCCGATCAGATTTCTCATCTTCTCGATCGCTCGCGTCTGCGCGACCTTGCCCACCAGCCACGTCGCGATATTGTCTCGCGCCTTGTAGTCGAAGTCGCCCGGATTCTGCGTGGCGAGCAACACGCCCAATCCACCCGACCGCGCGCGGCGGAGCAGATCGAACATCGGCTCCTTCGTCGGTGGCGCGCCGATCGCCGGCACGTAGGCGTCGGCCTCGTCGAAGAATGCGACGCCCTGCAGCGTCTTGCTCGGCCGCTTGCGCGCCAGCCGCGAGAGCTCGATCAGCAAGCGCGAGACCCAGAACTGGAGCATCGGTACGTCCGAGAGCGCGGCCGTGTTGACGATGGAGAGCTTGGGCTTGCCACCGACCGGCAGGAGGCTCGCGACATCGAGCATCGGGCCATCGCCCGCCAGCAAGGAGCCGCGCTGGATGCGCAATGCCTGGAGGTTCTCGGAGAGCGTCGCGAAGTGGCGTTGCAACGCGCCGACCTTCTGGAGGAGCTCCGGATCCGGGCGGTCGATCGTGTCGAGCAGCAGGTCGAGCGTGACATCTCGCTCCTCGGTGTGGAGGCCGATCGCGACCTGCAGGACCGAGAGCTTGCTCTTGTCGTTCGAGCTCGCGCCGTAGCCCATCATCGCGCCGAGCCCGTTCGCCGCGAACTGCGCGACCTGCGTTCGCTCCTGCGCACTCGTATCGACGAGCGACGGGATCAACGGCAAGCGCAACGGACGGCCCGCACTGTTGCCGGGCGTGTAGAGCTCGATGTCGATCTGCTGGCGCAGCGCCGCGCGACGCGGGTCCTCGCGCCACCACGCCTCGCTCGCATACCGCGCGAGGTCGCCTTTGCGATCGAGCAGCAGCGCCGAGACACCGCGCTCGAGTAGCTGCTCGATCACGTTCAGCGCCGCGGTGGTCTTGCCGCTGCCCGTGCCGCCGATGAACGTGACGTGCGATTTCACCTGCTCGAGGCTGAGGAACTGCGGCTCGGCGCGCAGCGAGGTCGAGACCCCGATCCGTAGCTGCGCCGGATCGACGATCGCGATCGGTTGCGTGTTGCGCTTCGGCGCAGGCGCGATAAGCACCACCGCGGGCGCCGCCGCCACCGGCACTACGACCTGCTCGATCTCCAGGATGTCGCGAATGAACGAGACGGTCTGCAGCGGCCGCGTCTGCTCGCGCCACTGCGCGAACCCGGGGACCTCCGAGAGTTGCTCGAACGCGAGCACCGAGCGCAGATCCGTCTCGCTCAGGACGACCGTGCGCCCACCGGCCGCGATCAGCTCGCCGACCTGCGTCGCGATCGCGGTCTTCGGCTTGAACTGAAAATCGGAGTTGCGCAGCGCGAACGGCTTCGTGCCGGTCGCGGCGAGCGCCTTGAGTGCGGCGAATTGCTTGCCGAGGTGGCCTCCCTGCGCGCTCTTGTTGCACAGCGCGATCATGCGCTTGCCGAGGGCCGGGCCTTCGATCAAGAGCTCGAGCTTGCCGGGCTTCGCGCGCAGCTCGATGCGGCTGTCACCCGCTGCCAGCTTGATCGCGCGCTCGACGAGTGCGAACACGCCCTCGTCGGTTTCGGGCAGGGCGAGCTGCTTGGTGCGGGCGTCGTTCCAGGCGCGATCGAAGCGTGCCTCGTCGGCGAGGCCGGGCGCCTCGATCGTCTTGGTCCGCGCGGTCTCGGGCATCGCGACGATCTCGCCCGCGGCGATGCAGGCCGCGTGGAACTCGCGGAACTTCGCGAGGCAATCGCGCGCGCGGAACTTACTGACCGCTTCGATCTGCGCCGCGGTGAACGGATAGATCGGATCGTCCTCGCGCCACGGCACGTCGAGCTCGGAGTACAGGTGCTCGAGGCGCGTCACCAGCATCTGCTCCACCTCGTCGATCTGGCGCTGGCTCGTGAGGCGCAAGATGCCCGGATCGCTCTCGAGCCGATCGACGAGCGACTTCGAGAGCTTCGGGCGCACGACCGTGTAGACGTCGTCGAGGCACGAGATCACGACGACCGCCGAGGGCACCGCGTCGGCGATCGCGCGGAGGCTATCGAAGGCCTGCTGGAGCCGCGTGACGGTCTGACCATCGGGAATGGTCTCTTCGATCTGATCGACCATGATCACGAGCGCGGCGGTCTGGAGCTCGAACTGGATGTGCGCGAGGTGCCTGATGGTGCGGAGCGGGTCCTCGGGCTGGTCGCGCGAGGCGAGCCCGCCGAGCAGCTTGCGATCGTGTGCGTTGAGCGATTCGCAGCGCAGGTATTTGACGACGCGCCGCTGGAGCGCCGGATCGCGCCGCTGCAGCAACAGCAACGCGTGCAGCATGTCGGACTCGAGATCCTCGAGGCCCTCGGTGCGCAAGACGCGGTCGACCATCGTGCCGACGACGGTGACCAGCTCGTCCTCGCCGAGCTCCGTGTTGCGGAGGCGCTCGACTTCCTCGCGCGGGACTTGAACGCGATGATCGATCAGACCATCGGACAGGTACATCAGCGCGGATTCGGAGAGCGCGGGCGCATCGTACGGGCGCTCCATCGAATCGATCAGGCTGCGCAGGACGTAGCGCGAGTAATCGCCGACCTCCGAGGTCATCTGCAGATAGCCGACGTAGCCGAGCCGACTCTCGTGGACCTGCGTGCGCAGGGCGCGCAAGAGATGGGTCTTGCCCGCCCCGGACTCGCCGAGGATGAGGAGCGTGCGGCCGTGACCGTGCTGGTAGTTATCGGGCGTCGCCGCGCGCTCGACCTGGCGATGGAAGGTCTCGCGCGCCTCCGCGTGGATCGATTTGACGTCGTACGGATCGCGCGCGTGAAACTGCGAGCCGTGCGCGACCGAGGCGAAGACCTCCGGCCCATCCGCGCGACAGAAGGCGAGCGCGCGCGGATCGAGGCCCATGACGGTCTGGCGCTCGAACATCGCCCGCAGCTTGCGGCGCGCCTCGCGCTCGGGCTCGGTCTCGCGGCCCGCGAACACGTGGTCCATCACGCGCGCGAGCATGCGTTCGTGATCGCGGAGCGGCGAGGAGTTGCGCGTGTGCTTGTCGACGTGTCGAACGAGCTCGAGGCCACTCCACGGGCGCGGCGATTTGTAGCCGTACGGACCGGCATCCTGGCGATGGAAGCGTAGGAACGCACCGACCTCGACGTTCGTCGCGAACGTTGCATAGGCCGGCAAGGCCGCCGCAAATCGCGGCGCCGCGAGCGTGACGAGATCGCTGACGCGCTCGAGCTCGATCGCCTCGATCGCACCGTCTGCCTCGATGGCTTGGTGCGCGACGCGCAGGCAATCATCGAGCAGCGCGAGCTGGGTGAGCACGTTGAGCGCGACGTGCTGCTCGAGGCCGAGCTGCAGCATGCCGAACGCTTCGGAACGGACGGCTTCGCGCAGGCTGCGATCGATCGTCTGGGTCTCTCGGCTCAACCAAGACGAGAGCTCGCTGTGATCGAGACGGGTGATCGCGGTCATGGGTCGGTTCCTCGAAGCATGAAGTGGAAGCTCGCGCCGCCGTCGCGGATCTCGGAGGCCGCGACGAGCTCCGGATCCATCGCCGCGACGAGATCTGCGCGCGCGAGCTCGAGCATGCCGGCCCGCTGTGCCGCGACGAGCCCGGTCTTGAAGTCCGCGAGCGCCAGGCTCGCCCAGTGGCGATCACGCCGGAGCTCGTCCCACAGACTCGAGATGAAGATCTTGCGATCCCCGAAGACGCCGTGCGTGGTCGAGGCCGCGAGCCGCTTCACCTCGGCCACCAGATCGCGCGCCGCATGAAGGGGCTGGTCCTGGATCCAGCGCCGCACGAGCCCATCGCGAATCGCGCGGAGCTCGGTCCCGGTCTCGAGCGCGCGCGCGACGAACAATCGCAGCTGGCGATCGGCGGCGCCGGCACTCGAGGCGAGCTCGCGCTGCAGAAACAATGCGCGAACCTCCGGCGGACAACGCTTCGCACGTCCGGGGAGGCCGAGCGTTCGCCACGCGAAGGCATCGCAGACCGCCGAGAGCGACGGTGGTTTGCCGGTCTCCCAGATCCCCAGGATTCGCGCGGCGGCAGCCGCCGTCCACGCATCGCGCCCGGCAAGCTTCGTGCTGTCGGTGGCTTCGAGCCCGAGCGCGAGTGCAGGGAGCACGTGGTCGACCAGGCGCTGCCAGGGCACGAGCTTCTTCAGGCCCAACCGGCGCAGGAGCTCGGCGGTCGCGTCGAGGTTCGCGAGTCCCTCTCGAACCTTCGCGAGCGTGTCGCGCCAGGTCGCTTCCGACATCGAGGTGGGTGCGAAGCGATGGAGCTCCGCCGCCACGAGATCGATGTCGCGTAGCTTGGTCGCGTCTCGCGCGAGCACGAGGAGCTCGAGGCGATCGTGGTTCACGGGTTACTCAGCCTCGAGGCGAGCGCCTGGCACACCATATTGATACCGGGGCGAGGATCCGCCATGACGTCCTCCGCGAGCACGCGCACGACGATCAGCCCTTGCTGTTGCATCAGGAGATCCTTGCGGCGATCGCGCCGATAATTCTCCGGATCGGTGAAGTGGTGGAAGCCATCGATCTCGATCGCGATGCGATCGCCGCGCGACAGGAGGTCTACCTCGCAGGCCTTCGAACCGAAGCGCACCGACAGGCTCTCGTTGAGCGCGAACCGGCCCGTGGTCGCCGGCGTTGCTTCCAGTGCCTCGAAGAATGCGAGCTCGGCCGCGCTGCGTGCATCGAGATGCGCGAACGACGTGGATCCGACGACCATGCCCTCCGTCACCATCGCGGCGAGGCGATCGCTCCGATCCGCTCTCCAGCGATCGATCGCCTGTCGGCTCGCGTGCACCGCGACGGTCTCAGCGGGCGCATGGCTCGCGAGCGCGCATGCTTCGCGGATCGCTCGGTCGGTGTCTTCGCTGTCGAACAGCGCGACCTTCCTATCGGTGATCGCCAGCCAGGACCGATAGAGGGCGAGGAGCTGCGCATCGCCCGCCAGCACCGTGACTCGCGGCGTGCCGTGCAAGCGGACCCATTGATCGCGTGCGAAGCGCCGCAACAGGTGATCGACCTCCACGCCCATGGTGGGATCGAGCGTAACCCAGCCGAAGGTCACGAGAGTTGGGCGTGGAAACCGATCCGGCTATCTCTCGGGAGAGATCCCGGGCCCGGAGGTCTACGGCCAGTTCCTACGGAGTCCGCGGCGCGATGCTCACGGCGGTCATCGCCCACGAGGTTCCCGTGCTCGTGAAGGTCGGTTGGGCGACGGTGCCCGCGGGCGCGGGCGATAGCAGGTACTCCGACCAATCCTGGTTGCCGTCATCGGCGCCCTTGGCGTAGCCCGCACCGATCGCACTCACGTTGCCGCTGCACGCCGCCCAGATCGCGTCGCCCGCGTGGCCGGTCGTCAAGGTCGCGGTGCAGTCGCCGGCCGAGCCCAGCATCTCGGTGTGCGCGTCGAAGGTCGTCGGACCGCCGGCCGGATCGGCGTTGGCGAGCTCGTCTCCCAGCTCGTCCATGAACTGGCACTGCGGTGTGCCGGTCCAGGTGACCGTGAACGTGTGCGGTAGCGTGTCGGGTGCGATCGTGCCGAAGCTCGCGACGTAATCGGTGTTGGCGATCGAGGCCGTGAACGGGCCGAGCGGGAAGAACGTCCACCCCGGTGCATCGAGGGTGAGCCCGGTCACCACCACGTTGCTCGTGCAGAACGTGTGAAGCACGATCGCATCGCCGGCCCGTGCGGCGCTCGCGGTGAAGGTATCGATCGCGGTGGTCGTCGCATGGCCATGGGCGACGAAGGTCCCGACCGCTTCGATCGCGATGGGGGCGCTCGCATCGCCCACGGATTCGCCGAAGCCGATCCGACCACATCCACCGAGGACGGCTATCGCGAGCCGCGGTGCCCATCGCATCCAACCACGCTATCACCCTGCAAGCCCATTAGCATCGCAGCGATGGGACTCGCGGATCCGAGGAGCCACGAGCGAGGCAAGGACTAGCCCAGGAGCGGCGTCAGATCTGGATCGCCCTTCTGCATGGCGCGCTGATACGCGGGGCGCGCTCCGATCCGCTGCAGGTACGCGAGGATGTTTGGCCACCGCGCTAGATCGTACGGTCTGAACAGACGCATGGTCGTGAGCGGAAACACCGTCATGATGTCCGCGGCGGTGAGCTCCGGCCCCGCGAGATAGGCGCTGTCACCGAGACGTTCCTCCAGCGTCGACAGGATCAGCTCGAACCGCGCTTTCGATCCCTGCATCACCGCATGGCCCTCGGTCACCTCGACACGCTCGAGGTACATCAACCGGGAGACTGTCGGCTGCAGCGTGCCGTTGGCGAAGTGGTACCAGTAGAGATAGTCGGTGAAGCCCGGCTGCTCGCGCGTCACGGCGAGGCGTCCGTCGCCATATGTCGCAATGACGTAGTCGATGATCGCGCCCGATTCGCCGAGCACCAGCTCGCCGTCGGTGATGATCGGAGCCGTGCCCATCGGGTGCAGTGCCTTGTACTCCGGCGGCCCGAGCCTGTTGTCCGCGCGGCGGTCGTAGCGCTTCAGCTCGTACTCGAGCCCGAGCTCCTCGCAGAGCCAGACGATTCGCTCCGATTGAGAATGCCCGAGGTGATGGACGGTCATCTTCGTCATGCTCGCAATCTAGCCCGGGCCGAAAGCGCGCGCTCGGGCGCGCTGGGCTGCTACGCGACACCGAAATCGCCGACCGAGCGCTCGTCAGCATCGGTCGGGGGGACGGCCTCGACCTCGTAGAGGCGTTCGAGATCCTCGTAGTCGAGCTCGTCGCTCGCGCGCAACTCGACCTCGTCGCCGAAGACGAGCCCTGTTCCATAGGGCGACGCTGGTTCGTCGTCGCGATCCGCGCGCGTCATCAGGACCTTCTGGATCCGCCAGATCACTGCCGCGATACCGCCGAGGACCACGATCTTGAAGATGGAGCGCATGACCTGCTCTAAAGCACGCGACATGCCAGTCGCGTCTATCTAGCGAAGAAGATTTTGCGCCTTTCGGTCCCCTCGTCCGTTTAAGACTGGAGACCCGATGCGCCACCTCCTGATCGTTGTCGTCGCGCTTCTCACGCCCATCGGCGTCGCGTGGCCTTGCAGACCGCCGCCACCGATGCGGAGCGTGATGGTCCTGCTCACCGCGCCTGATGCGACGCTTCCGGCCGACGGCGCGATCCTCGTGACTCGTCATGACGTCCCGGCGAACACTCGGGCGGGCGGCGACCACGATGTTCGATGGGTCGTAAAAGATGGCGCAGGCGCAGACGTGAAGCTCACCGTCGAGGCGCTCGGGAGCGGAATCGAACGCTGGATCCCGGCCGACCCGGCCGATCGCGATCTCTTGATTCGAGACGATGCCGGCACGCTGATCGCGACGCTGCATCAAACCGCGGCGGCAAGCAAAACGCATCTCGCCGCACCGAAGGCCTCGCGCTTCGACTCGACGCTTGGCCGTAACGGTGCGCTCCGGGAGGGCGTTCCGGGAGGCGCCGCGACCCTCGTACTCGGTCAAGATCCGCCGACCGGCGCACGCTTCCTCGCGGTCGCGATCTCGACCGGTTCCGAGACCATGCCGCACTCGGCGTCCGCGCTGCCTGCGGCACGGCGCACGTTCGACTTCTCGACGTACGCGCACAAGAGCTGCGCCGGCGGTGGTTCGGCGCCGATCTTCATCGGTCAGCACATCGCGATGACGTGGGTCGACGATCTCGGTCGGCGCTCGGATCGGGCGACCGTCACCGTCCGTAGGCGATAGCGCTCACTCGAAGTGAAACGAGTACTGGATCGGTAGGCGGCCCGGCTTGCCGAGCGGAGGCAACGAAAGCGAGTCTGCGGTCTCTCGTAGACACTCGTCGATGTCCTTCGGCAATGGGTTGCCGTCCGCGTCGATCATCTGTGTCGTGTCGATCACCATACCGAGGTCCGGATCACTCACCATCTCCATGATCGCGATCGGTGCCTTGTTGGCGGTGGACTTACCCTCGTAGCACTTCGCGAATTCTGGGATCGTCGACTCGAGCGAAGCCTTCGCACTTGGCCCGATCTCTTCGAGACGGAGGAGCGGCTCATCGGTAAGCACCGGCTGCTTTCCGCCAACGCCCCCAGCTGGAGATTTCGCCGCCTCGGCGGTGTTCGGTCCGGCTCTCCTGAGCGCCGCGTGGATGTCCTCGCCGAGCTGCTTTCGTTCGTCCGGCGCCAGTCTGCGGACCTGTGGCGCACGTGGCGAACCCGGCGTTATCTCTACGCTCTCAGCCTGCGGTCCCATTGAAAGCGGGTGAGCTGTTTCGTGACGACGCCACAGCAACGTCACCGCAATCACGACGACGACCAGGGCCACGAACAGAACCTTCGAACGCATCGGTGCTCGGTACGCACGTTCTTCCGTGATCGCAAGTGCGCGACGTCGTCCACCTCGGCACCTCGGCACCTCGGCACCTCGGCACCTCGGCACCTCGGCACCTCGGCACCAGCGCCGCTATCGAGTTCCACCAGTTCCTCATCGCGATAGGATCCTCGTCGATGGCCAAACCCAAGCTCGCCACCAAGAGGCGCGCGGCAAAGACGAAGAAGCCTTCGCGAAAGTCCGCGCTCGCGCGACACAAAGAACATTTCACCTCGACCGAGGCGTCGACCGCCAAGGCGCGGACCGCGATCGAGAAAAAGGTTGCCGAGCTTCTCGCGGCGGATGATGGCGGTGAGATCGACAACGTCTTCGATATTGTCGACGAGCTCGCCGACTACGACCGGCGCTTCCCGCGACCTCGAAGCTGCGTCCCGCGTGGAATAAGTTCTACTCCGGCTGCGAAAAGATCCTGCAGCAGGCCGCGCTCGACGCGGATTGATGCGAAGGATCCGTCGCGAGCGCCGCAGCTAGCGTCGACTCGGCAGAGGTTTCGGCGCCGCGTAGATCCGATCCTTCGAGAGCAGTGACGAAGTTCCCATCTTGAACGTGCTGATCAGGCTCGTGTAGCGATCGACGTCGGACTCCGACATCTGCTCGCGCGTGAACACGATGGCGATCGCGAGCTCGCCTCCGACGTACGAGCCGCCCATACCGAAGACGGTCTGGATGTCTTGTTTTTCGACAAAGTCACGCGCCGCGATCACGAAGCGACCTTCTTGATCGACCGTGGTTCGCGCGTTGGTGACGAGGAACCGCGCATTCAAGCCACCAGCGGCGATGCGCAAGGCGATCTCGCCGCTGTTCGTGGGGCCGACGCCGACGTTGAAGGCGGAGAGCGCCGCTGCGATCATCGGCGCCGACTGGACGACGCTGTCATCGATCAACGGAATCGCGCGATGACCTACCGAGTAGGTGCGGTCGTTCCACGAGTACTCGGAACCAGCGGTGCCGAGCAACGAGAGCACGGGTGTCGTCGGTGTCAGATCGCTGGTTCGACCGAGAGCCTTCGCCGCGATGTCGACCCATGTGCGTTCTCCGAACGGGAGACGCTTGAGCGGAAGCACCAAGAACAGGCGCGCGAGCACGCAGGATGTGGACGCGCGAAACAGCTGCTGGGTCATGGCAGCAGCTGCGCTCTCGATATCCGCCGCGGCCTCGCACGCGCCGGTCACCGACGCGCGGAGGGCCTCAATATCCTCGAACGTTGCCGCTTTGAAAGTGGATGACACGCACCCCACCGTAGCCACAAAGTGCGAGTGGCTCGCACGAAAAGCGTAACTAAAATGGGGCGAGCGAACTCGCTCTGCGAGCGAATCGGACGCTCCTTCCGGGCAAATAACCTCGTGTCGCCACCGTGGCGCTGGCACGGGTCCCGCAGTTCGCTGCATCTATGCGCGTGTGGAGCCGGTCGTGAAAGTCAGGGTGCTCGTGGTCGACGACGACCAGGATTCGCGCGACCTGCTCGGCACGCTCCTCCAGAAACGCGGCTTTACGGTCGAGACCGCGGGGTCAGGACCGGAGTGCCTTCAAGCGCTCGACGGGCAGGAGGCCGCATCCGTGATCGTCTTGACCGACGTCGAGATGCCCGGCATGTCGGGGCTAGAGCTGTGTGGAGTCCTGCGCGAGCGCTATCCCAACGTCATCGCGGTCGTCATGTCGGGACGCGCGACCGATTCCGTCGCGGCGCTGGCGAAGGAGCGGGGCGCGTTCACGTTTCTGCCGAAGCCCATCGGGGTCAAGGTGCTCGAGCGCGTGCTTCGTGAGGCGATGGGTACCGATCACGCGACGTGACAAAAGGTCCCCCACTGGCTTCCGTTTCCGTTCGGCGATGACGGACGATGCCTGACCATGTACCGTCCGCCGATGGTGAGTAGTTCGAACCAGGCGTTGCGCGAGGTCGTAACTCGCTTCGAAGACGAAGTTCGCGCCTTCGCGCACGCAACGGTTCGCTCGATCATCGTCATGGAAGTCGAGCGCCGACTGGTGGCGCTGAGGAGCAGCGTCGCGCCAACGCGTCCGCGACGCGTGACGAAGAAACGGGCGACTCCGAAACGCGTGACCGCACCCGTGGCTCCGCCGATCGAGACCCCGGTCGCGAAGCGCCAGCCGGTCGCCAAGCGGGGCTGGACTCGAGACGCGATCGTCAGCGAGCTCGCGAGCTGGTTGGTGAGCGGGACCTCGGTCGAGGCGTCGTTCATCACGCGCCACGGTCCGCGGGGCTTGGTCGCCGCCGCGAAGAAGACCTTCGGCAGGTTCGATGCCGCACTCAATGTCGCGAGTCTCCAGGTCTCCAAGATGTACCCGGATGGACCGCCGTCGAGACACGGCTAGCAGCTTCCCGATTGGAGCAGACAGGCACCGTTGCAGCCGCTCGAGCCGCGTCGTCGCCGCAGAATGTGAAGTGTAACGACGCTATCAAAGAAGCGTCGAAGCGGTGTGCGCCTCCTCGTGCTTCTCATTGGGATACTCGCGTGTAACGGAGTCGCCGTGCGGCCGACGTCGAGCGTGCAACCGCTGTTGCGGTCGACAGATCTTCTCGCCGACCTCGCGGTCCTCGAGAACGCCTACCGCACGCTTCATCCCGGATTGCTCCGTTACAATACGCCTGCGGAACTCTCCGAGTCGTTCGCGCAGGCGCGACACGAATTCGAACGAGACCGTTCTCTCGGGGAGGCCTTCATCGTCCTCACACGTCTGACCGCAGCCATCCGCTGCGGCCACAGCCACCCGAATCCGTTCAATCAAACGAAGGAAGTCGAGACCGCGCTGTTCGCCGCGCCTCGCTTGCCTTTCTTGTTCCGGTGGATCGGCAACCAGATGGTCATCACGCGAAACCTGAGCGATCGCGCCGAGCTGATGCCCGGCGCGATCGTCAACTCCATCGCCGGAGTGAAGACGGCCGATCTGCTCGCAGCCTTGATGCCGTTGGCGCGCGCCGATGGTCACAACGACACGAAGCGACGCGACTTCCTCTCGGATCGCGGGGACAGCATCTACGAGCCATTCGACATCCTCGCGCCTTTGCTGTTCCCGCAACTCGCGGGGTCGACCGTCACGGTGGAGCTCCGTGCAGGGCTGCGTGCAGGATCGATCACCGTTCCGATGCAGACATTCGATGACCGCTCCGCGCTGGTTCGTGCGTCAGGTCGAGATCCAAAGCCGAGCGATCCGCTCTGGCACTTGCAAGCCATCGAGCGGGGAGCTAGCTCCGTCGAGTACCTCGCGATGCCGACATGGGTCGCGTACAAGACTACCTGGGACTGGAAGGGCAACATCCAAGCGATCTTCGAACATCTCGTCGACGAGGGTGCCCCTGCTCTGATCGTGGATCTCCGGGGCAACGAAGGCGGAAGCGAGGTTGGCGACGAGCTCTTGGCGCATTTGATCGACCTACCGCTCGAGCGCGATGCCTTCAGTCGACGTGTGCGTTTCAGGGCTGTACCCGCACCGCTGCGTCCAGTCTTGGACACCTGGGACCCTTCGTTCTTCACGCTAGGAGAGAGCGCGCGTGCGTTGCAAGACGGCTCGTTCGAGCTCCAAGGCGAGAGCGCTGACGATACGATCGCACCTCGACAACCGCGCTATCGCGGCAAGGTGATCGTGCTTGTCGATGCAGCGAATAGCTCGGCGACGTTCCAGTTCGCACTTGCTGTTCAGCGCCAAAAGCTGGGCACTCTCGTCGGTGAACCGACGGGTGGTAGCCAACGCGGGATCAATGGCGGCGCCTTCTTCTTCGTCAGGCTCCCGCATAGCCGCCTCGAAGTCGATCTGCCGTTGATCGGTACGTTCCCAGACACACCGGCACCCGACTCCGGCGTCACGCCAGACATTGTCGTTCCGATCACTGCCAGCGATCTTGCGGCGAAGCTCGACACGCAACTTCAAACGGCGTTTGCCGTTGCTGCTCGACAGAGGTGAACGAGGCTAGCGGCGGCAAGCTCGCGTAAGGCGCGCTTCAGCGACACGCGATGCGCGGCAGGGCCTGCAGGCTCGAGCTGGAATCCTTGACGATGCCATCGAAGTTGGCTGCCGTATCCTTCGCACACGTTCCGGTGGGTCCCGCGTACGCGATCGTCTGGTTGTCGAGATACTCGACCTGCAGGACCGCGCGGCCGGAGGTGATGAACGCCGCGTAGGCGCCGCACTCTGAGTACTGATTGCACTCTTCGTTGAGCGCCCAATCGGTACCGTTGGCGATACTTCGCTCGACGAAGTCGAGGGTCGTCGCCGGGTCGTCGCCGATCCCATTCTTGAGGCCGAGCGACATGCCGCGGTCGTGCGCCAAGCCGATGAGGAAGGCGTTGTAGCCGAGCTGGTCGGCCATGGAGATCGAGTATCCCGTCGCGTAGTTGTGGAGGTCATCGAGGTCCGGCTCGACACCATCGCAGTTGTCCGCACGAGCGCGGTCGAAGCGCGCCTCCATGATCTTTCGCAGCGTCTTGCCGGTGGGACCGACCGGAGCATCGAGCGCTCGGATATCGATAAAGTATTCGTCGGGAAAGCCCGGTAACGGCGTGGTCACGATCGATGGCGGAAAATCTCCGGCATCCGGTCGACTGGTCGCAAAGTCACCGCTCTCGATGTAGCAGATGACCGTGATCTGCTTCGCGTGCAACCGAGCCACGAGCTCGGGGCTCGCCGCAAACATGTCGATGTCGAACAACTTCCGCCCGCTGGCAGCGTCCAGCACGGTCTCGTCCACCGTCCCCTGCAGCTGCCACTGCCAGGTCACTCCCGGCGCAATCGCGAGATGGCTCGCTGGCGGCGCATCTGGGGCATTGGAGCCGGCGGCATCCACCCCGCCGCTGGGCGCCCCGCTGGAGCAAGCCGCGAGCGTTACTACAGCGAGCGCGAGAGAACGTGTCATAGCCCATCGTATCCGAAAGGCAGCCAAAACAAAACGCCGCTCTTATTTTGCAGAGGAGCGCGGGCTCGCGAGTCGAGCCTTGACATACGATCGGACTGCGCAGGAGAGCTCCTCGACGAGCTCGTCGTCATCGAGTCTCACACGGGTCACCGGGGTCTCCCCGAAAAGCAATCTCTGGTCGAGCACCCCATAGACGAGCACGTGCCCGAGCTCGACCGCGGCGAGGACGTCTCGGGGCCGGGCCTTGGCGAAGTGACGACCGACCAGCACCGCGAGTGGCTGGATCGTTTGCTGGGTGAGCTCGACGGCGCGAGCTCGGAAATCGGCATCGGTGCCGATCTTCAACAGCAGGGCCCGGCGCAGGTGTTCCTGGTCGCGATACGAGTGCACGGCGACGCGCACGAAGGCTTCGATCATCACCTGCAAGGACGGACGCGCGCTCTTGACGAGCTCGAAGGTCTCCATCGCGGTGACGAGCCCTTCGCGATACAGCTCGATCTGGAGCAACTGGAGCAGCGTGTCCTTGTCGCGAAACCTCGCGTAGAACGCTCCCACGGAGCTCCGCGAGGCGCGCACGATCGCCGCTATCGTGATCTCGGGCCACGAGGTCCCACGCGCGAGGAGCGCGCGCGCAGCCGTCAGGACGCGGGCATGCGTATCCTTGCTGCGGTCCTGTTTCGCGGGCGTTACCCAGCGAAGCTCGAGCGTCTTCGACATTCGAGATCGAGCTTAGCAGTGTCAGCGCCGCGCGCTTGGAGATCGGGTCTACCGATGCCGCAGCGTGATCGCGGTGATGACGTAGTTCTGGCCCGTCGGATTCGCAAATGTCACCTGCTCGGTAGGAACGGCAACCGTCGCGATCTCGTACTCGGTCCAATCCCCTCCACTATCGTCCGCGCCCTTGACGAAGGAGGCTCCCGTCGCGGTGACGTTTCCCGTACACGCCCCCCACAGCACGTCGCCAGCCTGCGCGTTCGCGAGCGCCGTCACGCAGTCGCCCAGTCCAAATGCTTCGGCATGATCGACCACGAGATCGCCGAGTACACCGGACGTCGCCATGAACTCGTCGCCGATCGTACCGAGGCCGAAATCACAAGCGGTCAGCGACCAGGTCGCGGTGAAGGTGGTCTGGAGCGTGGTCGGGGCGATCGCCACGAACGATGCGGCCCAATCCTTGACCGTGCTGCCACCGACGATCGAGGACACCCGCAAAAACGTCCAACCAGGCGCGCCGATCGAGACATCGGTCGGCACCTCCGACGAGCCGCAGTACGCCTGCACGACCAAGGCATCACCCACTCGGGTCGGCGTCATCGAGAACGTCGAGGCGAACGAGCTTTGTCCCGTGCCGACGAACGCTTGGACCCAGCTAGCCGGACCCCCACCAGCGTCCCCACCAGCGTCGTCGCTGACGCCCGCATCGAGCAGCGAGCGGTCGTCGAAGCCATAGCGCCCGCACCCGAACGAGCTCGCTAGCGACAGGAACGTGATTACAGACGTTCCTGGACCGCGAACCATTCCGCGCAACGTTATCAATGAACTATAAACAAAACAACGTTCTTGTTCTCACGCAGGGTATGAGTGCTTCGACTACTCGATGTCGAGGTTGCAAAGCAAGGCCCGATGATCGGTCCCGGCGCCACCATCGAGTCGCTCGGTCGCCGTGGCCTGGCCAAGGGTCGCGCAGGTTCCCGATGCGAAATTCGAGATGACGTGGTCATAGGTGAAGCTGCCGAGCGGCCAGTCGTACACCGCGGTCAGGTACGCCGGCCGATGCTCCGCTTCGCCGCTGTGGAAACGAAAGGCGTGCCCGGCGCCTACCTTGCTCCGCAGGTAGTCATCTGATGCATCCGTGCCGGCAAACGGATCGAGATTGAAGTCGCCGCTGAGCAGGCTCCTGGGGCCCCGCGCGAGTGCAGTTGTACCGTCGAAGACCTTCGTGAGGGCATCGACACGACACGCGACCGCGTTGCCACTCGGGGGATGAAGATCGACGAGCCTGAACGCGCGCCCTCCAGCGGGCTCGATCGTGTAGGCCGCCACCGAAAATCCGACGTCGCATCCAGCACCGGGGCTGGCGGTCTCCGAGACCGCACTCGCGATACACAGCTCGCCGTCCCCGCATCCAACGATCGCGCCCCAGCTACGCTTCACCGCGATGCATTCGTAGTGCGAGCGCGTGTCGCACGCCACCGTGTACGCATCGCCAACCAGCCGCCTGACCTGTGCCTTGACCCCAGCGGTGTGAGCCGCAAAGCACGTCTTGGCCGCATCGCTCTCGCTCATCGCTGCGCACTGGGCGACGCTCACTGTCTCCTGCAGGCTGATGACATCCGGATCGAGCAGCGCGATCGCTGCAGCGATCCGCTCTTCGGTCGCCGAGTAACAGAGCTTGTACTTGTAGGCCGCGCAGGTCACCGCGACATTGCCCACGTTCGCCTGGAGCAGCCGCATCGGAACCCGCTGGCCGTCCGCTTTGCCGCCACCGCCACCGCCACCGCTGCCACCGCCATCGATGCCGCTTCCCTCACTGGCCGGGACACAACTCGCAAGCGCCGCGATGACGAGAAGTTGGAGGTTCATGCAGCCTGCAACAGCAAGCGGTATGCCGTGCCCGGCACGTGCTCTACGTCGCCTGCGAAGGTGCGCGCGTGTCTCGTGAGGACGGCGGCCATCACGTTGCCGAGGGCCCGCGCCCTCGGCTCGCGCGGGCCTACTGGACCATGCGCTCGAGCTGCCAACGCTGAGCGTGGATGAGCTCGTGAGCGCGTTCCTGGGTGATACGGCCGCCGCTGAGGACGCGCATGTTGATCCAGAGCTGCATGACGACGATCACGAAGACGACGGCCACGGTGAGCTGCGCACTCGCGTGGACCGCCCACGGCTTGAACACCAGCGTGTCTCCGATCATCTCGAACGTTCGCGGCACGACTCCGGTTAGCTCGAGGAGCAGCGGGACGCCGAGCGCCGAGATGTGAACGCCGAGAGCGAGCCACGGGCTATAGATCTGAGGGAGCGACAACATGATCGGCATCATTCCGAGCGCGAAGATAGGAACGAGGATCAAGCTGCCGAAGAAGACACCGATCATCGTCAACATGATCACGTGATTGCCGAGCAGCAAGGCCCAGACCCACGGCGTCAAGGGGCGTGCGCGAGTGGTCGCGAACGCGCAGAGCCCCGCCTGGGCCAGGATGTCGATCGCGAGCACGATGAATGGCCAGGTGCCGCCGACGCCGACGAGCTTGCACAAAGGAATCAAGGCGAGATTCGCCAGGTAGGCACGCACCCCGATCCGCAAGATCGTCCGCGTGGCTTCGCACTTGTCGCTCTCGACGAGCCGGCGCGCGTCGGCCGGGATGGGGTTGGGGACCTCGAGCATCAAGCGCATCAAGAGTCCTTGTGCAGGCACGCTCTGAGGATCGAGCGCGATCGCGCGGCCAGCTTCGCGCATCGCATCCGCGCGACCGAGCTCGTCGTTGCGCGCGAATGCCGCAGTCGCGCGATCGTAGTGCTCGGTCGAGAGACGCTTGCGTTGTTCGAGGTCGCGGTCGCCATCCAGGAACCGTTGCACGCCATCGGCGAGCTCGCGAGCCGTCGCGATCCGGCGGTCGCGCGAAGACGCGGTCGCGGAGGCGCAAAGCTGGTCGAGCTCGGGTGGCACATCCAGATCCGGTCGAACGATCGAGGGCCGATGGCAGGGGGCTGCGAGGGTCGCCTCGATCGGGTCGATGCGCGAGATCGCGGGTGCGCCGGTCAGGATCTCGATCAAGATGCATCCGAGCGCGAACACGTCCGTTCGTGCGTCGACGATCCGGCCGACGATCTGCTCGGGCGACATGTACCCCGGTGTCCCGAGGATCGCGCCGGCGACGGTGCGACCCTTATCCCCGAGGTCACTCCGCAGGTCCTGCATCTCGCTCGAGATTGCTTGAACGCTCTCGCGATTCGCGGCCTCGGAGACCTTGGCCAGCCCCCAATCCAGCACGTAGGTCTCGCCGAAATCCCCCAGCATGATGTTCGCGGGCTTGAGATCGCGATGCACGATGCCGCGACGATGCGCGAATTCGACCGCGAGACAGACCTCGACGAACCGGGTCAGCAGGATCCGCCGCGTCCATTCCGGTTTCGCGGTCTCGATCACCTCGTGCAGCGTCATGCCGGTGAGCCGCTTCATCGCGAAGTAGGGCGCCCGGTCATCGGTCCCTAGATCGTGAACAGGGACGACGCTCGGATGGTCGAGCCGGCCCTGGACCCGCGCTTCTCGTAGAAAGCGGGCCGCCGCGTCGGGGTTGTGCTGCGCGTGCATGATCTTCACGGCGACTTCGCGACCGATGCGCAAGTCCTCGGCGAGCCACACTTCGCCCATCCCTCCGCTGCCAAGCACCGTCCTGAGCACGTACCGGCGATCGTCGAATGCGATCGGCGGTGCCGAAGCGGGCTCGCTCGAGTCGCGAGTCGGCACGGCGGAATCGCGGACCGTCGGAGCGTCATCGGCAGGAGACATGATCGAAAGCGTGCCACGTGACGCAGTTCATCAGCAACGTACCGCGACTGTCGACGCGTCGTTTCGGGTATGGTGATGCCGTGGCGACCCACGCGATGGGAACTGGAGGAACGACGTTCCGCTATCAGCGCGCTCGCTTGCGCGTGCTCGAGGGCCCGGATCGCGGGCTCGTCGCCGACGATGTCGAAGGTGACCTCGCGTGCGGAACCGCGCCTGGAAATCAGCTGCAGCTCTCGGATCCGACGGTCTCGCGCTATCACCTGACCATCACGGCGACGACGAAGGGCACCCTGCTTCGCGATGCCGGATCGACGAACGGGATCGTCCTCGCTGGTTGCCGGATCGAGAGCGCGTACCTCGGCGCAGGCGCGGTCTTCCAGATCGGACAAACCACGCTGCGCTTCGAGCACGTCGAGGTCGAGGCGCAGCAGCCGCTCTCGGCTCAGGATACGTTCGGGCGCGCCTTCGGGCGATCGGTCGCGATGCGTCGGCTGTTCGAGATGCTGCCGCGAATTGCCAGCTCGGACACGATCGTGCTGCTCGAAGGCGAGACCGGCACCGGTAAGACGATGATCGCGGACGCGATCCATCAAGCCAGTCCGCGGCGGGCGATGCCGTTTTCGGTGATCGATTGCGGAGCGATTCCACCATCGCTGATCGAGAGCGAGCTATTCGGCCACGAGCGCGGGGCGTTCACCGGCGCGCTACAGCAACGGATCGGCGCGATCGAGGCTGGCGCCGGAGGCACGGTCTTCTTCGACGAGATCGGCGAGCTCCCTCTCGATCTGCAGCCGCGGTTGCTCCGCGCGATCGAGGACCGAACGATCAAGCGGGTCGGCGGCCAACAACAGATCCAGGTCGACATTCGCGTCATCGCGGCAACCAACAAGGATCTGCGCGCAGCGGTCAACCGCGGCGACTTCCGCGCGGACCTCTACTACCGACTGCATGTCGTATCGCTGCGGCTGCCACCGCTGCGCGAGCGTCGGCTCGATATTCCGCTGCTGATCGAACAGTTCTACGCGCAGTTTGCGGGACATGCCGGTGCACCCGACTCGCTCGTCGACGCCTTCACGCGCCACGATTGGCCAGGCAATGTTCGCGAGCTGCGCAGCGCGGTCGAACGGGCCGTGTTGCTCGGCGATCCCGGGATGTGGACCGAGCTCACCGAGACCGCGGCCTCCGAGCCATCGCTCGCATTCGACGAGAAGCTGACGTTCCGAGCCTCGAAGGATCGAGCGACGATGATCTGGGAGCGAGAATACCTCCGCGAGTTGCTCGCTCGTCACAAGGGAAACCTGTCGCGCGCCGCGCGTGCCGCGCGGATGGATCGGACGCACCTGCGCGAGTTGGGCCGCAAGTACAAGCTCGTGACCGCCGCACAGGGCGACAATCAAGCCGACGAGTAGCACCGCCGAGGCTCCCAAGCGCTCGGGCGACATTCGAGCGGCAAGCGACGACACCGGCGGAGCCTGCGACGCGAGAGGTACAGGGCTGTCAGGTGTTGCTGGTTTCCCCGAGGCTCGCGATCGTCGATGGTGATCGCATGCGCCATATCTGGTTCGTCCTCGGGTTCGCCAGCGTCCAGCTCGGGTGCGCGACTTCGATCGCCACGAGCGAGGACGAACAAGCAGCGACGACCGCGTTCGCGAACGACCAGGTCGCGTTCGACTACTTCATCATGAGAGGTCTAACGAACTTTCAAGCAGCTGGCATCGTCGGCAACCTGGATCAGGAGTCCGGCGTAAATCCGAATTCGGTGCAATCCGGCGGTCCGGGGCGCGGCATCGCCCAGTGGTCGGTGGGCGAGCGCTGGGATTCGACGTCCGGTGGAAACAACGTCCTGGCCTTCGCCGCTGCTCACAACCAAGACCCGCACGCGCTGGGACTGCAGCTCGACTTCATCTGGCACGAGCTCTCGACCGAGCACTACGGACTACCCGAGCTCCAGGCGACGACCAACGTCACGGACGCCACCATCGTGTTCATGACGAAGTACGAGATCTGTGGAAGCTGCGTCCAGACCCAACGTGTTTCATATGCGAAGTCGGTACTCGCCGCGTATGGCGCGATTCCCTGGGCCGCGACGCGGGTCAGTCAATCCTGGCCGCTCGCGTCCGCCCCCGCGCTCCAGCTCAAATGCGGGGACCACGTCGCGGCCACCGTCGTCTTGAAGAATACGGGCACCCAGGCGTGGAACAACTCGACCCAGCTCGGAACGACGATGCCTCGCGATCGCGCGAGCGTGTTCGCGGGCACGGACTGGGTCGCGCCGAACCGGCCCGCCCTGGTGAGCGGTCCCGTTCTACCGGGCGCCAATGGAACGTTCGCGTTCGCGTTCGATGCACCGGTCGGAGACGCGTGCGTGCCCGGTGTCTACACGGAGTACTTCGGTGTCGTGCAAGACGCTGCCACCTGGTTCAGTGATCCAGGAAATGGCGGGCCCTCGGATGATCAGCTCGAAGCGGTGATCGAACTGATTCCGGCGGATCCGGGCGGCGGATCCGGTTCCGATCAGAGCGGCGCCACCACGTCGGGGTGCAACGCGAGCAACGGCAGCAGTGGTGCTCTCGTCGGGCTCGGTTCGCTCTTGCTGCGGCGCAAGAAGCGGCGTTCCTGATTCTCGCCATCGCGTTCGCGCGGTCGCCCTCCCCATTAAGTTCTCATTTGCGCATCTCGCGAGGCCTCGGTCCGACGACCTGGATGCGGTGACGCGCGACTTCATCACCTTCGTGCCCGGGTCGCGAGAGCGTGTCAGCGCGATCGGTAGCGCCATCGGGCTATACAGGTAGCGATGCAGTGTTCACGCGTGCTCGTGGCGACAAGCGTTCTCTTTCTCGGAGCGTGCGGCGAGACCGTGCACGACGATGGCTTTTTCACCTGGACGGGGCAGCGCTCGTTCGGTGCAATGAGTATCGATCATCTGAATGCGAGCGACGACGCACCGCTCCTCGACGAACTACACCAAGCTACCGATCAGCGCTCGGTAGCGATGGTGTACGCGCATATCCCCGATGTCACGGTGTCGCTCGAAACCATCGCGCGGGTCCTCTCGGTCGCGCATGACGATGGCCTGGCCTTCTATTCATTTGCAGATCTCGCGAAGGGTGGCCCCGCAAAGCCCGGACTCTGTCTGAGCTTTGATGACCGGGCGATCGATCAGTGGTTCGAGTTGCGAGACCTCTTGGCCACGTACGGCGCGCACGTGACGTTCTTCGTCACGGAGTACGACCAGTGGAATGACCAGGAGAAGGCGAAGCTCCACGTCCTGTACGCGGACGGCAACAGCGTCGAAGCGCACGGCGTCCATCATGTCAATGGCCGCACCTACGTCGAGCATCACGGCCTGGCTGCGTACATCGCAGACGAGGTCCAGCCGAGTATCGATATTCTAACTGCTGATGGCTTCGAACCGGTCGCGTTCGCGCATCCCTACGGAGCCCACACCGCCGAGATCGACGCGGCCGTACTCGAGCATATCCAGCTCGTGCGTTCCATCGCCGAGGTTCCGCTCCCTCATCACGACGACCATTGAGTCGCTAGAGCCGTGGACGGCGCGCGACGCACGGCACGAGCTGAAGGTGATCGGCATCGTGATAGGTCATCGCATTGCCCACGTTCGAGGCGACGCCACACATCATGTAGAGCAGCTCACCTTCGGCCACCTCGACGATCGAAGGCTCGCCGAGAAGGACGACTTTCCCGACCACGGGCGCCGTCGCGGTCGGCGTCGCGATCGGGTGGATGTTGCCGAACGTCGTGCCCGACTTCGTCGCTGCATAGACCGCGTAGATGCCGCGCACGCCGCTCCAGATCAACGTCGAGCCGTCGTGGGTGAGGAACGGCTGCGTGTCGTCGCTCTGCGCGACCGCGATCCCGGGCACCTTCGCGACCGGAGAGAACGCATTCGTCGCAGCGGTATAGGTCGTCATGTACAGCGTGCGCTGGCCGCACGTGCCGCTCGTTCCGGCATCGTCGCCGCGATTCGATTCGAAGTAGATCGTCACGCTCGACGCGAGCTCGCCCACGATCTTGGCGTTGTCGTCGTTACACGTGCTGTTGAACGCCAGGTGCGCAGGCACCGACCACACACTGTTCGCCTTCTGCGAGTAGTAGAGCTGCGAGTGACCGTTGCTCTCGAACTCGGTGAAGATCAGGAGGTCACCAGATTCGTTCGTCGCCGGCGAGGCCGCGGCGGTGGTGCCCACGAGCGCATCGATTGGATGCGCGACAATCGACCAGTCCGAGGTGCCCAGGTCGGCCTCGAAGATCTTGAACGTACTCGGCTGCGTGCCCGCGAGCATCGGGCCGGTCACCGGCGCATTCGCGCCATTCGAGATGAAGAAGGTCGAGAAATCGACCTGCGAGTACGCGACGAGGAGCGACCTGCCGTCGGGGGTCGCGAACAAGGAATCGGTCCAGCCACCGTCGATCACGAGCGCCGGCGAGGCAACCCGTAGGTCGGTCCAACCATCGGCGAGCGTGACGCCGTCGAGCAGCGCCCCGGTCGGCGCGGTCCAAGGCGTCACGACCGGCGCATCGATCGGCGCGTCGCGCGCCCCAGAATCGACCGTTGCCGAATCCGGCAAGACGTGGGAATTCGAGCCACATCCGAGGAGAAGTGTCGCGATCGCCCACGCTCGAAGCTGCATTCGACAATGATAGAGCAACGCCCATGCCGTTCAGCCCAGGCAGTTCCTATCGATCCAGCTGAAGCTGCGGGTTGGCCTGCAGCCTCGGCTTTGCCGTAGAGCTGGACGTGCTCGGAACACCGCGCCACGCCCCTAGCTCCGTGCGACGCGCTTTGCGCGACCGACCACGCGCTCGAGCTGCCGGCGCGCAGCTCGCATCTGGAAGGTCAGGCTGTGTTCCTTCGGATCGTGGATCCACGCTTCGAAGGCGACTCGAAAGATCGCCGCGCCCGTCTCCGACGCCAGAGTCGCCGACGAGGCAGGCGTGCCGCGCTCCTCGAGCACGTTCGTGATCGCACCGGCCAGCGTCATCATCTTGATGAGCTCGCGCTCCAGGAGGTCCGGGTGCGCGGCGATCATCTCGCTGCGCTTGCGCGCGAACGGCCGGCGCTCCGCGAACATGTCACTGGTCGATTCGTAACCGGCAAGCACCGCGTCGAGTGGCGATGCTGACTTTGGCGTGGCGCGAACCGCGTCGACGATCTGCTTGACGAACTGATCGGAGCCCGAGAACAGCACCTCGCGCTTGTCGGCGAAGTGGTTGAAGAACGTGCGCTCGGTGAGCCCCGCGCGCGCCGCGATGTCGCCGACGGTGGTCTTGTCGTAGCCGCGTTCGACAAATAGCGCCATCGCCGCCTCGGTCAGGCGTCCGCTCGCATTTGGTCCCCAACGCGCCACGCACGCCACTATAGCTGAGTTCACATCCTGTCATCGTGATTGCAGAGACTGCACTCAGGTGCTATCTCTATTTCAGGTTCTGCAATCAGGAGGCAACATGCGCGTTTTTGTTACGGGAGCAAGTGGTCACATCGGTTCCGCAGTCGTCGCCGAGCTCGTCGCGGCGAAGCACCACGTCATCGGACTCGCGCGATCGGACGCGTCGGCCGACAAGATCAAGGCGGCTGGCGCCGAGCCCTTGCGCGGCGATCTCGATGACATCGCGGGGCTCGTCGCCGCGGCCAGAGGCGCCGAAGGCGTCATCCATCTCGGCTACAAGCACGACCTCGCCTTCGGCGGCACGCCCGACGGCTTCGTGAAAGCGGCCGAGCACGACACGCACGTCGTCAAGATGATCGGCGAGGCGCTCGCAGGCACGAACAAGCCGTTCGTCAATACCTCGGGAACCGCGCAGCTGGCGCTCTTCGGTGGCATCACGCGCACTGGTACCGAGGAAGACGTGCTGCCGGGCGGGCCACGCGTCGACGGCGAGAACGCGGTCATCGCGCTCGCCCAGCAGGGCGTGCGGTCCTCGGTGATTCGCCTGGCTCCGACGGTGCACAGCTCGCTCGATCATCACGGTTTCGTGCCGATGTTCATCGCGGCGGCGCGCAAGAATGGCTTCTCGGCCTATCTCGGCGAAGGCATCAATGTCTGGCCTGCAGTCCACACGCTCGACGCCGCGCGGCTCTACCGTCTCGCGCTCGAATCGGCGCCAGCAGGCACCCGGCTGCACGGCGTCGCCGACGAAGGCGTCGCCTTCCGCGCGATCGCGGACGCCATCGGCAAGGGACTCGGCGTCCCCACCAGGAGCATCACCGCGGCAGAAGCTCCGCAGTACATCGGCGCGATGGCCCACTTCGCGCAGGTCAACAACCCGACCTCGAGCGAGCGCACGCGAGCGCTTCTCGGATGGCAACCGGAGCACCCGGGCCTGCTCGCTGATCTCGCGGAACGCCACTACTTCGCGTGAGCGCGCGCGACTCCTGTTCGAGTCGAAGCGAAGCAGCGATGCAACGTCGCCGATGGTGTAGAACGACGCATCAATGGCGTACACGCCGCTGAACAGCTTGAACGCGTTCCTCGCGGTAGCGCGGCGGCGCAGCTTCGCGGCCGCAGCGCGCGAGATGGGCATCTCGAGCTCGGCGCTGAGCCAGTCGGTGAAGCAGCTGGAGACCAAGCTTGGCGTGAGCCTGCTCGCGCGCTCGTCGCGCAGCGTCGCGCCGACCGCAGCGGGCGAGCGGTTGCTACGCGCGGCCGGTCCCGCGGTCGACCTCGCGCTCGAGTCGCTGAAGTCCGTCACCGCGAAGGACGGCGCGATCACGGGCGCGCTGCGGTTGACGGTGCCGATGATCGCGGTCTCGCAACCGCTCGCGAGGCTCTTGCCGGTGTTCATGGAGCGCCATCCCGGCGTCGAGATCGAGGTGCGCGTCGAAGACCGGTTCGTCGATGCTATCGCGGAGGGCTACGACGCGGGTATCCGGATCATCGAGACGATCAACCGGGACATGGTGCACGTGCAACTGACCGGCGCGTCGAAGCTGGTCGTCGCGGGCGCGCCCGCGTACTTCGCGAAGCACGGCACGCCGCAGACGCCGCCCGATCTGCAGAAGCACGTGTGCATCAACTCGCGCTGGCCGCTGAGCCGCGAGCCGATGCACTGGAAGTTCGAGCGCGGGAAGAAGACGTGGAAGATCGTCGTCGAGGGTCCGACCACGACGAACAGCTTCGAGCTCTCGAAGAGCCTCGCCGTGTCCGGCGCCGGGATGCTCTACTCGATGGAGGCGCTGGTCGCCGACGAAGTCGCACGCGGCGAGCTCCAGCTCGTGCTCGAGCCGTACGCGACGACGTTACCCGGCCTGTACCTTTATTTCCCGAGCCGCGTGAACCTGTCGCCACCGCTCCGGGCGTTCGTCGATCTCGCGCGCGAGATGGCCACGAAGCGCCACAAACATCCGTAAGTTTTACTTATGGCTGCGTGTGCGATCCGCTTGTTTTCACGAGACGTGGAGATGCGTAGCTTGAGGGCATGACAAGACTTACTGGAAAGACTGCCGTGATCACCGGCGGAGCAACCGGCATCGGCCTCGCAGCAGCCAAGCGCTTCATCGAGGAGGGGGCCTTCGTCTTCATCTTTGGCCGGCGCCGGGAGGCGCTCGACGCAGCGCTGGCCAAGCTCGGACCCGAGGTTCGTGCGATCAAGGGTTCGGTCTCCGAGCTGGGCGACCTCGACCGGCTCTACGCGGCGGTGAAGGCGGAGCGCGGAAGCCTCGACATCGTGTTCGCCAATGCCGGCGCCGGAAGCCAGCTCGCGCTCGGCAAGATCACCCCCGAGCACATCGACGAGACCTTCGACACCAATGTGAAGGGCACGATCTTCACGATTCAGCAGGCGCTGCCGCTGATGGGCAAGGGCGGCTCGATCATCCTGACCGGCTCGAGCGCTGGCACCACGGGCGCCCCGGGAATGACCGCGTACAGCGCGAGCAAGGCGGCCGTGCGCAACCTCGCGCGGACCTGGGCGGAGGATCTCAAGGGCACCGGCATTCGGGTCAACGTGCTGTCGCCCGGCGCGACGGCGACCGAGCTCGCGAAGGCCGCGCTCGGCGAAGAGGGCCAGAAGATCTACGCCTCGTTGACTCCGCTGCAACGCATGGCCGAGCCGTCGGAGATCGGAGCGGTGGCCGCCTTTCTCGCGTCGTCGGACAGCAGCTTCATGACCGGCAGTGAGGTCGCCGTCGACGGCGGACTCGCGCAACTGTGACGCGCGAGCGGGACGACGCTGGTCAGCGGTCCTGCGCGACGAAGGCGCAGGTCTATCAGGTCGACACCGAGCGAGACGGAAACTAGAATCTGCCGCGTGCGGAAGAAGACCTGAGTGCCGCGGCCGACGATCGGAGGGTGGAGTACCTACACGGTGCTCGGACTGATGGGATACCTCACCGGCTCCGTCGGCGTCGGTATCACCTCGGCGGTCGCGGGCGGCCGACCCACCGAGCGCGCAATCGCGATCGTCGCGCCGCCGTTCGGGTTCTGGTTCGCCGTCACGATCGCGCGAGCGATGCTTGGTTTCGAGCAGATCGTCTTCTATCAGGCGGCCTTCGCGGCGTGGTTCGTACCTACGGCGATAGCGATCGTCTCGGGTCGCGCAGTCTGGCAGGTCTCGGATCTGGTGATCACCCTGATCGCGACCTTCAACGCATTCGGTCGGGTCGGCTGTTATCACGTCGCGTGCTGTCACGGCCGTCCCGCACGCTTCGGCGTACGCTACGGGCACGAGCACGCACGTCTAGGGTTTCCGAAGCGTTGGATCGATCGCGCGCTGTTCCCGATCCAGCTCCTCGAGGCCGCGGCGAGCGCGGCGCTGGCGATCATCTGCGCGGTGCTCGTGATCACGACGATGCCGGGTACGGCAACGGCCGTGTTCGTCGAGGGATACGCGCTCGTCCGGTTCGCGCTGGAGCTCGCGCGCGGAGACTCCGGTCGCCCGTACTGGCACGGGCTGAGTGAAGCCCAGTGGATCGCGCTGGCCAGCGCGGGTGCCGTGGCGATCGCATGCCGAGATCTCGGGTCGATCGCAGGAGCATGCGCGCTCGGGCTGGCTGGGCTCGCTGTCGCGATTCGATCTCGGCGCATCGGGCTCCGCCAGCCGCGACACCTCGACGAGCTCGAGCGCGCGCACGCGATGCGGACTGCATGCGTGACGAGTCGTGGACTCGAGGTCTCGACTCACGAGCTTGACGACCAGACGATCGATATCGTGTGGCGCCATCCGAGCCTGTCGCTCCGCGAGGCGCGCGGGCTCGCGGCCGACCTCTTCGCGCAACCCGACGTCGTCGCGGGATCACGGGAGGGTGTCTTCCACGTGATCGTGCCAGCGAGCGCGCTCACCAGCCGGTGACGTCGCTTTCGGGAAACGGCCGCTCGATCTTCGCGTACTCCGAACGCGATGCGCTGAGCAGGTGGCGCATCGAGATCGGCTCGCCGACTTCTGCGGCCAGGTAGGCAGCGTTCAGCGCGATACTACGAATGTTGCCGCCGGGAAGTTTGAGCCGCGCGAGCTTGCTCGCATCGATTCCGTGACTCGGCGCTTCCGATGGGAACGCGCGCTGCCACATTCCGTATCGCTCGGCGACATCCGGAAATGGAAAATTCACGATGCAGCGCAAGCGGCGCACGAACGCATTGTCGATCGCGTCCCGCTGATTGGTCGTGAGGATCGCGAGGCCGCGGTACTGCTCCATGCGCTGGAGTAGGTAGCTGACCTCGAGATTCGCGTAGCGATCGGTTCCCTTGTCGACCTCACCGCGTTTGCCGAAAAGCGAGTCGGCCTCGTCGAACAACAAGATCGCACCGGAGTCCTCGGCCGCATCGAACACGCGCCGCAGGTTCTTCTCGGTCTCGCCGATGTACTTGTTGACCAGCTGACTCAGGTCCAGGTGATAGAGGTCGAGCCGGGCCTCGTGTGCGAGCACCTCGGCGGCGAACGTCTTGCCGGTGCCGCTCGCGCCGGCGAACAGCGCACCCGTGCCGAGCCCGCGCTGTGACCGCGCGGCAAATCCCCAGCGCTCCAGCACCTGCGTGCGATTGCGGATGTGACTCGAGAGCTCGCGGAGCTGCGTCATGGTACTCGCCGGCAGCACGAGGTCGTCCCAGGTCGCGCGCGGTTCGATCCGACGCGCGATATCGTCGAGGTGTGGACGAGCTTGCACGCGGCACGCGTTCCACAGCCGGTCCGCGCGCGTTCCCGCACCGGCCTCCGCCGCGAGACACGCGCGTGACATCGCATCGCTACCGAGCGTGAACTGGGTCGTGATCTGCTCGAGGGTGGGCTCGAGATCCGCATCGTGCGGGCCGAGCGCGCTGCGGAGCCGTTTGAGACGCTGTTCGCGCGGCGCGACGTGAAGCTCGAAGCTCGCGTAGCTCGCGCGCGAGATCCAGACCGGCTGGTGACTCGAGACGAACGCGAGTCCACCGAGATCGGCGAGCAGCGCCGCGGTCGCGCGCAGCACCTCGGGCGCCGTGTCGCGGTCGAGCTCGACGAGCAACACGAACGGATGCAAGCGGCGCTCGCGCTCCCAGCGTTCGCGGAGCGACGCGCGCCCGAAGGGGTCGAGCGGAAGATCCGCGGCGCGTAAGCGGAACAGGCGCTTTCCGAGCGCGGAGCACGCCGCGGCCGCGACCGCCTGACGGTCGCCCTCCGAGCATCCGACCAGCCCGACCAGCAAGCTTTCGCTCGCGCGGCTACACGTAGCAACGATGCGCTCGATCAGCTCGTGCCGCGCGGCTTCGTTGGTGGGCTCGATCTCGCGCATCGCGGTCGCGAGTCGACCATCGAGCGCCGTCGATCCCATGAGAGCGTGCAACACCGCTTCGTCGAGGGTCAGCGGAGCCGAGAATAGCGGCAGCGCTTCGCCGATGCTGATCAGCCGGTGTGCGCGCAACCGTCCGCTCGGTGCGAGCGCCATTGGCTCGCCGTTCGTGAAGGCCGCGAGCGCGAGTCGGAGCACCGGCCAGGGCATGCCCACGCGCTTCGCGAAGTCCGGTACGAGCTCGGCTGCTGCACCCGCGAGCACGATGGCGCGTTCGAAGCTCGACAAGCCAAAGCTGCGCGCGAGCGCCACGATCGCGGGCGCTCGATCGATCAGCTCGCGTGGAATTGTTGTCGGTGGATCCAGGGTCACTGGCTGGCTTGCCATCGCCCGCTCCATCGCAGCGACGACGCGCGCCATCTCGCCTTGCAGGTACACCCAGTTCGCTTCCGCCCAGCGCTCCATGTGCACCAGCGTCGCATCTCTTCGGCGTTCGATCAGCTCGCGGCACCTGGAGCATTTTAGGGCAGTCGGCGACCTCGGCTTGCGGATCGCGCTCGCCGGGCCGTAGCCTCGCGCCCGGTGAAGACGCATGCCCGGCCGACGAACGCGGTAGCGCCGGCACCGAGCACCGAGCCCCAGCGTCGCGTCGAGCCGCAGGTTCCAGAGCTCTCGCACCTCGCAACGCGACCAGTCACGCCGGAGGCCGAGGCCGCTGGGCCGACGCACCTGTTGCACGATTCCGCCAAAGCCACGTTCCTCGGCAGCTTGCGTAGTGCGGTCACGCAGGCGGTGAATACCGAGCTTGCGGGGACGGACTGGACCGCGGAGCAGTGCCCCTACCTGGAGTACTGGTTCGCGTACTACGAGGCCCGGGGCGCGGGAGAGGTCGAGCGCGCGCTCTTCAAATATGCGCCGTCTGCTGCGGGTGCAACCACGCTCGACGGGTACATCGAACCCGCAGTCGCACGGGTTCGCACCGCTGTCGCGCGCTGGAGAGCGACCGGCGAGGTCGACGCACCGGCGATCGATCTACCAGAGGTGCAGTCGCAACTCGCGGAGTTGGGGCCTGGAGAACCGCTCGACTCCGCAACCCGGACGCGGTTCGAAGGGGCCATGGGTATCGATCTGTCGCGAACCCGCATTCACCGCGATGCACGCGGCGCCATGGCGAGTGCCGAAGAAGGTGCACATGCGATCGCGATCGGAAACCACGTTGCCTTCAACGCCGGGCAATATGCACCCGGAACCACGCGCGGCGACGCGCTCCTCGCGCACGAGCTCGCGCATACACGGCAACAGGACTCCTCGAAGACGGCGAGCGGTCCTTCGACACTCGAACGTGGCGCAGATCACGCGGCAACGAGCTGGCTCGGGCGATTATGGGGACTCGTAACCACACCCGCACGTGCTGTTGCCCCCGTCGCAGGACTGCACCTGCAGCGATGTCGCAACGACGCCGCGGCCGAACTGTCTCAGCTGGGCCGGGAAGATACTGGAGCGAGCGACGAGTCGGACGTCGTGACGTTCAAGACCGATCCACCGATGCAGCGACGCAACGGCGAGTGGTTCGCGGTCGTCGGGCAGAAGATAAAGCTCGAGATGCAGGTTCCGGATCCGACGCGCTTCGCTTCGATCGCGACGATGTTCGCATCGAAGCTCGGCGACCAGAACAAGACGACGACGCGCCAGTACTCGCAGGCACACGAGGTCGAGCTCGACTCGGCCGGGACCTGGGTCGTCTGGGCCGGCGGCCATCGCGACGGGCACCGCGATGAGGGCTTCAGTACATATCGACGCGTGACGGTGGAAGAGCCGGCTGCGTATGCCGAGGAGGCGGCCAAGAGTCAGGCCGGTCCGAACAGCGATCTCGGCGGTGCGACGGCGTATCTGCGACTGCGGCTCGCGCTCGCCGATCGGCTCGAGTCGCAGTTCGGGGCGCTCGCGACGCAGTACTCCGCCGGCCCGTACCTCAAGACCGATGGACCGAATCCGGTCGGCACGAAAGATCGGACGTTCACGTATCGAGTACAGAACGTGCCGGCCGGAGCCGCGAGCTTTCGGTGGACACGGTCGAACAAAGGCGCACCGATCTACAGCGATCCGGGGAACCAGCATCTCTGGACCGAGCTGGGTACCTCGACGTTGCCCGAGCTCCAGGTCTCCAATCATTCCTACAGCCCAGGAATCTATGACTACACGTGCGAGATCCTCGACGCAGCGGGCCATCAGATGGCAACGGCGAGGTATCGCCAGAGCGTCCTCTCGGACGATCGGATGGACGTCGCGAAGCAATGGCTGGCGTATCTCGGAGACGCCGAGACCCAGTTCAAACAGCTGAAGTCGCCGCTGCGACTGCCCGGCGCGTTCGTCAACGGCTCCACCGGCGAAGCGATGCCGCTCAACGTCTTCGTCGGTGAGAGCACGACCGAGCCCGGGACGTGGCGCGTGCTCGACCTCACGCCTGACGCGAGCAAGGGTAAGTCACCCGAGGTGCATGACTTCTCGGGCAGCACGATCGACCAAGCGATCGATCAGTTCAGGTCCGACGCGCAAGAGCGCTATCCGCGCGGACGACTGCATCTCATGACCTCGCTCTTGCCAGGTCACACGAGCGATCTGGCATTCGCAGGTGGGAAGAAGAGCTGGCTGCGCAGCCTGGCCGACTGGCTCGGCCTCGCGTCGATCGGATGGACGGTTGCGGGCTTCACGGCGGCCCTGTTCGGGGCCGAGCCGCTCGCGATGTTGTTCTTCAGTGCCGCGGCTGGCACGGGCGCGGCTGCGAGCGCAGTCAGCATTGCCGATCGGGTCAAGACTGGTGATGCGGACGTCCTCGGGTACTTCGTCGACGTCGCGGGGTTCGCCGTGTCGGTGATTGGCGCGGGCCAGGCTTACTCGGGATATCAGAGAGCGCTCGCGGCGGCCAAAGGCGCGAGCGCTGCCGAAGTCGTGACGAGCTTGGCCGGGCGAAGGTTCGTGCAGTGGACCGAGACCAAGCTCGTCCAGTCGACCGCGATCGTGATCACCGTCGAGTCGATCGCTCAGATCGAGCAGATCGCGAGCGATCCGCGACTCGGCGATGAAGAGAAGGTCGAGCGAATCGCAGGCCTGTTGAAACAGATCACGCTGCAGGTCGGGATCCTCAGCGTCTCGAAGAGTCATCCACTACCAGCCGCGCTGCAACAACGCGCGCGCGCCCTTGGCGCCGTGGAACGCAGCGCGCTCAATATTCTCGACGAAGGCGCCCTCGAGACCGTCGCGAAGATGCCTGACCCCGACTTGAAGGAGGTCGTCGCGCTCGCGCTCGACCATCCGTCGGAGGTCAATGCGGCTCTCAAGTCCGGAACCGTCAACTCCGTCGCCGAGCTCGAGGCCGCCGTGAAGCCAGCCGCGGCTCCGGTGATAGCGCCGATGTCGCGCGGTGACGTGAATGGTGTTCCCGTGCCCTCAAAGGCAGTGGGCGAGGTCGTCGTCGAGCCTAGAGTCGATCCTACGCCTCAGCCCATCAGCCCGAAGCACGGGTACACGGGCGAATGGCCGCCAGCCCCAGCAGGCCAACGTCCAACCTCGAACGCAACGCCGGCAGAGATGGCTGACTGGAGATATCGCAGATACGCGCGAGATCAATATGAGAGCGGCAAGCAGGCACACGAGATCCTGACACCCGAAGGTTACGGGCCCCACGCGAAAACGGCAGCCACACCCGACGCACGGCCGGGTCGAGGGGGTGGTAAAGCTCAAAAAGGAGTTAGAGAAGGGCCCGCGAAAGCTGCAGGATTCGAGAATACGGAGACCACTCAGTTGGGCACGCGATGGAGCCAGAAGTTGCAACGCGTGGAAAAGAACATGGTCGACGGCGTTAAGCTCAACTCGACGGGCGGCACCGACTATTTGGAAGTCGACAAGATAAACAAGAATGGCCTGCCCAATGCTGGTTATCGCGACAAGCTCAAGACAGAGATCGCGGCGCTCAAGAAAGGCGACTCGTTAGAGTTCTGGGACAAGGCAGATCCATCCCGACGGATCCGCTACGAGTTCGGTGACTACCCCGACGTCGTCGATACGAGAAAGGCAAATTGATGGCGAATCGTATCTATCTGATTTGCGCTGAGTCGACCCCAATCGCGTACGGTCAGATTGTCGATCAGATGGGTCATATGGGCTTTCTCGACAATCCCGCACGTTTCGAGCCCGAGCTCCGCGAGGACAACAAGGGGGACACTCACTGGAGCGCCTTCGAGCTTCACTATCGACCCGACGCAGAACCGATCACGGTCGAACAGATCGGCGACAAGGACGAGCTACAAGTGGTCATCGCGGAGCTTCGCGAGAAGCTCGATGACGAGTCGGCGTCATCGCTACGCGCCTCGCTCTCGGGACGTCTTTCAGCAGCGGCGCACGGCTTGATCTTGGAGCTGCCTGACGACCTTCCCGACGATGTGTGGGAAATGCTAGACGCGACGGAAGGATACGTTGCCGAGATTTGTAACGGCCTGATCTTCGCGCACGAAGGCGTGTTCGACTCGAACCTGCAGCTCGTGCTCCGCTGGAGCAAGCCAGGAATCTGATGCGCGCGAGTTCAGCGCCATCGAGATCATGGAGCTCAAGCTATGAATCGCTCTGTTTTGCGACGTGATCTGGGGGACATGCTCGTTCCCAAGCGCGACTTCTTTCCCACGTATGTGGAGGACCTGAAGGCAACGCTCGCAGTCCGCCCGTTTTCGCAGCGCATGCTGTACGGATTCGTCGATCGAGCGCGGTACCTGCTAGGTATGGCGTCGTGGTTTGCACCGGCGAGTCAGCTCCTTTTCGACTGCGTGCAGCTCCAGTCGCGAGCCGCGTACGGCTCGGCGCTCGTCGTCGCTGCGTCGATCGGTGAGATCGTAGAGGTGCCGCTTGGCGACACGCGCGTTCCGGTGCTGCGCGAGGATCGCACCGAGCTCGGCTCGATCCCCGAGTGGACGGATGCGTGGTGCGCGGCGCTCGTGGGACGCGATCAACCGACGATCGATGGCATGCGGGCCGTACCCGACGATCGGTTCCGGAACCCGACCGTTCAGGTGGACGACTACAATTATGCACTGAAAGACGCGTTCTTCGCGTTGGTCGACGATCGCGACCGCTGCTGCGCGGCGGTCGCGCGCGGCCGCGACCTGTGGAAGCAACGCACGGTAGCCATGCGCTCGGCAGCGGACATCGATGCGGCACTGTTCGACGCGATCGAGGCACTGGCGACAGAACGGACAGGGCCGTTCAACGACGCGCTGTTTCGCGCGCTGACCGCGCACGCGAAGCACTGGACCAAGGGCGACGAGTATCTCGCCGCGGAAGGCTGGGTCGCGCTCAGGCATCTCGCGCTGGTTTGCGTCGCCCACGATCGCGGCGTCCCCGTCGAGATCGAATCGCCGTACCTGCCGCGCGCGCTCGTCGAGCGCGAGCTGGTACCGGAGCCAAGCCTTCGCGCCGGAGCCACGCCGCTGATGATCGCGGAGGCGGACGTCGCGGCGCAGACGCGTGCACTCGCGCTCCTGGCTGGCGAGGCATTTGCGCGGCTCGACCTGGAGCCGCACGGCTATCGACGGGTCGAGATCGAGTACATCCCGCTCGCGGGCTTCGATCACATCTACGTGCATGGCGATGACGTGGTGCTGATCGACACGCAGGCGGCGGACGAAGAGCCCGATGCCGCGCACGGCCTCGGCGGTGGCGTGGTCGAAGTAGGGACGCGGCCCTATGCCGAGCTGATGATCGCGAACATGCGAAAGCGGCGTCCGGATGTCGCGCAAGTGATCGCCACCGCGCTGGCCGCCGGTAGGCTGCGTTACTTCGAGGTTCGCCAGCCGATCGACGACGCCGGCGACCTCGGCGATATCGAGATCCGCCAGTTCGCCCTGTAGTGGGGGGTGGAGCATTTTGAGGCACCCCCGCGGATCGCGGCACCTGCGTGTCGACGATCGCCGCGCGCAGTGATGTAGTTCCCGCGCTGCAGAGGATGCGTGGACGCCTTCAGGGAATGAGGCGTCGGTCCCTGCAGCGGGTGTGACTTCTATCGTTCCCAAGACAGGGTGCTCGCGTGCAACTCACGTATCCAGGCGTTTACGTCACGGAGGTTCCGAGCTCCGTGCGTCCGATCTCGACGGTGTCCACGTCGATCGCTGCGTTCGTCGATCGATTCGCGACGGGTGAGGTCGACACCGCCGTCCAGATCTTTGGCATGGCCGACTTCGATCGCCTCTACGGCGGCATCTCGGCGAACAGTCCGGCGAGCTATCAGATCGCACAGTTCTTCCTCAATGGCGGTCCGAGTGCGTGGGTCGTGCGCGTCGCTCCGGATGCAACGACCGCGAGCTTCGTCGTCGCGGGGTCGTTCACGGCGACCGCCGCCAACGCGGGCGCGTGGGGCAATGCGATCCGGCTCTCGATCGAACCCGTGATGGATGGCACCGCGGTCTCGACGAAGCTGTTCAACCTCACGGTGGCACGCTACGCGAGCCACGACGCGGTCGGCATGCCGATCGCGGCCGAGCGCTATGTCGGGTTGTCGAACGATCCCGCGAACGCGCGGTTCTTCTCGACGGTGGTCAACGCGAGCTCGCAGCTCGTGCGTCTCACGGCCGTGTCGGCTTCGCCCGCACTTCCAGCCCCCACCGGCACGCTCGGTGCGCAGCTCGGTGTGATCACGGGGATCGGCGACTTCGACGGCAAGATCTTCACGGCGCAGTACGCCGCCGAACCCGCCGTATCGGTGACGCTCGCGGTTCCCGCCAGCGTGAAGACCTCGACGGATCTGCGCGTGTTGCGCGGCCTGGTCGAGGCGCAGCTCCAGCAGAAAGCGGCGACCTCCGGCTCTGCGCTGGCACGTGCCACCGTGACCTTGATCGGCCGGGCGTTGTGGATCGGCCTCGATCAGCGCGCGCCTGGCTACAAGGCGAGCAACACGATCACGACGACGGGAGCCGAGCTCCAGCTCACCGGCACTCCGAGCGCGCTCGAGATTCCACTCGGCGCCACCACCGCCACCGCGGGTACCGATGCCGACGAGCCGAGCGCCCACGACCTGATCGGCGATCCGAGCTTGCACACCGGCCTCTACGCGCTCGATCGCGCGGATCTCTTCAATATCCTCTCGCTGCCGCAACTCTCCGAGATGACGACCGGCGAGATGACCTATGGCTTCAGCCGTGCGCTCGAGTATTGCCAGCAGCGCCGCGCATTCTTTCTGATCGATCCACCGAGCACCGTGACGACGCCGCCTGCGGTCGAGCAATGGGTCAGCGACAACGCATCATTGATCGCGAGTGCCGACAGCGCGATCTACTTCCCGCGGATCGAGATTCCCGATCCGGCGAACAACTTCCAGCTCAGATCGATCGGCGCGAGCGGGACGGTCGCCGGCATCTACGCGAAGACCGATACCGATCGCGGCGTGTGGAAAGCACCTGCAGGGATCGACGCCGTGATGCGCGGGGTCGCGAACCTCGACTATCCGCTCTCCGACGGAGAGAACGGTGCACTGAACCCGCAAGGCATCGATTGCCTGCGTAACTTCCCGGTGTATGGCCAGGTGGTGTGGGGGGCGCGTACGCTGTACGGCGCCGATGCCCGAGCGTCGGAGTGGAAGTACATCCCGATCCGACGGCTCGCGCTGATGATCGAGGAGTCGCTGTTTCGCGGCACCAAGTGGGTGGTGTTCGAACCGAACGACGAACCCTTGTGGGCGAAGATCCGGCAGAACGTCGGTGCGTTCATGACCGGGCTGTTCCGGCAGGGCGCGTTTCAAGGAAGCACGCCGGACAAGGCGTTCTTCGTGAAGTGCGACGGCGAGACCACGACCGCGAACGATCGCAATCTCGGCGTCGTCAACATCGAGGTCGGATTCGCGCCGCTCAAGCCGGCCGAGTTCGTGGTCCTCAAGATTCAACAGATCCCCGATCTCACCTGAGCGAATCATCATGGCGAATGGATTCACGAAGAGCGCACGACAGAACCCGTACCCGACGTTCAAGTTCCGGATCGTCGACAGCAACAACAAG
Source organism: Kofleriaceae bacterium (assembly GCA_025357755.1). GTDB lineage: Bacteria > Myxococcota_A > Polyangia > Haliangiales > Haliangiaceae > JABFXX01. The sequence goes on along the minus strand of JANXOP010000273.1, from coordinate 44,485 downwards.
GTGCTGTTCGGCGTCAGCAAGGTCGGGTCACTGAAACGGACGACGGAGGTCGTCAAGCACCGCTCGGGCGGTCAGAACAGCTTCGATCATAAATCGTGGGGGCGCAGCACGTTCGACGCGATCATGCTCGAACGCGGCGTCACCCAGGATCGCGACTTCGAGAAGTGGGCGCAGATGGTCGCCACGTGGTCGGGAGACGCGAGCACGAACATCGCGAACTTCAAGCGCGAGCTCACGCTCGAGTTCTTGAACGAGCGTGGCCAGGTCGTCATGCGCTACTTCCTCCACGGTTGCTGGGTCAGCGAATACACCGCGCTCCCCGAGCTCGACGCGAACGGCAACCACATCGCACTCGAGACCTTGAAGGTCGAGCTCGAGGGCTGGGAACGCGATCCCGCGACGGTCGAGCCTGGTGACGACGATGCGGTCGCTGCGGTCGCCGTCGACTGATCGATACGACCCATGACCACACTCGCCTTCCTGACGTCGCTCGCGAGCGGCAGCGTCGCCGGTGCACGGGTTCGCCCGTACGGCATCGACGTTGCTGATCTCGAGATCGACTTCGACGCGCCACGACCGATCGTGGTGACGCGCGTGCTGGCCGCTTGTCTGCGCGGTCGCGAAGACGAGCTGTGGGCGGCGAGCGTCCAGACGCGAATTCTGTTGTTGCTCGCCCTCAGCGAGGTGTCGCTCGCCGCACCGGTCGAGGCGCACCTCGCGTGTCGGTGTGGCGAGACCGCCGTGATCGAGCTCTCGGCCGCGGAGCTCGCGAGCTTCGTTGCATCGCGCAGGCGCGATCGCGTGATCGCCGAGGCGAACGGCGAGCGCGTCGAACTGCGCCTGCCGACCGGCCGCGACCAGTTGCGGTGGGCGCAGCTCGGCGACAGGATGGACGTCGCGCGAGCGGTGCTCGAGACGCTCGTCGTCGAAGGCGAGCTCACCGATGCGTTGCTCGTCGCCGCGGACCGCGCGCTTGGCGAAGCCGACCCGATCGTCGAGCTCGAGGTCACCAGCGCGTGTCCCGCGTGCGGCACCGCGCTCTCGCAGATCATCGATCTCGAGCGGATCTCCCTGACCCGGCTGCGCCACGCGCGTGCCGGCTTGCTCGCGCAGGTTCATGTGCTCGCGTCGACGTATCACTGGACCGAGGCTGCGATCGCGGCGCTCCCCTCGTGGCGGCGCGCCGAATACGCGGCGCTGGTCCAACCGAGGCTACGGTGAGCTACGCAGCTCGCCTCGCCGCGATGTCGCGCGGCACGGTCCCCCACGTCGCGCCGCGAACCGAAGCGGTTCACGAGGCGCAGATCGAGCGTGACGTGCTCCCCATGACGAGCGCGGCGCGCGCGCCCGAAATCGCGGCCACGCAGCACGCGCCACAGCGACCTGCGCCAGCCGGGGCGGCGGCCGATCTCGCGGTGCCGGGAGCGCGCGAGCAGATCGAGCGCGAGCTCGTGGAGCACGCCGTCCTGCCTCGTCCTGGATCGCCGTCTCCAAGCTCGACAGCGACCGAGGATGGCACCGAGGACGCGAGTCAGCACGTCACCGAGATCGAGCGCATCGTCTTGCCGAGCGCGGCCGCGCCGTGGCTGGCGGAGACCGCTGGCGCGCCCGATCCACTCGTCGCGAGCGCCGACACCGATGCGTTGCGCGACGTGATGCGCAGCGTGCGCCAGTGGACCGGCAGTCCTCCCACGATCATCGACACCGCGGCGCCCGTAGACTCCATGCACACGCGGGAACAGGTCGCGACCGGCGTGGCGGCGCAGCCGATCCAGGTCTCGATCGGAAACGTGGTCGTCACCGTCGAGGATGCACCGCACACCACGACTGGTGGACGAGCGGCGACGCCCGCGCGGAGCCACGGTGATCGATTCGCTCGCAACCACATCCGGGGGAGCTGACGTGCCGGACGTGAAGATCTCGCAGCTCACGATCCGGATGCGCGGCGTCTCGCGCGCCGATGCGCGGCGCGGCCTCGCAAACTTGGGGCCGGCGCTGCAGCGCGCGCTGACGGCCAGCACCGGAGCGATCGCCGACCAGCGGTCGATCGTGGTCCGCGCACAGCCCCGCGGCACGGGCACGATCGCCGAACGGATCGCGACACCGCTCGCACGCGCCCTGCGTGGAGGCACGCGATGACGATCTCGTATCTGCTGAAGGGCGCCCTCGTCGAGTACGGCGTCGGGCTCGCGAGCCGGATTCCGAATCTCGTGGTGTTCCAGTTCAACCCCGAGACGATCACGCGCACGCTCGAGATTCCGCCTCGCCCTACCGGCGCATCTCTGCGAGAGGTCAACCAGGCAGGCGAGATTCCTGTCGAAAAGATCTCGCTGGTCGCACACTTCTCGGCGCAGGAAGAAGTCGCCCGGATGAATCCGATCTCGATCGGAGTCGGTATCGGACCGCAGCTCGCGGCGCTCGACAAGCTCGTGCGTCCGACCGGTCCGATCAGCGGACTGATCAACAAGGCCGTCGACAAGATCGGGTCGCTCGTCGGCGGTGGCGATGGCGCGCCGACCCAGAATATTCCGCGCGAGGCCTATCCGCGCCTGTTGTTCGTCTGGGGCCTCACGCGCGTGTTGCCGGTGACGATCGAGTCGCTGTCGGTCGTCGAAAAGCAATACGACGCGCTGCTCAACCCGACCCTCGCGGAGGTCACGATCACGATGACCGCGATCACGCCCGATCCGTGCTCGGACGATCCGATCGCGAAGGGCGCCTACACCTATTCGCAGTACGCGCGAGACGCGCTCGCGCTGTCGAACACCGTCGAGACCACGCTGCAGCTCGCCGACATCATCCACTTCTGACCATGGCGTTCCTACCTTCATCACGCTACGCGGCGCTCCCGACCGTCGAGGCTCCGGCACCGAACGGCAAGGCCGTGACGATCGTCAAGCTCCGCCGGCTGCCACCGACCGACGGCGACGCCACGGTGATCGCATCACATGATCGGCTGGACATCCTGGCGCACGAGCACTACGGCGATTCGTCGGAGTTCTGGCATATCGCCGATGCGAACACCGAGCTCGATGCGGCTGAGCTCGCCGTCCCGAACAACACGATCGCGGTGCCACGCAAATGATCGGCGGCATCGAGTACAAGCTCTGGCTCGACAACAAGCCCGTCGAGGACGCGTTCTACACGATGATCGAGACGGTCACGGTCGAGCAGGGCATCGACCTCGCGTGCGAGGCGCGCCTCGAGGTCGAGATGTGTGCGGACGAGACCGGCGGTTGGTCCGGACCGACCGACAGCTACGCCACACCGTGGAAGCGGTTGCGGCTGGAGATTCGCAACCAGACGTCGGAGTGGATCCCGTTGATCGATGGCCCGGTGGTCAGCTGGGACGCGCAGATGTCGGGCGAGCCCGGGCAGAGCACGTTCACGCTGATCGCACGCGACGACACCGAGACGCTCAACCAGGTCGCGCGAATCGCGACCTACGAGGACACGAGTGACAGAGATCTGATCGTACAGATCCTGACGGATGCGGGGTTTGCGGCAGCCATGGTCGAAAAGATCCCACCGCAGCCGCAGGATCGTCCACTCAAGCATATCCAGCGCGGGACGGACATCGAGATGCTGCGCTCGATCGCCGAGCCGTATGATCTCCATGTGTACGCACTGCCCGCCGCGGTAGGAACCTCGAAGATCTTCGTCACGCGCCTGCGCCTCCAGGGCACGCCGGATGTTCCGACGCTGATCCTCAACGGGGCCGACCGCAACGTCGAGACGTTTCAAGCGCGCAACGACGTCTCGCAGGCGACGCGGTTCCAGTTCCTTCCGTTCGATATCTCGACGCTCGCGGTCGGCAAGGACACGCTGACGACGAAGTGGAGCGGCGACGACAAAAACGTCGACAAGAAGGTCGACGCCCACGGCAAGACCATCCCGGCGATCACCAGGGTGGGGGACACGGTCCAGTTCCTCGCAGCGAAGTCGACCGTCGACGATCTGAACAAGCTCGGCACGCAGATCCTCTCGCCGTACATCTCGGCATTCCGCGACGTCATCGCGGTCGGTTCGCGCGCCCAGCAGCGCGCGAGCTACACGATCACGGCGAGCGGAGCCGTGCGCTACGGCTGCTATCACGGCGTGCTGCGCGCGTACGACCTCGTCACCGTGAGCGGCGCGAACGCGAAGCTGTGCACGACCTACATCGTGCGCGAGGTGACGCACACGATGAGTCGCTCGGAATATCGCCAGGACTTCACACTGATGACGAACGCCGTCGCCAAGGCGGCCGAGGTCAAGCGTCCGACCCCGGCAGGAGTGCACTGATGAAAGACCCGACCGACAAGACCTCGGACCGGCTCGCGGGCCTGCTCCGCGATCGCGCGGGCACCCTGTTCGGCAAGTACCGCGGCACGGTCTCGAAGGTCGGAACCGGCGCGGACCTCGGCAAGCTTCGCGCGTACATCCCTTCGGTGCTCGGCGAGTACAAGGAATCGATCTGGATCGAACCGGCCGTGCCGTTCGCCGGCAACAAGCACGGCATCATGTTCTTGCCCGAGAAGGGCGATGGCGTGTGGGTCGAGTTCGAGGCGGGGCATCCCTGGTTGCCGATCTGGACCGGCTTCTGGTGGGGCAAGGACCAGAAACCAGCAGCCGCGAGCGAAAAGGTTCGCGTGATCACCACGAGCCACGGTCATCAGATCGTGCTCGACGATGACAAGGACGAGCTGCGCCTCGAGCACGGCAACGGACCGAGCATCGTGATCGCGAAGGACAGGATCACGATCAAGGTCGGATCGAAGCAGATCGTGATCGATGACGATGCCGTCGAGATCAACAGCGGAAACCTGAAGGTGACGTGATGGCAGCCACGCTCACCACCCAGAGCAGCGTGCAATGTCCGCATGGCGGCCGCGCGGTGCTGACCACGTCGAACGCGCGATCGAGCGCGGGTCCGGGAGCGCACATGTTGCTCGAGACCGACACGCACGCGATCGTCGGTTGCTCGTTCTACAACGGCTCGACGTACAGCCCGTGTCTCACCATCGCGTGGTCTGCCGGTGCGAGCGCGATGTATGTCAGGGGCACCGCCGTGCTCGTGAAGTCGAGCGTCGGGACGTGCAAGAGCGGAGGCGGCGTGGTCCAGGGTGTTGCGGTCGTCGGATCGACCCAGCTTCCGGTGAGCGCGATATGAAGGGCTACCCGTCGTACCTATCGTTTCCGTTCCGGATCGGCCCCGACGGCAGGACCGCGTCGCCGCCCGATCTCGATGCCCATGTTCGCGACGAGCTGCTGCAGCTGTTGCTCACCACGCTCGGCGAACGGCTGTTCCTGCCGGAGCTCGGTACGAACCTGCGGCGCCTCGTGTTCGAGAACACCGGCGACTCCACGCTCGGCGTCACCCAATCGATCGTGGCGGACGCGCTGCAGAAGTGGCTCGGTACGCGGGTATCCGTCGAGGGACTCACGGTGTCCACCGAGAACAGCGCGATCGAGGTCCTGCTCCAGTATCGGCCGGTCGGCTCGTCGGTGATGAAGGTGTTGAAGCTGCAGAGGACGGGCGACTGATGCCGTTCCGCGATCAAACCGCGCTCGTCGATCGAGCGAAGATGCTCGGCACGCTCAACGGGTTGCGCGAGCTGCGCTTGGACCTCGAGCTCGCGGCGGTGCCGCCGCGCGCAGTCGTGGAGCTCCGGTTCTGGAATGCGCACGAGCTCGCGGCGATCGTGGCGGACCCGACCCCGTTCGCGGTGACGTTCCCGATCAGCGGCGGCAACCGGCTGCGCGGCGGGCGTTCGGCAGGCATGGTCCAGGTCACGTCGATCGCGGCGACGCCAGATCCATCCGTGCTGCGCGTCCTGATCTCGCCGATCGGGGACTATTCGACGTACACGATCTCGATCGATCACCCGAACATCGATCCGCTGTTCAGCTCGCTCGGCTTCAGGTTTCGCCCGGGGTGCTTCTCGATCGACTGCGCGCCGGAGTGGACGCCACCGCCTCCGCCGGCTTCCACGCCGCCGTTCGATCTGCTCGCCCGCGACTACGAGTCGTACCGCCACGCGCTCGTCGTCGCGATGCAGAAGCGCGTCCCGGGCTGGACGCCTACCAGCGACGCCGATCTTTCGGTGACGCTGCTGGATCTGTTCTCGGCGAGCGCCGACGAGCTCGCGGACGTCCAGGATCGCGTGATGAACGAGGCGTACTTGTCGACCGCGCGGCGGCGCGTGTCGCTCGCACGTCACGCGCGCCTCGTCGATTACTACATCTACGAGGGCAACCAGGCGAGCACGTTCCTCGCGTTCCGTGCGGTCGCAGACGCCATGCTCGATGCGGGCCTCGCGGTCGCCACGACCGCCGATGCGACCGCGGGCTCGACGTTCGTGACGACCGAGGCGACGCCGTTGCGCACGGCGCTCGATGACATCTCGCTCTACACGTGGGACGACGCGATTCCTGCGCTCGCCGCGGGCGATACGAGCGCGGACCTGGCGTTCGCATCGATCGCGGAGGCCGATGCGTACGCGGGACAAGTGGCCGCGCAAGCGTCACCGCGACTGCTCGTGCAGGAAGAACGCGACCCTGATTCTGGAAATCCAGCGGGTCGAGATGCGCGCAAGCGGCAGGTCTTGCGCGTCACGAGCGCTGTGCGCGTCGCCGATCCGCAGCATCCGGCGCGAGGCATCGTCCGCGTGACGTGGCACCGCGACGATGCGCTCCGGGCGGACTACTGCTTCGTCGAGGCGGCAACTCCGGGTCACCCTCGGCTCGAGGACGTATCGCTATTTCACGGCAATCTCGCACTCGCGACCTCCGGTGCGGTCGTCTCGAGGACGCTCGCTCCGGTGCCGACGCACTGGGGCACCGTGTGCGGCCTGCCAACCGACCTGCCGCTCTTGTATCGTGCGACCCCACGCGACGGCGCGACGCCCACGCATTCGACGCTCGAGGTCGCGGTCGTCGGAACCGAGACCACGGTGTGGACCGAGACGATCAGCCTGGTCCACAGCGAGCCGAGCGACAAGCACTTCGCCGTCGAGACCGACGAGCTGCTGCGCAGCGTGATCCGGTTCGGCACCGGCCGTAACGGCATGGCGTTGCCGGACGATGCAACCGTCGTCGCGACCTGGCGCACGGGGCTCCCGCTCGACGGCAACATCGGGCGCGATCGGCTCGTGCATGTCGTGCCGACCACACCGCAGGCAACGAAGATCGCGTCGGTGTGGAATCCGTTCGATGCCGACGATGCGCAGGATCCGGAACCGCCGAGCGAGATCCGGCGCAATGCGCCAGAGGCGTATCGCCAGCATCAGCTCCGCGCCGTCACGCTCGCCGACTACGTCGCCCGCGCTCAGGAGGTCGATGGGGTGCAGCGAGCGGCAGCGAGCTATCTGTGGACCGGGAGCTGGCGCACCGTGCGGATCACGATCGATCCGCGCGGCTCCGAGCTCCTCGAGCCCGCGCTCGCCGAGGCGGTCGCGAGCCACCTCGAACCGCTGCGCTTGATCGGCGAGGACCTCGAGATCCGACCGCCGAGCTATGTCCCGTTGCGGATCGAGCTCACGGTGTGTCTGCGCGAGGACGTGTGGCCCGAGGATGTCCGGTTCGCCATCCTCGAGGAGCTCGCCGATGGCTACACCGCCGACGGCCGGCTCGCGCTGTTCAATCCAGACAGCTGGACGTTCGGCAAACCGCTGTACGAGAGCGAGCTCGCCGGTCGGCTGCGGCGCATCTCCGGCGTCGAGCACATCGCACGCCTCGTGATCACGCGGTGGGATGCGGCGTCGCCCGGAGATGGCCGGTTCGTCGAAGTCGCGCCGAACGAGATCATCTCGGTTCGTAACGATCCCGATCACATGGAGCGCGGCTTTATCGAGCTCGTGATCGAAGGAGGGCGGTCGTGAAACCTCCACAGGAACCGGTTTGCAAGACGCCGGAGACCTTCCCGCAGACGATCGCGAATCGCCCGGGCCTCGATCGGATCGCGTATCGCGTCGGCGATTACGCCAACGTGCGCGAGTGGCTGCTCGAGCGGCTGGATCGCGAACCGAAGCTCGCGAGCTGGACTTACCGAGGCTCCGACGATCCGGGGATCGCGCTCTACGAGGGCGCCGCGCTGCTCGTCGATTCGCTCACGTTCTACCAGGAGGCGTACGCGAACGAGGCGTTCCTGCGAACCGCGACGTGGCGCGAGAGTGTCGCGGATCTCGTGCGCTTGCTCGGCTATCGGCTGAAGCCGGGCATGGGTGGCGTGGGAACGTTCGCGCTCGACGTCGACGGTGCGGCGCCGGTCACGATTCCGAAGGGACTCGAGCTGCGAGCCACCCTCGCACCGATTCCGTCACAGGCGACCTTTCAGACCGCCGAGGACGCGACCGCGCTGCCGTGGCTCTCGAAGATCACGCTCGTGCGCCCGCAGCTTCCACTCGGGATCCCGGCGGGATCGACGAAGCTCGTGGTCGCGCCGCAAACGGCGCAGACCTTCGCGAAGAACGATCGGCTCGCGATCGGCGTTGCGAACGGCGCGCTGCTCTCGCCGTTCGAGATCGTCGTCGTCGAGAAGGTCGAGACCTGGCACGGCCGGAGCGTCCTCACGCTGAAGGGTGCGATCACGAAGATCAAATCGCACCCGCCGACCCTCACGGCGGTGAAGCTCGATCGCACGTTCCATCTCACCGGTCACAACTCGCCCGCGAACTACGTCTGTGTCGACGCCGCGGGCCAGCCGCACGGCAAGACCGTCAGCTTCGACTTCGAACCGTGGACCACGCAACTCCAGCTCGATCCGCAGGTTCCGGATCTCGCACTCGGCACGCAGCTGGCGGTCCAGTATGTCTCGGAGGGGTCTCCGCAACTCGGGCTCGCCACGGTCGCCGATGCTCGCCCGACCACCGTCGCGTTCGGCCCGCTGTCCGTCCCCTCGACGGTCGTGAGGCTCGACGCCGGCCTCGGCGGGTACGTCGACAGCATCCAGCACGTGCTCGTCGACACCGTCGTCGGTGCGTCGTTCCAGGTCGGCCCGACATGGTCGACCATCGCGCTGGTACCGACGTGGCTGTTCTGGTGGGGGCCGCCGCCCCGCGCGCGTGACCTGAAGGGCCGCCGGATCGGCATCGCGGCCGCCGGCAACTTGTCGTTCGAAGCGAACGTGGTCGATGTCCTCTCGTTCCCACTCGTGGACGTCGCCATCGTCGTGCTCGATCGCGCGGTCGACTATGGCGACTTCTCCGATGGCAACACGACGGTGGTGTTCGGCAACCTCGTCGACGTCACCGAAGGCAAAGCCGAAACCGAAGCCGTCCTCGGCAATGGCGACGACCGCGCCGTGTTCCAGAGCTTCCCGCTCCCGAAGGATCCGCTGACCTATCTCGCGCACGCTGCACTGACTCCTCCGGAGCGTCCCGAGATCGACGTGATCGTCTCGGGCCGGATCTGGAGCTACGTGCCGGTGCTCTACGGCCAGCCGTCCGATGCCGAGGTCTACATCGTTCGTCAGGACGACGACGGCACGTCGTGGATCCAGTTCGGCGATGGCAAGACCGGTGCGCGGCTCCCGTCGGGCGTGGACAACATCAGCGTCCGGTCCCGCACGGGCGCCGGTGCATACGGTGCGCTCGCCGAGGGTACGACCGCGACTGCGGATCGGATGGCGCACCTGGCGGGTGTCTCGCTCGTCGGCGGGATTGCCAATGGCAGTGCGCCAGAGGAGGCGACGACCGCCAAGCAGGTCGCACCGGCGCGGATCCAGAGTCTCGATCGCATCGTCAGCATCACCGACGTGCAGGCCGAGGCGCTCGCGATCGGCGGGGTCGCGCACGCTCGTGCGGCGTGGACGGTCGCGAACGGCTTGCCGCTGGTGCAAGTCACGCTGCTCATGCAGCCGGGTCGCGCGGCGGAGCTCGAGAGCGCGCGGCAGATCCTCGCGACCGCCAATCGTCTGCGAGGACCGCAGCGGCTCCCGATCGTCGTCGTGGCGGGCGCGTTCGAGTACGTGTACCTCGATCTCACGCTCGCGATCGATCCGACCTATGACCCGCAACCGGTGCGCGATGCTGTCGGCCACGCTCTCGATGACTTGCTCGGAGATCAGCGCACGTTCGGTGACGCGGAATACGCGACCCGGATCGAAGGCGTCGCGCAGAACATCGCGGGTGTGCAGTCGGCCCTCGTCAACGGGTTCGGATCGCTCGGCGTTGCCGATGATCCGGCCACCTTGATCCCTCCCGCGGCTCCGACGCGCGCCGAGACCGTGTCGTGCGCCGCAACGCACGTGTTGCGCCTGGTCTCGCCCGGCCTCGTGATCCACACCGTCGCGGGGCTCGCATGAAGCGACAGCAACTGTTCGAGCGGTTACCCGCCATCCACAAGCTCAAGGACGCAGAGGGCGAGGGCCAGCTCCAGGCCTATCTCGCGCCCGTCGAGGATGCATTCAACGCGGTCAAGGACTCGATCGACGGCCTCTATCACGATCTGTTCATCGACACGTGCGTCGACTGGGTCATCCCGTACCTCGGCGACCTCCTCGGCACGAGTCACCTCGCTGGCGATCCGTGGACGCTGCGCGCGGACGTCGCCGATACGATCTTTCTGCGGCGCGCGAAGGGGACACTCGGCGCGATCGAGCGGCTCGCGCACGATCTGACGGGATGGGGTGCTCATCCGGTCGAGCTCCGCGAGAACCTCGTGTGGGCCCAGGCGCTGAATCACCAGCGGCCGGATCGCGGTGGCCAGCCCGCGTACGCCAAACCCCCGTTCGGCCGCCACACCGTCGTGCGCGGTGGGTTCGCGACGATTCGCGATCCGGCGGTGCTCTCGCAACTCGGCACGCCGTACGACACGTTCGCGCGGTTTCCCGACGTGTCTTCGATTCGCGCGTACGACGTCCAGTACAACCTCCCGAACCTCGCCGTGTTCCTGTGGCGGCTCGCGAGCTACGCGATCGATCTCCAGACCGCACTCGCGTCGCCAACGCCCGCGATCACGTCGCTGGGTCCGACGTTCGTCGCCCGGTTCTTCGTCCATCCACTCGCTCGACCCGTGCGGATGTTCGGGCGTTCGACCTACGATGCGGACCGCCGGCCGGTCGTGCTGACACCGCTCGATGCACAGCCGGCTCCGATCCCACGCGCGCGGCTCGGCCCCGAAGCCGCAGATCCGATCGGCGTCGCGAATCCTTCCGCGTACGTCGCGATCACGGATCTCGATCCCGCGCAGCCGATCGTGGTGACGGGGTTGCCGATCGAGCTCCACATGCCGCTCGGATTACCGCCGGGATGGACGGTGCGAGGTGCGAACTTGTGCGCCTGGGAAGCGGGGCTCGCGCCGCCGCTCGCACCAAACGAGATCGCGATCGATCCATCGATCGGACGGATCGTCGTCGGCGCCGCCTCGCAGGCCGACGCGCAGCTCGTCGTGGACGAGCTGGTGCTCGGCTATCACTACGCTGCGGTCGGTCCGGTCGGTGCACATCCGGTCGCGCGCGATCCACTCCCCGATGGCACGCCGGCGCCGATCATCGTCGACGGTCAGCCTGGCTCGCCGACGCTCGCGCAGGCTCTCGCCACGCTCGCGACGGTGACCACTGTGCCCCTCGTCGTCGAGATTCGGGATAGCCAGCTCCACGACCTCGACGCGACGCTCGTCGGTGGTGGCCCGGAGCTTCACGTCGGCCGACCGCTGTACCTGCGCGCGGCCGATGCACATCGCCCGATCCTCCGGCTCGCGCAGCCGCTGCGGTTCGTGACGACCCAGCTCGACGCGACCGCGGTCGATACGACCGTGCGCTTCGACGGGTTGTTCGTCACCGCGGGCCCGGCCTTCGCGGCGACCGACCCTCTGATCTCGCGCGTCGCGATCCAGTCGCTCGATCTGCGTGGCTGTACGCTCGATCCGGGCGGCCACCGCGTGCTCGACGGTACGCTCCTCGGCGCGCGCGCGCCGGCACGTGCCGCGATGCGGCTGAACGCAGACCATGACTTCGCGGATCCGGCCGACGAGCAAAAGTTCACGCCCGTGCCTTCGCTCGAGCTCACGCGCACGATCAGCGGTGCGCTGCTGGTCGATGCCGATGCCTACACGATCTCGCTCGCGAGCTCGGTCATCGATGCTGCGGACGTCGCCGGGACCGCGATCGCAGGTGCGGGGAACCCCGCGACCTCGTATGCCGCGCGTACGTGGATCGATGGCGTCACGATCTTCGGCAAGACTCGCCTCCAGCGTGCGTCGGGTCGCGGCGGCATCTTCACCGGCACGCTCACGGTCGATGACGACCAGTCCGGCTGTCTCAAGCTGTGCTGGTTCTCGAACGACGGCGATCGCCTTCCCCAGAATTCGGAGTGCCTGAAGGCACCGGAGGCGCGGCTCGTGTTCACGAGCGAGGTGTTCGGTCACGAGGCCTATGCCCAGCTCGCGCTCGATGCCGATCCGCGGATCAAGAACCGCGGTCCCGAGGACGACCAGATGGGCGCGTACGGCTTCCTGCTCGAAGCGCACAAGTGGCTCAACCTGACGATCCGACTTCGCGAATTCACCCCCGTGGGCGTGCGCCCACTGCTCATCCCCGCAACTTGAGGTAGACGATGCACGGCGACTTTTCACGGTGGTTCGAGAAGGTTCCCAGGAATCAGGTCGGGATCCTCGCGCAGGAAGGGCGGATCCTCCTCGACGCCGATATCAACGCGCACTCGCTGCTCGGCGCACGCTGGCAAGATCTTGCGGCGCGCGCCGCGTTCGGAGCGAACATCGCTGCGATCCCCGCCGATCATCTCGACGCGTGGAAGGTCATCGACGCGCACGTCGTCAACAACCAGATCTCGCTCGACGTGATGCCGGGCCTCGGCTGGGCGGATGGCTTGATGGTAGAGCTCGAGGGCGTGCCGACCAAGCCGGTCCAGATCGTCGCGACGCCGCTCGGGCTCCCGATCCAAGCGCCGCCGCAAGACACCGGCGCCTCGGGTACGCGCGACGCCGTGATCCTCGAGGTCTGGCGCCGCTCGCTCAATGGCTATCAAGTACCGGTCGAGCTGATCGAGCCCGCGCTCGGTGGTCCAGATACCGCGGAGCGCATCGAGACCGCGTATGCACTGCGGCTCTACCGCATGGCGGCGAACGAGACGTGCCGCACGCTGCGGCTGAACGACGATCTGTCGCAGCACGGCACGCTCCACGCGACGCTCGCGCCGACGACGATGACGTCGGGCGATTGTCCGGTGGTCCGGGGCGGTGGCTACACCGGGCTCGAGCACGATCTCTATCGCATCGAGATCGCGGACGTCGATAGCAGCGCAGCGATGTTCAAGTGGTCGCAGTGGAACGGCGGCCTCGTCGGTCGCGGCATGTACGACGCTGCTGCGAAGAAGCTCTCGCTGATCGCCGGCGACCAGGCGATCCTGCGTTCGGGCCTCACGGCGTTCTATCTCGAGGCGCTCGTGTTCGATGCGAGCCTCCGGCGCTGGCGCGTCGCCTACGGCGCGCCGGGCACGCTCGATACCAATGGCGAGATCGATCTGTCGCAAGCTGCGAAGTTCGGTGCGCCGCCACCAGCGACGGATTCGTGGTTCGTCCGGATCTGGAACGGCCTGCGCGCGGCCTCGGACTTTCCAAGCGGAGCGGCGAAGGAGCTGCGCGATGGCATCCGGCTCGAGCTCGCGGGCACGCTCGTCGCCGGCGACTACTGGACGTTCCCGGTGCGTGCGGGCCTCGACAATCCATCTCCACTGATCGATCACGCGCCTCCGTTCGGCGTGCACCATCATCGCGTCCCGCTCGCCGAGCTCCACTGGACCGCTGGCACGGCGGCCGGCACGGCGATCGAAGATTGTCGCGTACCACTCCACCCGATCACCGCGACCGATGGCTGTTGCACGCATTCGGTCGGCGACGGGATCACGAGCCACGGTGACTTCACGAGCGTGCAGGCCGCGATCGACGCACTCCCCGATGAAGGAGGGCGGGTCTGCGTGCTACCGGGCACGTACATCGAGAACGTCGAGGTCAAGTACCGTCGTAACGTCGAGATCGTGGGCTGCGGTCCGCGCTCGCGCATCGTCGCGAAAGGCAGCCCCGGTGAATTCAACCCGTCGCCGCCCGCGATCTACGTCCTCGATACGAGCGGGATCAAGATCGAAAAGCTGTACGTCGAGGGCGGCTTCGAAGGCATCGGCATCCTGTTCGAAGCCGACGCGGGCGCGGGCACGACCGAGCCCGACGGGACGTTCACCACGCCCATGCTCGAGGACATGAGTGTCGCCGACTGCACCGTCAAAGCGGGAGGTGGTAGTGGCATCGAGATCCGTGGCGGCCAGCGCGCCGAGCTCGTACACAACCACGTCTCGATCGAGGACATGGTCACCGAGTGGAGCCTGATCACGATCGCGACCACCGCTGCGCGAATCGAGCGCAATGTGGTGACCGTCCCGCAGGGCAAGCCCGGCGTGTACGACGCCCTCGGCGGGATCTGGCTCCGCGGCGGATGCGCGAACATCGACGTCGTCGATAACGAGATCGTCGGTGGTGCCGGTCACGGCGTGATGCTCGGCCACGCCGAGCAATCGGCCGTGACGACCGGCAACTTCTCGCACGCGATCGTGGATGGCCACTTCGGGTACGTCTTCAACTCGTGGCTCGAGGATAACTGCGTCGGCTGCGGACCGGGCCCGGTGGTGTTTCCACCTGGAACGTCCCAGACGCCGCCGTGGGTCGCGGGCGATCCGCTGACGAGGATCCGGATCCGCGCCAACTCGATCAGTTCGATGGGGATGTCGGGCGTCGGAGTGATGGGCTTCTTTCCCACCGCCGAACAAGGAGTGATCTCGATCGATCACCTCGAGATCAGCGGCAACCGGATCTTCGACAACGTCGCCCGCAAGCAAGCCGTGATCGACGACGGCATGGTCGCGCTGTCCGGCTACGGTGCCGTTTCTCTCGCCGACGTGATCGACCTCGTCATCCGCGACAACGAGATCGCCGGTAATGGCCTCCGCGCCGTCGGTGGGGTCACGGGTGTGTTCGTGTTGTCGGGCGAGGGCGTCGAGCTCTCGCGCAACAGGATCTACGGCAACGGCCCCGTTCGACCGCTCCAGATCGCCAAGGGAACGCCCCACGGTGGTGTGTGGCTCGCGCACGTGGCCGGACAACCTTCGGTGGTCATCCGCGACAACGAGATCGACGCGCCGAATGGTCCATCGCTGTTCATCTATGGCTACGGCTACATGCAGATCGTCGCTAACGTCTTGACGAGCGAAGGAATGTTGCCGACCACGCTCGGCGCGACGAACATCTCGATCGTCAATGCCAGCGTGATCCCGAGACTCACGGTAGCTGGCAGCTTTGCGGGGCTCCGCGCCGGAGAGCTGGCCGTGGCTAGCCGCTCGGCAACGGTCACCGTCGCTGGCAAGCCCGTCCCGAACGAGAAGCTCGAGACTGCCGAGCTTGCGGGGGCGAAGATCATGTTCGGTCCCGAGACCACGGTCATCGAGGCACGGCTGTCGCCGCCACCGGGCGCGATCATGTTCAACGACAACCAGGTGCTCACGCGGTCGCCGCAGGTAGCCGCCGGATACTCGACGTTGATCCTCGGAATGGTCGATGTCTCGGTGCTCGGCAACCAGATCGATTCGAACGCGCCCGATGCGCCGGTCCAGGTCGGCGTGCTCGGATCCACGTTGCGCGTCGAGAACAACCGGTTGAGCGACCACGCGCTGGTCTGGTCCCTCGTGACCTACGGCATGTTCAACATCACGGCGCACAACATCTCCGATCACTGCATCTCGGTCGGTGCATCGCACCAGTACGTCGATCAGCAGAACCTGGAAGTCACGGGCGGCCTCTGCAAGGCGTTCGCGCCGCTGCTGCCGAACCTCGGTGGAGTGAGCGTATGAGCACGAAGAAGTCCAGCACACCGTCGACCGGCACCACGGTGGATGCTTCCACCATCGTCAACCAGGTCGAAGGCATGTTCACCAATGCCGATACGGCACGCGCGGCGGGCTCGACCAATCTCGCGATGATTCGTTCCGCCCGCGTGAATGTTCTGCAGCGCGTGCGCGACCGGCTCGGGGCCAAGGATCCCGAGGCCGCGGTGCTCGATGCGAGGCTCGCGGCTGACCAGGAGCTCGCCGCGGCGCTCTCGGCGCAGGGAGCCCTCGCGAGCAAGCCGCGCGTGACCTGATGTCGAACACTCTCTCGATCGGTGCGGTGACGTCGGCGATCCAGCAGCTGCTGAACCACGTCTCGACGCCGCTGCCCGGCGATCCGGTCACCGATCCGCAGCTCGCGGATGCGCAGTGCACGGCGCGGTCGCTCGACGTCGCGCGTGATCCGACCGACAAGAAGAACCAGCTCAACCTGTTCCTGTTTCAGATCCAGCCGAGCGCGGCGTTCCGGAACATGAACTTGCACGAGGGCGACAGCGGTCAGCAACCGCTCGCACTCGTCCTGTCGTACGTGCTGACCGCGTACGGCGCGAGCGACGACGACATCCTTGCGCATCGCATGCTCGGTCGCGCGATGCTGATGCTGCACGACAATGCGACGATCACGCGCGCGCAATTGCAAGCGACCGAGGTTGCCGGCTCGGATCTCTGGCAGCAGGTCGAGCGCGTGCGGATCAAACCGCTCCCCTTGGGCCCCGAAGAGATCTCCAAGCTGTGGACGGGCTTCGGCAAGCCGTATCGGCTCTCGGTCGGGTACGAGGTCTCGGTCGTCCTGATCGAGAGTGTGAACCCAAAGATTTCGCCGCTCCCGGTCCTCACGCGCGGCCGACCGCAGCCCCCGGACTTTCGCGAGCCCGGCGTGCACGTCGTGTCGAACCTCGATCTGCCGTACCCCACGCTCGATCGGTTCGAAGGCGAGGCCGGTCGTCCCGCCGCGCGGATCGGAGAAGAGCTCACGTTCTTCGGCAGCAACCTGGGTGGCACGCCGATCGTGTTTCACTTCTCGCATCCTCTCGCGCCCACGCTCGACATCTCGACCACGACGGCCCAGGACGCCTCGCACGTCACCGTGAAGCTCCCCGAGCTGCCGAGCGGAGATGCGTGGCCCGCCGGGCTCTACACCGTCGTCGCAGATGTGGGTGCTCCGGCGAAGACCACGAACGCGCTCGCGGTCGCACTCGCTCCCAAGATCGCGATCACGAAAGGTCTCAGCTCCGCGACCCAGGTCGAGATCACGATCAACGTCTCGCCAGGAGTGCTGGCCGCTCAGAAGGTGGTGTTGATCATCGGCGATCGGCAGGTGCCTGCCGTCCTTCCGATCAGCGATCCTCACAACATCAACTTCACCGTCGATAATCCGCCGACCGGCACGCCGGTCTACCTACGGTTGCGGGTCGACGGTGTCGATTCGCTGCTCGTCGCGGACTTCACCGTATCGCCGCCGACGTTTGATTCGTCCCAGGGCATACCGCTCCCGTAGCTCAGCTGTCGAGGACGAGCTCGCCTTGATCGAGCTGTTCCTTGGCGAGCTTTCCCACCCAAAGGCCATCCACTCGAACCAGGTGTCGCTCGAACACCGCGACTGCGGCTTCGTACGCCTCGGCGAGATCCGTGGTCGCAGCGTAGAGCGCTCTCGTTTCCGGATCGACGTAAGACGACGCGTAACTGAGGCAACCGGAATGGAGCTCTTCGGGAATCGCCACGAGCCCGAGCGCCGCGTAGTACAGGAAGCTCGCCACATCATCACCGATCGCGCGCAACGTTGGAGAACAATGGGAGCTCACGCGCATTAGATTCCTGGCTTGCTCCAGCGAAGCACGAGCTGCAGGTTCGAGTCGAACACGCCTTCGTGCGAGAAGATTAAACCGTTACAGACCTTGGCAAAGTATCCTTCTGTCGCGTCTAACATTTCCCAAACATCGTCGGGGAGCGCGTCAGGCAGTTGCAAGATCAAGCCTTGCGTGGCCGCAGACAGCCTGCCCGAGAGTGACATGCGTAGCGGCGATGCAGACTCGTCATCGAGCTTCTCGCGAAGCTCTGCGATGACCGTTTGTAGTTCGCCCCCGTCGCCGATCTGTTCGACCGTGATCGGTTCCACGTCGGGTCGATAGTGAAGCTCGAAGGCACTCCAGTGAGCGTTGTCCTTGTTGTCCTTGTTGAGCTCGGGCTCGAAGCGAGCGGGATTGTCGAGGAAGCCCATATGACCCATCTGATCGATAATCTGACCGTAGGCGATCGGTGTCGACTTGGCGCAGATCAGATAGATGCGATTCGCCATCAATCTGCCTTTCTCGTCTCGACGACCTCGGGGAAGTCCCCTGACTGGTAACGGATACGTCGCAATGGGCAGTCGCGTCGATGGCGATCGGCAAGCCAGAGCCGTCGATGCTCTCGAGCCGGACAGGCGCGCGGGCAGGCTCGAACGGTTCGTGTACGGTCGACGTGACCTGTACGGTCGACGTGACCGTCGTCGACCCCGGCACCTTTGCCAACCCCCACCGAGTCGATTCTTAACATCATCACCTGGTCGCGAGGACTTCCACGCATGGTTCTTCTCGCTGATCGACACCGTGATCGCGCTGAGCTCGACCGGCCTGGGCACTACGAGTCGAGGACGTCACCGTAGCGCCCGACGTTCGACCGGACCCAGGGCATTACACTCCCGTAGAGTTTTTTGTATGCTCTACCGCGATGGGGGAGATCGAGGCGGCTCGCAAGGTTCTGGTGGTCGACGACGATTCGATGATCTTGCGGGGCTTTCGCGCGGCGTTCGAAGCGATGGGCTTCGAGGTCGAAACCGCCGTGTCGAGTGAATCCACGCTCGCGTTGTCACGCGCACGCTCATTCGATCTAATCGTGATCGATTTTCAGCTGCGCAACGAATCGGGCCTCGACCTGATTCGGATCCTGCGTGTCGAATGTCCCGCGGCGATGCTGGTGCTGATGACCGGCTACGGCTCGATGGATGTTGCGGTCCTCGCAATGCGAGCAGGTGCGAACGAAGTCGTTCAGAAGCCGATCACGGCCCGAGAGATCGTTCAGCGGCTCGGTGGGCATAGCCCAATGCCGGTCCAGACTGCCTCGGTCGATCGCGCGCTGTGGGAGCACGTGACCCGCGTGTTCGCCGATTGCCACGGCAACAAGAGCGAGACCGCGCGCCGGCTGCGCAAGCCCCGCAGCTGGCTCCAGCGCTTCCTCGCGCGCACCGCACCGCGAGCGTAGGCGTGGCAACGTTCTCATCATCGTGGGTTGTCGATTCGGGACTGACTTGACTACAGCCCGCACGTGAGCTCGTCCCGCTGGCGAAGCATCGAACCTCGGGAACCCCGCTTGTTCACGCGCCGACGAGCGCGTAGGTAGCGTCAACGCACCGGCAGCGCGCGCCGAGCGGAGGAATGTCCGCGACCTCAGCTGTACGGTAGGCTCGTTCCAACGATGAGGTACTCGCTGTGGACGCTGCTCGTGCCTCGCTTCGGGGTGGAGTGGTCGCATTTGTCCGGGTTGTCCGAACGGATCTCGGACAACATCGTCCGAGAGTCGGACGTGCCGAGCAGGCGTCGCAACGATTCTGAACACCTAGCGATGGCACGCGGCGTGGACAGAGTTGGTGCATGAAGACCAAGAAGCGCGCGTCCATGCCCGACTGGCTCGAACAGGCGTTCCAAGCCGCCGCCGCCGCCCCGCCAGGCAACGCGGACGCAGAGGATGATTGTCCGATCTGTCGCGCGATGCGCGCGAATACGGATCCGTCATCGGTTCAGACGATCGCTCTCGGTGACGGGTCGGTCGTCGAGATCGTCACGATCACGAGCTCAGCTGACTGACGTAACAGCGCAGCGTCAGTGTTAGACATCGGCTCGTTCCACGGAACGATCGATCGCGTCAGAACGATCCGCTGGCGCCAAGCCCCAGGCTGCCCGTCGCGGCCGAGCCGACGTACACCGGAGCCAGCGCTACGCGGTGCCCATGGATGTTCAGCGCGGTGAGGTCGGGTGCGTCATCCGTCGCGACCAGGTATCCGCCGTGCGCGATCATCGCGATCGAAGGAACGAGCAAGCCAAGCGATGTGGCGACACCGGCGGCACGTACGTGATCGACCGGGTCGTTCGCGAAGCCGTCGATCGCGAGCCCTTCGATCGCGACCTGAGGTATCGCGAATGCGAGCTCGATCAGGCCGGCGCGGCGGCGATCTTCGGCCGATTCGTCGCGACCGAGCAGGACCGCTGCGCCACCGTGCAGGGTCGTCGGCATGGAGACGACCATCATCGCTCCACCGATGGTCTCGGAGAACGAATCGCGCTGATCGCGGCCGAGCACGAACAGCGATGCGCCGACTGCGAGCCCGAGCTCGCTGACGCCGAGCTCGACGGCGGCCTCGGTGCGCGTGGTGGGGCGGTCTCGTGTGAGATCGCTCGTTGCGAAGTAGACCGAGGCCGCCGTGGATGCAGCGAGCGCCGCAACGAACGATCCATCGATCGTCTTGGCGACGAGCTCCTCGGGGCTGTCGGCAGCGGCGAGTCGGGGAGCGATGACACAGGCGAGTACGACCGACACCATAGCGGCGAGTTGTTTCATTGACCTTTGACCTTCCAAGTTAATGTCGTGGGATCACGCAGCGCGCGCGTCGACTCGAGTCAGGAAGCGGAGGTTCACGAACGCGATGCGCTGACCCGCGTGGAGAGGCTCGCAGGCAGGGCGAGCAGAGCGAGCCGCGTGACCATGCTAGCGGCTAGAGCAATGGTCAGACCACTGTGTAAGTCTATGGAAAGGCTAGACGTAGCTCGCGGTCAGTGTCAGCTCTCGGACGTCCGGTGTGGAATCCTCGCGACCCTCCACTACAGCTTGGTTCGCTTTCTCGCCTGCCGAACCGGTAGGGTTTTCTTCGCGAGCGCAAGCGCAAGTTGGTCGGCGATCGCGGTGACCTCGACGAGCTCGTCCGCGAGCGAAGCCGCAATCAGTGCTCCGAGCGATGCACGCTGGATCGGACCAAGTGCGAGCACGCTCTGGATGAAGTGCTTCGGGAGCTCGGCCTCGTACTCGTCGAAGGAGTCGTCTTCCTCGGTGAACGATTCGAGCCGGGTGATCTCCCTTCGAAGTTCGAGGCCACCCTTCGGGAGGGTGAAGCGCTCGGGCTCGAAGTTGCTGGACCACTCGACCATCGAGTCGTGCTCGGGATTCGTCGGATCGCGGAGAATTTCGAGCAGGTGCTGGTATCCGCCAGCTCCGCCGCAATCTTCCGGCGGACAGGCACGCGCGCCACCAATGCAGCGCGGCTTCGGCGCCTTGGTGTGCTTCGTGACGCTCTTGACGGTTATCTCGTGTTCCCACCCATCACCGAAATCGTACTCGTAGAGAAAGACATCGCGGACCTTGGCAACGGCCTCGAGCTTGTACGCGCGTTCATCCTCGAGCTCGAGCTCTCCCGAGTCGTCGACGTCAGCCCCGTAGTGCGTCTTTCTGATGATGAACTGATGCAAGTGCGAGTTGGTCCAGCCCATCGCGGCCTGGATCGCAAGATGGACCTCTTCGAGCGATGACGTGCCGGACAGTTCGATCGTTCGCCAGATCGGGGGCTCGATCTCGCGAAGCCTCACATCGATCTCGTAGAGGGTGTGCGCCATGTGCGAAACCTAACGCGTCCTGCGGACCGCTGTCATACGCATTCCACGAGCAGTTATTCTCATCGCGGGTCGATCGTGAGCGCACGCATCTCCTTCACCGAAGCCTTGCCGTCCGCGCCTGACCTGGTCTCGACCAGTCGACATGTTCCTACCCAGCGAGCTACGCATCGAATACCGCTGCCCGCACTGCCACGCGAGCTTTCCGGGCTAGCGCGCCGGCCGTGATTTCCCTCCGAAGGATTCCGCCGCGCGCGAACACACGCGCCGCGCGCGATGCGCGTGCGGCAAGCCTCGTGAGTAAACGTACAACCCGAACGGCGACACAAAAAATCTTCGATAAGTTGGAAGTCGCGCGGCGACCCGGTCGGGTTCGGTGCTTCGTCTTCCCGTACCGAAATCGTGCGACGATGATCGGCATGACGATCCTGCGAGCGGTGGTGTTGTGCATGGTGCTCGGCGGCGTGTGCTGGGCCGAGGACTTTCAGGAGTTTCGCAATTCGGACGGAAGCTGCCTTGAAGCATCGCCGAAAGGAATCTCGCTGCGCCATTGCGAGGGCTTGCCGAGCCAGCACTGGAAGCTGGTCCCCGCGGGCGACTACGTCAAGATGTCGACCGAGGGCAGCCCGGATCTCTGCCTCGACATTATCAACGACGGCACGAACAACCAGCTCCAGCTCGCGAAGTGCTCGAACGTCTCGGGTCAGAGCTGGAAAGCCACAAAGAGCACCCGCTCGACGAAGCTGACCTCTCTGTGGCGCGGCGAGGATCAATGTCTCGCGGTCGCGGACTACAAGGCGCTCGTCGCTCCATGCTCCAACGGCAATCACAACTGGCAGACTTATGTTGTCCAAGGCGGCGCCGATGCGGAGGTCGCCGAAGGCTCGTTCGATGGCGAGGTGCCGGGCACGTACAGCACGGAGTACGAGCTCGTGTTGCAATTCGGGCGCGACTGTAAGCTCGCGATTCCGGGCGAGCCGGAGCAGGGCACGCCGCTGTTCCGGTGTCGCCGCCGGAACTCCGACATGATCTGCATCGCGCGCAACGCGGCTGATCTCGGCGAGGTGTACTCGACTCGACCAGGACTCAAGGTGCTGCGCGCGCCGATCGCGCAGGATGGGAAGTCGCTCGTGTTCGCGACGCCTCGCAAGGCATTCCAGTTCACCGCCGACCCCAAGGCCGGGACCGCCACGCTCGTCCAACCCGGTGCCCAGAAGTGCAAAGGCCAGTACATCGCGCACGACAAGTTCGCTGCCGCGGCCAAGACGTACGGCGCGGCGCACCCTGTCTACATTCCCGGTCCGCCGTCGTCGTCGAGCGACCACTCGTCGACGACGACCTCCACGCCTGCGAAGCCAAAGGGCAGCGAGCGCGGCCGGATGTGCGGAGGGCCCACGGATTGTCAGTCCGGTGTGTGCGCGATGGAGAACAAGACTCGCGGCCGCTGCCAGTAGCGGACTCCTCGCGGTCGAGCCGCTTGCACAACGCGATGATCGTGTCGCGCAGGTAGCGCAGCACCTCTGGCCTGTATCGCGAGACGATGGCCGACGACAGGGAGTGAGGCTTCCGCGGAATTCGTCTCGGGCTGCGATTCGCCCAAGCTCGATCGCAGGCTCCGGGTCATGCATCACAACTTGAAGTTGGTGCCAGGCGCAGAGAGCCAGCGCAGCTCGGGCAGCTTCTTCGCGATCCGCCGGAGCGCACCATCATCGACACCTCGACCGAGCTCGAGCCGGCGAAGCGAGCGAAGGTGCGGCGAGTCCGCGATCCGCGACGCATGGAGAAGCTCGCACGACGACAGATCGAGGTGCTCGAGACCCGCGATCGTCGGCGAGTTGACGAGCTGAGCGACCTCGATCACGGCCTTTCGCCATGAGCTTTGAAGCTCTAGCGGTTGAGCCGCTTGCACAGCGCGATGATCGTGTCGCGCAGGTAGCGCAGCGCTTCGTCGTCGTCGGTGGTGGCGGGCCATAACAGGTCCGCGCTGCCGGTCGGCAACTCGAACGGTAGCGGCTTGGTGCGCAGGTGCGGGCGCGACTCGCGGATGCTCGCGGCGGCGATGCTCGAGACTGTCGCGAGGCGCGCGGTGCCGTCGACGAGCGCGCCCACACTCGCGAAGCTAGCGACGGCGCAGCGGACGTTGCGCTGCTTCCCGAGGCTGTCCTCGACGTGTCCTCGCAGATCGCCGTTGTACCCGACGACGACGTGATCGTGCGCGAAGTAGACGGCCTCGGTCAGCGTGCGCCGCAGCTTCGCGTGGCGAGGATCGTAGAGGCAGACGAAGCCGCCGGTGAGGACAGATACGCGGCGGATCGTCGCCGGCAACGGGTCGGCCACGGTCAGCGCGATCTCGACACGGCTCGCGAGCTCGGTCGCGATGGTGCGAAACTGCACCGGCACGACGGCGATGCGGATGCCGGGAGCCTCGGCATCGAGGATGCGCATGAGGTGCGGCAGGAGCCAGGTCTCGAGGCTATCGGCGAGCCCGAGGCGCACCGTGCGCTCGCAGGTGCGCGGGTCGAATGACGGGCGATCGAGCGCCGAAGCGACGAGCTGGCCGAGGTGCGAATCGATGCCAGCGCGGAGCCGTGCGCCTCGAGCGGTCAGCGCGAGGCCGCGGCCGGTGCTGATGAACAGCGGCGCGCCGATCGCCACGCGCAACCGGCGCAGCGCGGCGCTCACTGCGGGCTGGGTCAGGTAGAGGCGCTTCGCGGCCTCGGTCGCGCTGCCGGTCTCGGAGACCACAGCGAACACGCGCAGCAGGTTCAGATCGAGGTCGCGGGCATAAACGTCAGGCATAGCTCCGATACATCCTATTCACTGGAGAAGCGACAACGACAAGCCCAGATTTGACGCATGACCACTTTGAAGCTGGGCGCCGCAGGGCCCGACGTGTTTCCGATCGCGCTTGGTTGCATGGGGATGGGCGGCCGCAGCTGGTACGGCCCGAGCGACGACGCCGAGAGCATCGCGACGATCCAGCACGCGATCGACCGCGGCGTGAACGTGCTCGATACCGGCGACTTTTACGGCCTCGGCCGCAACGAGATGCTGGTCGGCAAGGCGATCGCGGGCCGCCGCCGCGACCAGGTGCTGCTCAGCGTGAAATACGGCCTGCGCATGGGGCCCGACGGCACGATGCTCGGCCTCGACACCAGTCCGATCGGCACCAAGGCTGCGGTCGCGTACAGCCTGGCGCGGCTCGGCGTCGATCACATCGACATCTACCGCGGCGCGCTCGATCCGAACGTACCGATCGAGGACACCGTGGGCGCGATCGCGGATCTCATCAAGGCCGGCTACGTGCGCTACGCGAGCCTGTCCGAGGTCGGCGCGGAGACGATCCGCGCTGCCGCGAAGGTCCACCCGATCACCGACGTCCAGCTCGAGTACTCGCTCGCGAGCCGGTCGACCGAAGCCAAGATCTGGCCAACGCTCCGCGAGCTCGGCGTCGGACTCACGGCATACGGCGTGCTGTCGCGCGGGATGCTGACGGGCACGAAGCCGAGCGCGGGCGACTACCGCTCGCACATGCCGCGCTTCACGGGTGACAACGCCGCGAAGAACCGTACGCTCGCCGAGGCACTCGCGCAGCTGGCCACCGAGCGCGGTGCCACGGCGGCGCAGCTCGCGATCGCGTGGGCGCGCGCCAAGGGAGCCGCAGCGGGCATCGCGCTCGTACCGGTCGTCGGCGCGCGCACGCGGGTCCAGCTCGACGACGCGCTCGGCGCGCTGACCCTCACGCTCTCGGAGGAAGACCTCGCGCAGCTCGAGCGCGCGGTGCCCGCCGAGGCCGTCGCGGGCGCGCGCTATCCCGAGGCCATGCTGGCCGGCATCGACAGCGAGCGCTGATCGAGAACCACTATCAAGCATGCGTGGCCGACACGGGGTGGAACGCGACATGCTCGGGCGTGGTCCGGAGAATTGGCCCGGCGTCGCAGGTCCGCTATCCTTGGAGGAGACCGCGATGTTGCTGACCCCGGACGAGCACCGCGCTTTCCAGGACGGAGGCTTCTTCGTAAAGCGCGGGCTCTTCACGGCCGACGAAGTCGCCCCCGTGCGCGCGGCCCTCGAGCGCCTCTACGCGATGGCCCAAACGCTGACCGCCACCGGTGATCATGCGGGCGCCTTCTTCGCGCTCGGCATTCCCCCCGCCGGTGGACCCACCGTCGTGCAACGCGTCGTGTGGGCCGGAGGCGCCGAACCTTCGCTGCTCGCGCTCGGCGCCGATCCGCGCCTGCTCGCGCCGTCGCTCGAGCTGCTCGGCACCGCGAGCTGCGAACAACTCCTTTGCCAAGCGCACTACAAGATGCCCAATGATGGGGTCGCGTTCGATTGGCACCAAGACATCCAGCACCGCGACAAAGGCAATGACACCTGGCGCGATGTCACCGGGCGCGGCTCGTTCGTGCAGACCATCTTGCTGGTCGATGACATGACCGAAGTAAACGGTCCGCTCCAGTTCCTGCCGAGCGCGGCCGTCCAGCTCGACGAGCACGGTCGGCTCGTGCGCCGCGGTCCCGTCGATCAAACGCGCGCCGTGTCGGTCGTCGGCGCCGCCGGTGACGTGCTGTTCTTCGGCCCGTACGCCGTGCACGGAAGCACGCCGAACGTGTCGACCTTTCCACGACGCGTCTTGATCAACGGCTACGCGGCGCCGGGCGCGAACAAGCGCTACTACCCGGGTCGCGGCGCGTGCCGCGTGCTGTCATGAAGCTGCCGATCGTCGGTTAACGATCCAAAGCGTGGCTGCTGGTCCGGTCGGCTCGGTGGGGTCGCATGACGCGAGCTGCGCGCCGCGGCGTCACGTTCTACAATGCCGCCGGTGACCCTCTTCGCTCGATCAGCGGGGCTCGAGTGGCACGGTTCCCGTGAGCGTCGCGAAGGCGTTGTCGACGACGGAGTCGGTGCCGCAGGTCCGCGTGATCGGGATCGTCGCATCGATAGTGAGTCCACCAGTAGCATCGCCGCAGCGGGTGGTGAGCGTGCCGGACGTGACCATGCTCGAGTCGTAGGCGTAGTAGCACTCGGTGTCCATCGCGGAGAGCTCGGTGATCCATGCCGCCGAGCCCGAAGCACCGCTGCCCAGCCCGAGCGTCCCCGCGGTGAGCGCGGCTCTTGGTACGCACAGCGTCAGGCGACCTCCGCTGGTATACGGGAACGTGCCGCTTCCGTCGTAGCTCGGTTGAAGGGCGATGATCGACATGCTCGGCCTACCGTTCGCCCAGCAACCGTCATCGTTTCGCGCGGACCAGGCTTCGAGCGCGATGGTGGCGCGGTTGCCGATGAAAGCCACCAGCGTGTTGGAGCCGCTTCCGATCTCGCAGGCGCTGTCCCCGCTGCAATTCACCATCGCGAGAGCGCTGGCGATCACGAGGGAGGATTGCATCCAGCGACGATAGCAGTTCAGTGCAGGTGCGGATCGCGCTCGCCGGCCGTGATCGCGATCGCCAGCGTATTACCGGGCGGCGGCAGCGCGCAGTTGTACGCCGGCGAGAAGGCGCAGAGCGGGTTGTACGCGCGGTTGAAGTCCACCACGAGCGGCGCCTTCGGATCGACATCGAGGAAGCGCGCGGCGCCGTAGCTCTCGTTGCCCGAGGTCGCATCGCGAAACGGGACGAACAGTTCTCCGGAGGTTCGGTCGGCGAGCCGGTACGCCGCGAGCGAGAGTGGCTGGCCGGCGAGCACGAACCGCAGCGTGCCGACCTCGACGAAGGATTTGTGCAAGCCCCGGCTCGTCGCGAGCACGGTCGGCTTCGGCGGCGTCGTGGGCTCGAGGGTCGCGCGGACCGCGAAGCGTGGATCGGGCACGAAGTACGGGACGCCAGTGAACGCGGTGAGCAACGACCGCTGCGCGTCGAAGACGATGACGACGAACGTCTCCGCCGCCATCTGCGCGATGATCGAGAACCGCGGCGAGAGCCGGATCCGGACCGGTTCGGTGATCGCCCCGGTGGCCATCGTCCGCGTCCCATTCTCGGTGGTCGCGGTGAGCGTCGTCATCGGCTGCCAGCTCCAGCCGGTCGCATGCTTCTCGAACGCGACGAGCGTGGCCGCGGTCTTCGCGGGATCGAGATGAACGGCGTCGGCCTCGAGCGTCAGATACGAGGTGGTGTCTGGCGTGAACCGTTGGACTCCCGCGAGGGGCGAGGTGGCATCGGTCTTGTACTCGTGATCGTGCTTGCTGCGCTCGGCGAGTAGCGCGGCGCGCCACGCGGGCTCGTCCGCCGGATCGATAGCGGGCGCGGGCTCTGATGTGCGCGCACATGCGGCGAGCACGAGGATCATCCATCGCATCGGTCGAGCATACGGCTAGTCGCTCAGATCCGCGCGCACCACGAGCGCTTGCTCCTCGTGATGCACGGTCTGGGCGCGCCACTTCGCGAGCAGGGTGCTCGCACGCCGTCGCTCGGGAGGCGTGACCGCTTCTAAGGACCCGCGGCAATAGACTGACCGGCGCTGACTCGGTTCCGATTGCGATGGCGTAGTTCGTCCCATCTCCTCGAGCTTCGCTCGCGTCTCCTGGAACTTGAGGGTCGTGCCGGTCGAGGCGCGAACGTGGCGATCGATGGTGCGTGCCTGCCGGCGCCGCGACCAATACAGGCGACTACTCGTAACTGCGGGCCCTACGTTCGGTCTTCAGCCAGCGCTTGATCTCGCGCGGATCCGCGAACAACGTCAGGTCCCTCGAAAGGGCCTCGCAGCTCGCGCGCAAGGCTTTCACATCTGCCTGGATCCTCGAGATCACGTTGGCAGGCACGAGCTTCGCCGACCGTGACATTCCGATCGACATCCGGAACGGCAGCTCGAGCTGCTCGATCTCGATCTGTAGTTGCTTGGCCTGCTGGTCGAGCACGCGCAGGTAGTGCCGAACTCGCTCCTCTGCCAACACATCGACCTTCGCGACATCGACTCCCTCGAGCTGGAGCTCGAGCTCGAGCAAGCGCAGGAGATCGTCGCTCTCGTACGCGACGTTGACCTCCTTCATCAGCTCCGCCTTGCGCTGCTGCTCGACCGGATCCTGTTCCAGATCCGGATGCAGCGCCTTCGCGAGCGATCGATAGACGTCCTGAACCGCCTTGTGTGCGCTGCGGTCCTCGTCGGCTCGCTTCGCCTCCTTCGCGTGCTGCTTCGCGGACTTCTTGCGCTCGCGTGGGGGCGCCACTTCGTCCGCAGCGAGCTGTGCCCGGGTGAACGCCTCGAGCTCTTCGAGTGACCCGATCTCGGTGTCGCCGAAATCCAGCCCGAGCGACTCCATCATCGATCTCAGCTCCGAGACTTGCGCTAGCTCGAGCTTCGCGTTCTCGCGGTCGAAGTCACGGCGGCTGTGGCGCTTGTAGATCGCTTGGAGCTCGTCGTCCGCGGCAGCGCCCTCCTCGAGCAGGTCGCGGGCCATCGCCGAGAGCATTTCGGCGAGCATCATCGTGTCGGCCTTGGTGAGCCTCCCACTCGTGCACGCGTGATCCAGCAGGATCACCAGCTCGCGCGTCAACCGCTCCTGTTGCGTGAACGCCGCCTCGTACACCGCCATCTCTCGATCGATATCCGGACGTTGCTGCCGCCACGTCTGGACCCGCGTGCGCAGGACCTCGACCTTCGCGAGGAGCTTTCGAAAGCGCTGCTGGAGACTGCTGTCCAGCTGGGATGTCTTCGCGACGATCCGCACCAGCCCTTCATTCCCAGCGCGCGCATGCGAAGGGCCGTTGACGCTCGTCTTCCACATCTTGTAGTGACGACGGAGCGTCGCGCGATACGCGGCATCCTTCTTGATCAGGTCCTCGAACACGTCGAGCAGCCCGTTCGCGAGATCGCTCTGCGGATGCGACGGGTCCAGATACAGCTGCGGCTCGCCTCGGCGCTTCGGTCGCTCGAGCGCGTAGTGGATCGTCGCGGCGACCTGTTGCTTCTCCGCCCACTGGACCTCCAGCACCACCCGACGACAATCGCATCCCGGTTGTTCGCAGTAGAGCTCGCGAAAGAGGAACGTCCCTCTCACGGCGCCCGCGCCACCGAGAGCATGGATCCCCCGACTCTCGTTCCGCGCGACCTCCAGAAACACGCTATCGAATGCCATCATCAGGGCTACTCCAGATCTCGGTCCGGCGAACACTCGCATGCCCCCCTGACACGGGGTAGGCCGGATCAGCAAGGCCACCCGACGGTCAGAAGACTTGCTACGACCAGCACTTCGGTCACGTGCGTCAGAGCGCGCGCGTACCCGCTACCATCGCGCTCGCTGAGGCAGCGCGAAAGGCGAGGTACGCATTCACGGTGTCGGCGACGTCGCCTGGATCACGCATGGTGGGCGCGCTGATGCACCAGGGAATGTCCTCGTTCATCGTCGGAACGATCACCGCCAGCCCGACCGGGAGCTCGCCGCCGAACTCGCGCTCGATCACGTCTTGCCGCCGCTGCTGGAGACCGTCACCGAACTGGAACGTGTAGACCGCATCGATCCCGCCATCCGTGAAGCCAAAGCTGTTGGCGGGACTGATGACGGCGTCGGCCTTGACGTCGATCGGATCCCCGAGCCCGGCCTGACCCGGCTTCTCCGAGAAGATGTCTCCGCAGCTTCTCGGTTCCACGCGTCGCCCAACGGCCTGCCCAGATCACGGAGATGGATCTCGATTGCCTCACCCACGCGTCGATATTCTGGCACCGCCCTGAAATCCAGGCGGAAGCCGATCCGAACGAAGGACAGATCGCATCCGAGAAACGGCGCGGTCGTGGAGGTTCGATCAGGCGCGCGAGGCCGTCGGCCAGCGCCGACTGATCAGTTCTCGAATGCGGTGTAGTCGATGACGTGCTCGCGCGACTTCTCGATCAACTGATCGAAGACCTCGCGCTCCGACGCCTCGAGCTTGTATCCGCGATCGATGCCGTGGCGCGCGAGGAGCTCCATCGCGTCGCGCCACTCGACCTCGGTTTCGCAATCGAGACCGAGCGAGAGCTCTGGCTTGGTCTGCGACATCATCACGGCGAACGCTTCGCCACTCATCGCGATGGCGTGCCGCACGACCACCGTACCTTCGTCATCGCCCGGGAACACGACCTTGCTATCGAGGATCTTCGAGCGATAGGTGCGTGCGGTGCTGTCCTTGTAGCCAGCCTCCGCGACCATCGCGGCAATCAGCTCGCCGCCCTCGATCGGTTTGCGCTCGCGTTCGAAGCGTTGGAGCAGCGCCAGGAGCTTTTGCATCTGCGGAGTGAGTCGGGGCACCGATGGAGCCTATGCGATGAGGCTGACAATCCCGGGCCGTGAGCCGCGTCGCTGAAAGTTCGCGACATCATTGAGATCGGAGGCCGCGCGCCCCGAAACCTTCGTGGCCGGCTTGCGCGAGTACCACGTCGATCCGCCCGACCCCTTCGAGGAGCGCACGCACGGCATAGCGGCCAGCCGGCTAGCGCACCTGTCTCGGAGCGAACCAGAGGCCGTCGATGCGAACGAGCGGAGCCATTCCGGTGTACTTGATCCGCCAAAGATCGCTGACCTCGAGAAGGCCATCTTTCTCGGAAGGTGTCGCAAGGAACGCGACATCGTTGTAGCTGGTGAAGAGCCGCGGCTGCTCACCTTTCACGTTCAGAGCAAGACTTATCTGGATACCTTTGGGCATCGGCATCGGCGTATGCGAGCAGCGCTGATGATCGCAACTCTCGAAATCGCGTTTTGTCGCGACGAAGAGATGCGCGTCCGTGCAAACAGTCGCGACTGGCGGACCGACACGTCCCCCTTCCAGCTGCGTGAAGGTGCGGCCGGCGTCTGTGGTCACGAGCGTGCCGATATCGACAACCGTGACATAGTCCGTTCCACCGCCACGGCACGTGTCCACATCCGCCGCTGGACTCGCGCGACCGAGCTTGGTCACAGTCGGCGGCGCTGGCGTGCCGGCCGCGGAGACGAAATGTGATTCGAGCAAGGTCGAATCGACTCCGACAGTCGCGACGAGTGCACTGACATTGCCTTCCTTGTCGATCAATGCGGCTCGCAGCGGGTGCTCGGACCATCGCCCTCGAAGGCCAGGCAATGGCGTGCGCGCGGTGACGTGATCCATCAGGGGATCGAGTTGCAAGATCAGCGGCGTCTTCGTCTCGCTGTCGATGGTGACGATGCACCAGCCGTTCGTCGTACGGCGAAACGATACGACCTCCCATCCAACAACCGCAGTACCGACGTGCCACGTGTCGCCATCGAGGACCACGTAGTTGCGCGAGTGCGGCTGTTCATGGTTGTACGTATATGCGAACGCATCCCTCGCACCGGTGACGTACATGCGCGACGTGAGCGTTGGTGACGACACATCCCAGGTCGTTCCATCTTGCGTGCGACGGAGCCGGAGCGATGGCTTTCCTTCGACGAGCGCGAGACGGTCTCGATAGACGTGCGACACGTCGAGCGGGTCGTGCTCGAGGATTCCTGGCAATGGCTCGCGGTGCGATGAGCAGTCCGGCTGGGGAGCGTCGATGCCAAGCTTGCGGGCCGCCGCTCGAACCTTGGACAGGTGATCGCAAACCCCGAACCCTTCCGTAATCAGTGGCCCGTCGATCGGAAACGGTGCAGTGAGCGTAAGAAGCTCGCGGTCGTCGTATCCGGGGATCGCTTCGTACCGAGTCTTCGCCACTTGGGCGCACGAATACACGCGGCCCACATCGGCTGCTCCCGTCACCTCAGCGATGACCTCGGTGCGCCCGAGCTCGGCCGGCGGAACCTCAGCCCCGAAAACGCACTCCTGAAATTGTCGGTCGACGATCGCAACGATCTTTCGCGCAGCCTCGATTTTCGCGTCGCGATCCGAACACGCGCTCGCGGCAACGACCACCAACGCAGCAACTCCTGCCCGCCATCCACATGCCATGGCGCGGATCCTACTTGGTTCTGGTGACCACGATCATGATGGTCGCCGGAAGCTGCGGTCGTACCTCGACAGAGGTGGGGGCGGAATAAGCCTTGGTCGAGGATGACGGTCCTGGACTTCCAACGCTCGAGGACCACGGTCGAGCAAACGCGGAGATACATTCGATGGTGAGAATCGATGCGAATCGCGCTGCCAGAATGCCGCGTCGCTCGACGATATTTGCCACGATGACCGGGACGCTCGACCTCACTCGTCGATTCGCGAGAGCGAGGCGCTCTCACGCCGTGGCGCCACCGGCATGACAATTGCCTAACGTGAGCTTTTGCTGGCAGCTGAAACCGTCGTCGATGAAAAAGACCCTGTTCGCCGCTTTGATAATTCTCGCCGCAATGTGCGGCTATCTGATCGTTGGCGGATCGCGAGGACATGACAAGCTGCACGACGCCGGCCGTATGACGCGCGACTCGGGCTCGAACCGATCGCTGGCTCGTCCGGTGCTGCGATCGAACCTCGAACCGGCGCTTCCATCGCCAGGTGGCAGGCGGGCCACCGCGCTCGAGCCTTCCCGAGACGCCCGGACCTTTGCGACGGACAAGGAGTGCCAGGTAGGCTGCGGTGCACCGTGCGTCGTGGCCGCGAGCGGTGCGCGGCAATGCGGAAAGCAGTGCAATTCAAACGATGACTGCGAGCCCGACGCGGTGTGCTTTCCAACAACGAAGTTGATCGGGAGGTGTCGGACCTCGGAGTGTTCGGGCGTCGGACAAGACGCGGATTGCGGGGAAGGCGGAGCGTGCACGCCGATCGTGATGCCATCGGGCGCAATCTTCGAATGTGTCAAAACAGGGACTCGGCGATCCGGCGAGTCATGTATCGGGATTGCGAACGATCACAGCCCGCGTGACCTCATCTGTACGGCGGGCCTCGCTTGTGAGCAGGGAACTTGCTTGCCGCTCATCTGCGATCAGGATCGGAGCTGCCCGGCGGGGTCTCGCTGCCGCGCGGACGCCACGGGATTCCTGCCGGAGAAGCGCTGCGAACAAGGATGCGATTCCGACGCAGAATGTAAGAGCGGGATGACGTGCGCACCCGGAATTCTCGACAATCCGGTCTGCGCAAATGTCGTCGACGCTCGATGCCTGGTCTCGAAGTGCACCGATGACCTGCAATGCGTCATCACGATGCCGCTTCTCGGTCGGGTTCACGCGGACTGTGTGAAGCCGTGCAAGCTCGGCGAGCGTGGCAGCTGCGGCCCGGGCACCACGTGCGCGCAAGTGGGCTTTGGAGAGGCCGCAACCGCATACTGCATGCAAGCCTGCAGGTCCGACGTCGACTGCCGAGCCGGCAGCATCTGTGCCCTGACGGGGACCTCGGGAATATGCCGGCCGGCCGTTGCGGCCGAGTCCTTTACAAAGTGACCACGAGCAAAGCGTCTCGATCCTGATGCGAATCCTCTTCGTCGACAACCATCCCGAGTTCACGGCGTTGGTGGCACAGTCGTTTCTCCCCACCGACGACGTCGTGGTCGTACCCACGATCGCCGGTGCTCGAGCCGCTGTCCGAGGGCCGGAATTCGACATCGCCTTGGTCGACTACGACCTCGACGATGGCAAAGGTGTCGAGCTCGTTCGGTGGGTGCGTTCGACGCTACCTCGGCTCCGCATCATGCGGACCGCCGTGCTGGTACTCGCAAGGGTGCCGCCGCTTTGGCAGGCCGGGTACTGGCCGGCTTGGTCGGCACTGTCGCGGCGATCGCCTTCGTGATCGCGCGATGCAGGCGTGCAAAGCCTCCGATCGGATCACCTGCGCTCGAGCCGTTGCATCGACGAGTACTCCTCGACGATCCAGCCATCCTCCTGGCGATCGGGGCCACACTATTCGCCGCAGCCTTCGATGCCGCCTCGCTGGTCGACGCGATCGATCGCACCTGGGGGTTTGCCATCGCGTGCGGACTTGCGATGACGGGCCTCACCCTCGACATCGCGCACGTGGTCGAGGTTCGGAGGCTCCGGCCACGGCACGTAGCGCTGTTTGTCATGATCGTCGGGGTGATCGTGACCCCGCTCGGGACGCTGCTCTTTCAAATGATCGCGAGTGCGCTGTTCGTGCTCGCCTACTCGCAGCGGCGCTGAAGTAACCACGGCACACGCGACGGCGAGCGAGCTCAAACCCTCCAAGTGAACGAGTCGCCCGATGTGCAATCTCGAGGTCCCGGTTGTCGTCCGGCGCACCGGAAGCTCGCCTCGGGGCCGAGCAAGTACACTCAGGCAGGCCGCGTTTCGCCAGCGAGCGGTGATCACAGCGCGGTCCGACCACCGCACATCCCGGGCTCGCTTAGCATCAGCGGGCATGACGAAGTGGATGACCGTATGGACGCTGTGTTTCTTCGCCGGCTGCGGCAACGACTCGAATCCACAGACAGAGGTCGATGCCCGACCGCAACTCGACTCGGGGTCAGGGTCCGGATCTGGATCGGGCTCGGGTTCGTCGGCCATCACCGGCTACACGATGACCACCAAGACCGGCAGCTGTGATCCGCTCGCAAGTCCGCAGGTTCTCCCGCTCGGCGGCTTCACCCACGTCACCGATATTTTCAACCTACCCACCGCCGTTCCGTTCTGGAACCAGACCGCGGGTCGGATGGCGGTGGCCGAGCAGGGACAGCTGTTCCTGTTTCCAGCGAGCGGTGCCACGAACATCACCACGCTCGTCGATCCGGTCGCGATCCCTTCGCCTTCGGATCCCGATGGTTTCATCGCGCCGTTCTGGATGTTCCACCTCTCCTATGTTTCGTCGCGTAGTGAGATCCGTGCGGCGGAGGCGAGCGACCACATCACCGTCGAGTGGAGCGACTTCGCGATCGGTGGGGTTTCGGCCGATCAGACCTCGCACGTCACGATGCAGGTCAAGCTGTTCACCACGGGGGTGATCGAGCTCGCGTACTGCCAGCTCGACCGCGGCGCTCAAACCGCCGACCTCGCTTCGGGCTCGATGGCCGTGATCGGTATCGAATCGCCGGATGGGACCCTGGGCGTACAAGCCGGCGCCTTCACGGCAGGCAAGGCCTCGCTGGCGACCGGCTACGTGTTCACGCCGATGTGAGCCGAAACCGATCCGTCGCACTCACGAGCTCGTGGGTGTTCCCGGCTTCGAACGCGGAGTGTCCCGCATCCGGCACGATCCGGAAATCGGCCTCCGGCCACGCCCGGTGCAGCGCCCAAGCAGTCTGCATCGGACACACGACATCGTAGCGCCCTTGCACGATCACCGCCGGAAGCTGGCGAATCGCATCGACGCCACGCAGGAGCTGATCTTCGGGTTCGAAGAATCCGCGATGGATGAAGTAGTGGCACTCGATCCGCGCGACCGCGACCGCAAACTCTTCCTCGTCCCACTTGGTCACGTTTTCGTCGTTCACGTGGAGGTAACTGGTCGCGGCCTCCCACACCGACCACGCGCGCGCGGCAGCAACCCGGGTTGCACGATCGTCGCTGGTCAGGCGCTTGTAGAACGCTTGGATCAGATCGCCGCGCTCGTCGAGTGGGATCGCGCTCACGTAGGCTTCCCAACGATCGGGAAACAGTGCGCTCGCACCTTCCTGATAGAACCAGCGCAACTCGAAGGTCGTGAGCATGAAGATGCCGCGCAGCACGAGCTCGCTCACGCGTCGAGGATGGGTCTCGGCATAGGCGAGTGCTAGCGTCGATCCCCACGATCCGCCGAACACGAGCCAGCGGTCGATCCCGAGATGCTCGCGCAAGGCCTCGATGTCGGCGACCAGGCTCCAGGTCGTATTATCTTCGAGGCTGGCCGGCGGCCGGCTCCGTCCGCAACCGCGCTGGTCGAACAACACGATGCGATACGCGGTTGGATCGAAGAAGCAGCGCGCGCGCGGATCGCATCCCGCACCGGGACCGCCGTGGAGGAACAAGGCGGGCTTGCCCTGCGGATTGCCACACTCTTCGAAGTAGAGCTCGTGCACGTCGGAGACGCGCAGGTACCCCGAGTGATGAGGTTCGATGGGTGGATACAGCGTGCGTCGCGACGCTTCGGGCTCGTTCGCCATGTGGGCTCCGACCATAGCGCAGTCGCGACGCCGACTCGATCATCGGATCTCGCGCAGCTCAGAACGTGAGGCTCTCGCACGCCTTGCGCCCGATCGCGAGCTTGTCCTCGTTCTCGCTGCTGACCAGGGTGCGGCACTGGACCACGGTCTTGGTCGCCGGGTGAAACACGAACAGCGAGCCATCGACTTGGTCGCCGATCTTCCTGGTCAGCCAGCCGCGTCCGTTGACGACCTTGTTCGCGAGGTCGATGTCGTAGTTGTCCGACATGCGCCAGCTGTCGATGCAAGCGGCATCGACCGCGCCGTCCGGACAAGGCCGCACGATCATCTTGACCTCGAACGTGCCAGTCGCTCCGGCAGGCTTGACATCGACGGTGTCAGCGAGGGTCTGGAGCACCTTCCAGTCCGCGGGCCAGGTGATGTGCAGCGTCACGCCGCCGGCAGGCGTCGTCTTGGTCCTGTCGGTCCACAACTGATAGGTCTGCGGACCGCCCGCCCCACCCTTGTCGGTCTTGCCGCCGCATGCAGCCGAGCAAACCATCGCACCGACGATCACTATCCGAATGCTTCGCATGGCACGCAGCGTACTCGAACGTGGCAGCTGATTTTACTCGTCCTCATGGTGAACCCCCTCCTCGTCCACGTACATCGCTCCTGATCCATGCCGTCGGCAAGGAGCGAGAGCCAGGCCCCGACACTCGAAGCGACGACGCGCGCCGCGCCGTCCGCCTTATACCAAGCGAACACCTGACCAACGGTTCCACCGTCCGCCGGATCGAGGTCGACGAAGAAGCAGTCGGCATCGTCGCCGAGAGCCAGTGGCAACCACCCGGTGCGGTTCCAATACACCGGCTTCACCCCAGCAGCTGCCCCGGCGAGCGAAGCGTTCTCCTCGTCTGAGATTTTCAGCGAATCGTTCCGTAGCCGCCACTCTGCGATTGCCTCGTCGATCGAGAGAAGCTTGAAACGGCCGCCGCCGCAATCGTACGCGCAGCTATGGACGAACCAATCGAGCTCGAAGCTTGGATCATTGCCATTATGGACGACGAACAGGGATTGTAGATCTTCGGGGAGCACCTTGCCAAAATCGGCAGCAAGCTGCTGAACTTGTACAACGCTCGCGCCGGGCGCCAGGATCTGCGAACCAGATGGATGCTCGCGCGCAAGCCATGCTTCGACGCGTTTCCAGGCTTCTCGCACGCCGTGGTCGTTGCTCTCGTTCATAGGTTTCTCTACGCGAAGCGCCTGCTCGGCGCAACACGGACCATTGCATTCTCATCCGTGTCGACGGCGTCGCCGAATCCGGTACGGCGATCAGGTGTCGCTCTCGAACCAGAAGTGCGACGTGAACATCACCATCATTCTCGTAGTGATGCTCGCGACACCAATCTTGACGCACGCGCAAGCAAGCGACGAACACGTGGTCACGATTGCCGAACTCCAACGGTTCGTTTCTGGCGAGCTGCGCGTTACGCTCGTCGCCTCGAAACGCCCGTAGCGCCGAAAGGAAACTCCTGACCATGCGTTGCCCGTTCTGTGAGAGCTCGATGGCAATCCGACCGACGGTCGAAAACGCCGAGGGAGAGACCGGCGGCATGTGGCGGCAGGACAAGTTCGAATGCGCCAGCTGTGGAGGCGCTGTCGTGCATGACGTGTTCCTCAAGATCGGAAGCACGCGCGAGTCATGGCGCATCGAGCACCTGCCAGCCCGCGCAACTTCTCACACCACGTTGCACTGCCCAGCCTGCGACGCATTACTCGTCTCGGCGTGACCCCCCGATGCGCGGCCCGAGCCATCGACGAGCTTTGCTGCCGACCGGCCTGCCCGCGGTGAGAGACGGACCGATCATGTGTGCCTTGGCTGCGACGCTCGATATGTGCTCGACGAGCAGGTCCAGATGACGTGGAGAAAGGCGGAGGATGGGCTTACCATCGCATCGCCGTTGCCCTATCTACGTTCCCGATGGCGCCTTACGCGCGTTCGATCGCAGCACACGATCTCCGAATGTCACCGGATGCTTCGACTTCGGGCGTGAAAGGTCGAGCCGTCGTCTGATCGAGGCGCTACGGTTGGTCCGACCGTGCGCCGTCTCGTCTCCAATCCTCCGAACTCGTGGCGCACGAGCGAGGTCGAATATCTCGACGAGATTCCCGAGGCGCACCGCGAAGTGTTCGAGGATGCAACGCGCACGATCCTTTCGAAGAATGACGAAGCGGTCGTCGGTTTCAGCTACGGCGTGAACCCCTATCGCGGCTGCGAGCACGCGTGCGCCTACTGCGAGGCGCGCCGTCGGCACGAGCTCCTCGGCTTCGGTGCGGGGACGGACTTCGATACGAAGATCGTCGTCAAGCCGAACGCGGCGGCGCTCCTGCGCGAGGCGTTCGAGGCGCGTTCGTGGCAAGGCGACGTGATCGTGATGAGCGGTGCGACCGATTGCTATCAACCGCTCGAGGCAGCGTATCGGATCACGCGCCAGTGTCTCGAAGTCTGCGCCGAGTACCGCAACCCCGTCGCGATCATCACGAAGGGTGCGCTGATCGAGCGCGACCTGGACCTGCTCCTGCAGCTTCGCGAGCGAGCGCGGATCACCGTCACGATCTCGATTCCATTCTGGGATGCGGATGTGGCTCGCAAGCTCGAGCCCGGTGCGCCCACGCCAGCCCGGCGGATGCGAACGATCGAGCGCCTCGCCGCCAGTGACATCGACGTCGGTCTCGCCATGAGCCCGCTCGTGATCGGGTTGGGAGAGGAGCGGCTCGCCGATCTCATCACCGCAGCTGCTTCCGCGGGTGCGCGGCGGGCGACGCTCGGATTTCTGCGCCTGCCATCGCCGGTGGATGCCGTGTTCGCCGAACGGCTCGCGATCGCGTTCCCGGGCCGCGCTTCGCGAGTCCTCGCGCATGTCGCGGAGGATGCGCAGCCGGTCAAGGCGATGATCGCGGCGATCTATCTCGCGACGTGCCGTCGGGTCGGATTGCCGTGCGCGCCGGTTGGAGACGATCGCTCGAACACGCCACCTGCGGGCCCTCGCGAGCTGCGGACATTCACTCGGCCTACTCGACAGGGCTCGCTGTTCTAGGTTAAGCGAACGCGGTCGCAGGAGTGCCGAGAGCGGCGCTGAGCGCGGTGGTCCCGAACAAGCAGGCGCCCAGCGCTTCTCGCCACACCGCGATGGGCAGCACCTCCGCGCGACCGTGGGTGGCACCGTGGGCGAGCCAGACCGACGCATCCGGAAACGCACGAAAGCCCGTCGTGTCTGCAGGCGAGTCCCGAGCAAGACGTCGTCGAGACCGCGCGCTATCTCCGTATCGGTGGGAAGCGCATCGAGGTGCAGCGCGTTGGCGATCGTGCCGGGCATGCAGTTCGGTTCCGTAGACTGGTCGGGCTCGAGGCGATCAGGCTCGACGGCATCACGACGACGGTCGCGTACGCGATGCCAAGGCTTGCCCTGCCCAAGCTCCGAACGTTGCAGCGTGCAGTGGCGCCACGGGGTCGTCGCGATCGTGAAGGTCGCTGTCCCCAAGAATCTCGTCGGCGCGACGTTAACGACCTGCTCGCTCACACCGACGAGCGAATGACGGTCGCAAAACGAACCCGCGACCGCGTCGTCGACGCGTAGTTCGAGTCAGCGCGCGCCGAGCTTACCCATTGCTTCATACTCGAGCTGAGCGGCTTGACGCAGATGGTAGCTACCGATCTGTTCGTTGGCGTCCGCCGCGAGGAACGCTGCACGCAGGACGGCGTTGCGAATGTTGCCGCCACCCATCACGAACTTTCGTGCCAGCAGATCGAGCTCCAGGTTCGTGTCCACCGGCGCACGCACCGGCAGCATCGCCTGCCAGAGCCGTTCACGCTCGTCTTCGTCGGGGAGCGGAAAGCGAAGATGAATCGCAAGACGACGCCGAAAGGCTTCATCGATCGCAGGCTCGTGGTTCGTCGTCAGGATACAGATGCCCGCGAAGCTCTCCAATCGCTGGAGCAGGAAGTTCGTCTCCTGATTGGCGTATCGGTCGTTGCTACTGGTGACCGCCGTACGTTTGGCGAAGAGCGAGTCTGCTTCGTCGAAGAGAAGAACAGCATGCCCCGCTTCGGCCGCGTCGAAGAGCGCGGCGAGATTCTTCTCGGTTTCACCAACCCACTTCGAAACGATCTTCGACATCTCGACCTGATAGATCTCGGTGCCAAGATCCTTCGCGATGAGCCCGGCGCACATCGTCTTGCCTGTGCCCGGTGGACCCGAGAACAGCGCCGTGACGCCGAGGCCTTTGCCGATCTTCTCGGCGAATCCCCAGTCCTCGTAGACCTTGCGTCGTGTGCGGATGCGCGCGAGAAGCTCGACGACCGCGAGCGTTTGATCGTCGGGGAGAACGAGATCATCCCAGCTCTGGGAGATCGTGATGCGCTTCGCGAGTCCGGCCATGCGGTCGTCCAGGACCGCGCGAATCCCGGTGGAGATGTGTCGCGGATGTAGAGGGTCATCGCCGGCAGCTTCGATCGCCGCCGCTCCGACCGAAGCGATCATCGCAGGCGCGAGTGGATACAGCGTCGAGAGGAGGTCAGCGTTTCCCGAGCTGGCCGCGGGAAGAGCATGCTGCCAAAGGTCGGCACGTTGCGAACCGGTCAGAGGTTTGAGCTCTATCGTCCGAACCGGCTCGAGCCAACGACGCGCCACGGTCTTCGAAGCGGTCGCACAGGTCGGCAGCTTCAGTGCGGCTTCGAACACGGCGACGCGATCAGGCACGTTGTCGCTCGCCTCGAGCGCCTCGATATTCTGAATGAGTGGAATGCGATCGAGCAACCGACACTCGCGCGAGAAGATCCGTGCTTGACGATCCGCTGCGGTCTTGTCGGTGCTGACCTGGCGCGCATCGAGCACGAGCATTTCGCGGCCCTGTTCGCGCGCAACGGCTTCGAGCAGAGACCGTCTACCGGTTCCGACCAAGCCCGTGACGATCGTGAATCCGGATTTCTTCGTGATGCATGCACGCGCTTGCGCAAGGGCACTGCTATCGATGAAAAGCTGCTCGATGTTCCGCTCGTTCGATTTTCTCACGAGCACCGGGCGAAGTTCTTCATCCGCCTCCGGATCTCCGTGAGCGAGCGCGAGAACACGAGGAGACAAGCGAATCGCGACGCGGTGCGATGGGATCTGTTCCGAGCCCACGGCCTCGACCAAGCAGTCACGGCGCAGACGGCCCGCAGCCGAGAGCTCGCGCCAGACATCGAGCGATGGCGACTCGCCGTAAACGACACGACGGACCACGTCGAGCGTCGGATCGATCTCGGTCTCCGTGGCGAGCTCGCGCAACTGGAGTCGTGCGGTCGTCGATAGCTCCTGCGCGATCAGCGTCCACAGCACGC
This sequence comes from Kofleriaceae bacterium, assembly GCA_025357755.1. Taxonomy (GTDB): domain Bacteria; phylum Myxococcota_A; class Polyangia; order Haliangiales; family Haliangiaceae; genus JABFXX01. The sequence goes on along the minus strand of JANXOP010000273.1, from coordinate 2,699 downwards.
GCGATTCGGTGGGGCTCAGACCAAGTCGCCCGAGCTGCCACCCGACGGGTGCGGTCGCATCGATGAACCGCTCGCGTTCGCTGCACATCTCCAACCATTGCGCTTCGTCTTCGGTGGGGACGGACGTGAGGCGGTTCACCGCCTCGTAGATGCGCTGGTAGGTGATGCGAAGCTGCGCCTGCACGTACGAGGCGTGAGTCGTCGCGTTCATTGCTGCACCATCCGGCCCTTGACGGCCGCCGTGAGGAAGGTGATGAGTCGGTTTCGACGCTCGGCATTGAGGCGCGAAAGGCTGGTGCTGTTCGCACGATCGAGCAGCTCGGCCGCTTCACTCTGGGTCAAGCTCGCGAAGAGTGCCCGCAGCTCGGACTCCTTGCGACCGAACGCGGCTTGAACCGATTCCCCGTAGAGAGGTTGGGTATCGATAATCCGCGAGACTTCTTGGTCGACGATCGAAGCGATCGGTACCGGTGCCGGACGCTTCGGGGCGACCGACTCGACGACTTGTCCATCGACGTGTCGAGCCGGCCGGGTGGGACCTGTTCCCAGGCTGCAGCCTGCAAAAACGCGGAGTGCTTCGCGACTCATGCGCCTGTTGTCGGCACGTCGCGCCACGGGTTGCGTGGCTGTCTAAGTTATTGTTTCTGCTGGCTCACGGCTTCCATTCGCAGATCGCCTGCTTCGGGTCTGCGTGCGTCGCCGTCACCTTGCCATCGACAGTGATCTGACACTGGACCTGGGTGCATCCGGGTGAATCAGAATTGAACACATCGACCCTGAGGTCCTCGAGACCGGTCGGCAACTCAAGATTCCAGGGCATTGCTTGGTTGCTCTGTTTCGCCTCCGCCTTTCCGTCAATCGTGGTCCGCACCATGACCGACGGAAAACAATGTCCGGTGCTTTCGACGCGCGCCGAGACCTTGTGCGACGAGTGACAGCCCGCCGCAGTCAACAGCGAGAAAAAATAGACGATCATGACTCGCGAAGGTGCGCCCACCCGTTCCATGAACGACGGCGCATGGTTATCACGGCTTCCATTCGCAGATCGCGTGCTTCGGATCTGCATTCGCCGGCGCCACCTTGCCGTCGACAGTGATCTGACACTGGACCTGAGTGCAGCCAGGAGGATCCGTATTGAAGATGTCGATCCTGAGGTCTTCAAGACCTTTCGGCAGCTCGAAAGTCCACGGCATTGCTTGGCGGTCCTGTTTTGTTTCCGCCGTTCCCTCAACCGTGGTTCGCACCGCAATTGATGGAAAGCAATGGCCGTTGCCTTCGACGTGCACCGAGACCTTGTGCGACGAGTGACATCCGACGACGACGAAAAATCCCAACAAACCAGTTAATCGCAACATCAGTAGAGCCCTCCACTTTCCGAACCACCCGTGCCTTGGCTGACGGCGGCGAATACCACCTGAGCTTCCGCATCTACGGGCGCGAGAAGTGATTTTTCGCGGTCGTAGCTTTGTTCGAACAGATGAACCTGCTCGTGCATGTTGTTGATGCGCTGCAGTTCATCGTTCGGCATCTGCATGAAGCTGATGTCCGAACGTTCATCGTCGGTGCGCTCGCGCCGATCGATGATGTCCAGCGCCCATCTCGAGAGTTGCGGCGTCGATTCGAACCCCTCCTTCGTTGCTTGCCCCAGAGACATGACCTCACGCACCGTCGAAACCATCGTCATGATGCTCGCATAGCGTTCGCCGCCCTTGCTCGGAGCGAGCCCGGCTTTTTTGGAACCGTGATCGGTCCGTGCGAAATTATCGAGCTGGACACCGAACTCGAGGTACTGCTGGCGTCGAGCTTCGATCCGCTTCTGCAATTCAGCACACTTGAGCGCGAAGTGATTCAGGGAGTTCTGGAACTTCTCGATCAGTTGCGTTGTCTCGAGCGCATCGCTCACAGACTGAATGATCGCGCAGCGTGTTTTGATGGTCTCGAGGTGGAAATTGATCTGCTTGACCTCGCCCGCGTACGCAAAGTCGACAATCTTTCCAAACACCTCGCTAACGCTCGTCGGAATCGTTGGGCCCTCGGCCTCAGGTGTCGGCGTATGCACGTAAGCCTCGCCGGGCTTCTTCTCCATCGTTCGGTCCATTCCGGTTTGAACGTTGCGCACGACTTGGTTGCCGTGTGCGTCGATGGCGAGATACGTCGGGTTATGAGTGGGGCGGCCACCCTTCATGATCTGACGCTTGTTGGCAGCAGCGCCGAGGGTCGCCCCAAATCTATTTACCTTGGTCGTAGCGGTCGAAATGGCTGCCGGGGCCTCATCGATCACGCGCATCGCGGTGTCGATGGTGGTTCCGACATTGCGAACGAACTCTTTGTTCTCGTTGATCTGCGCCAAGCGAGCAGTGTCTTTGTCCCCCTCGTGAAACGTCGCGTCCTTCTGGACTGCGAGCAGGTGCCTCTGGAATCCCAGGTAGTCGGTGCGCATCTCGTGCGCGGCAAGCGTGGTTTGCGCGCCGGCATCCGCGACTGTCCCATCGATCGCCGGGACCTGCAGCGTCGGCGCATTGCCTCCATCGCCAGCAAGCTGCATGCGCGCGGCAACCGGTCAAGTCCCTTTTTTTGTGTGATTGCCTGAAGGGGAAACATCGAGATTCGTCGTCGGGTGATCGGTGGTCAGGCCGCAGCGGCGTAGGTGGTGTCGAGCAGGGACATGTCGAGGTAGGTCCGGTCGCCCCAGATGCTCG
>JANXOP010000245.1 GCA_025357755.1 Kofleriaceae bacterium | reverse complement strand
CTTCGTGCCAGTCGACGAGGGGCTCGAAGACCTCCACGATCGCTTCGCGCTCCCGAGCGCCTTGTCGCGCGACCTCCGGTTCGTGCTCGGCGATCTCGACCAGCACGGCCTCGGCCTCCCCGCGCAGCTCCGCAGCGAGCTCGAGGATTGGCGCGCGCCCGGCATCACGTGCCGGCTCGGCGAAGCGATCCTCACGGTCCGGCCGGCGCTGGAGTTCTGGCCGCTCGTCGGCGACGTCGCTTCGCAAGAGACGGCGACCTCGCGGCTCGTCGATGCTTCGACCCAGCGCTGGGAGCTCTCGTTCGAAGGTGTGGGTCCCGACCGGATCGCGATCGCCGGGAAGTGGGCGCAGCTCGTCGCGCTCGGTGACGGGGTCCGTGCGATCGGCGTGCGCAATCGCGTGTTCCAGCCGTCGCCCGGCTTTCACCCGGGGCTGCCCTCGATCGATCCGCTGGTGATCGAGTGGGCGTGGGGCGGCCGCTCGCAACGGATCGAGTTGTGGGCGTGGAAGCCGACGGGCGGCGCGTACGAAGGCCTGCCAACCGACGACGGCGAGGCCGCGGCGCGCCGCAACGAGCGCATCTCGATCACCACGCGCGATCACGACGAGCTCCACGTCGAGGGATTTCACCGCGCGGTTCGCCCGTTCACGATCGACCTTCGTCTCGTGTAAATCGAGTTCAGCCGCTACGATGGTCGCGATGCTGCAGCGGCAAAGCCAGAGCCAGATCGCACTGCGCCCTGGCCTGTTCGACGGTTACACCGCCCTGCCCTCGACGTTCGACGAGCTGTTCGACACCGGCTCCGCACGTCCGGGGTTCGCGCGCGTGCTGCAGATGCTGCACGCGCTCGGCAAGGACGAGCTCGCTCGCGCGCAAGCGCTCGCCGAGAAGTCGCTGCTCCAGCAGGGCGTGACCTTCTCGGTCTACAACGACTCGCGCGGCACCGAGAAGATCTTTCCATTCTGCCTGTTACCGCGGCTGATCGCGGCCGCCGATTGGGCCCGGCTCGAGGTCGGCCTCAAGCAGCGGCTCCGCGCGCTCGGCATGTTCCTCGACGATGTCTACGGCGATCAACGGATCATCGCCGCAGGCATCGTGCCTGGCGAGATGGTGTTCGCCTCGAAGGGCTACCTGCCGATGCTGCGCGGGATCAAGCCGCCCGGTGGCGTGCGCATCCACATCTCCGGTATCGATCTCATTCGTGATTCTGCTGGCACGTGGCGCGTCCTCGAAGACAACCTGCGCACGCCGTCGGGGGTGTCGTACGTCGTCGAGAACCGGCTGTTGTCGAAGCGAATCTTCCCGCGCGTGTTCGATGCCGCGCGCGTCCATCGCGTCGATCACTATCCGACCCGGCTCGCCGAGACGTTGCGCTCGGTCTCGCCCGCGCCTGCTGGAGAGACGACCGCGGTCGTACTCACGCCGGGCCCGTTCAACTCGGCCTATTTCGAGCACTCGTTCCTCGCGCGGACGATGGGCCTCGAGCTCGTGCAAGCGGCCGATCTGTTCGTCGATCAGGACAAGGTGTTCTGCCGGACGACCCGTGGCCCGCGCCGGATCGACGTGATCTATCGCCGGACCGACGAGGCCTTCCTCGATCCGGAAGTGTTCAACAAGGAGAGCGTGCTCGGGGTGCGCGGCCTGATGCGCGCGTACGCGGCGGGCAACGTCGCCCTCGCGAATGCGCCTGGCAACGGCGTCGCCGACGACAAGGCGATCTATCCCTTCGTCCCTGACATGATCAGGTTCTACCTCGAGGAGGAACCGCTCCTCGACCAGGTGCCGACCTACGTGTGCTTGCGCGACGACGATCGCGCGTACGTGCTCGATCATCTCGGCGACATGGTCGTCAAGGCGGTCGACGAGGCCGGCGGCTACGGCATGTTGATGGGCCCGCAGTCGACCGCGGAGCAGCGCGACGAGTTCCGCTGCCGGATCATCGCCGAGCCGCGCAAGTACATCGCGCAGCATCGCGTCGAGCTATCGAGCTGTCCGACCTGGATCGGCGAGGACCGAACTGTCGAGCCGCGCCGGGTCGATCTGCGCCCGTACATCCTGACCTCTCGCGAAGGCCCGTGGGTGCTGCCCGGCGGGCTCACGCGCGTCGCGCTCGTGCGCGGCAGCTACGTCGTGAACTCGTCGCAAGGCGGTGGTAGCAAAGACACCTGGGTGCTCAAGGAGACCACGTGATCTCGCGCGTCGCCGATCACTGCTTCTGGTATGGCCGGTACATCGAACGCGCCGAATCGACCGCTCGCATGCTCGCGCAAGCCGCGAGCTTCGCGCTCGATGCCGAGCTGCCGAGCGCGCAGGTCTGGCGCCCGATCATCGTCGTGAGCGGTGAAGAAGATGCGTTCCTCGAGCAGGTCGCCGACGGTGCCGAGGATTCACCCGCGTGGGGCGATGGCGAGCTCGTGCAGCGCTTCATGGTGTGGAACCAGACCAACGGCGTTTCGCTCGCGTCCTCGGTCAGTGGTGCACGCTGGAACGCGCGCGGGATCCGCGAAGTGCTCTCGCTCGAGGCGTGGGAGGTCACGAACGAGCTCCACCTGTGGTTCACCGATCCTGCGACCGAGCAGCAGGACTACGTAATGAATCGCGAGGACGTGTACCAGCGCGTGCGACGCTCGAGCCAGCTCCTGCTCGGCCTGCTGCGCTCGACGATGCTGCACGACGAGCCGCTCGATTTCATGTGGCTCGGGGTGTTGCTCGAACGCGTCAGCCAGACCGCGCGCATGCTCGACGTGCATCACCACGCGTTCACGTCGATCACGCCGGCGCAGGTCCGCGGTCACGAGCTGATCGAGACCTCGTTGTGGGTGTCCCTGCTGCGCGCGATGTCGGGCCAGGAAGCCTTCATGAAGAAGGTGACGAGCCGGATCACCTCCGAGGCGGTCGCGCGGTTCCTCGTTGCCGAGACCGCGTTCCCACGATCGATCGCGTACTGCGTGCGCTCGGCGCACGAGCGCCTGGCCCACATCCGACCGCCCGAAGCGCACGCCCTGCCCGGCGGCCAATCGCTCGAGCGACTGCGCGTCCTCGATGCGTGGGTGACGACGCGCTCGAAGGAACCGTTCGCCTCGGTTCACGATCTCTTGACGCACATCGTCGACGAAGTGCATGCGATCTGCGGGACGCTCGGCCGCGAGCTTTTGGGCGCCTGAGGACCGGCGAGTCGTAGGCCGGGGAGCTAGACTGCCGGCATGCCGAACCTGCTCGCGATGTCCTTCGAGGGCGAGCTGGCTCCGTCGTTCACGCTGCACTGCCTCGATGCAGGTCGCACGCTGCCGGACGGCTGGGGCCTCGGGTACTACCCCGCGGGCGAACCCTCGTCGGCGATTCTCAAGGAGCCCGCGCCTCCGCAGGGCTCGATGCGCAGCCAGCTCGCCCTTGCATGGGAGCAAGTCGCGTCGTCGTTGTTCGTGCTCCACATTCGTCACGCGACCTGGGGGTCGCTCTCCGACGCGAACACCCAGCCGTTCTCGCGTGCGTGGGGTCGGCGCGATTGGTTATTCGCGCACGCGGGCTCGCTCGACAAGAAGCCGACCGAGATTCCCGGCCCGTTCGAACCGATCGGCTCGACGGATACCGAGCAGCTGTTCTGTACGTTGTTGAACAAGCTCGTCGCGATGAAGTGGAAGAACCTCGCAGAGGCCGACCTCGACGCGATCGTGTCGTGGCTCTCCGAGCTCAACGAGCACGGTGGCATGACCATGTGCGTGACCGACGGGCGCGACTTGCTCGTGCACGCGGATCGGCGCGGCGCGCCGATGTGGATCGGCGAGCTCACGCCGCCCTACGAGAAGATCGCGATCGGCGATGTCGACCTCGAGATCGATCTGACCAAACGCGGCGCGAAGGCGCGCAAGGGTATGATCGTTTGCACCGAGCAACTCGGCGCGCTCGCTGGCGATGCCGACAAGGCCGTGAAGTGGCGCCGGCTCGCACCGGGCGAGCTGCTCGTGATCCGCGAAGGCGCCGTGATCGAGCAGCGCTCGACCGGCGAGCCGATCCACCGCAACACCGTGCCGCGGCTGCCGCGTCGCGCCGAGGCGCGCACGTACCACATCACCCATCGCACGGTGTATCGCTACACCAAGGCGATCGAGCGCTCGCAGCACCACCTGCGGCTCACGCCGTATCACGATCGCTACCAAAATCTGATCCATCACGATCTCAAGGTCTCGGTCGCCGGCGCGGCGCGCGACTACGAAGACGTGTTCGGCAACCGCGTGAAGCGGGTGAACATCGAGTCGCCGTTCTCCGAGATGATCATCGAAGCACGCAGCACCGTGCAGCTGCTCGATGTCGATCCGCTGGGGTTCGGTCCACTCCGCGTGAGCTCGACGATTCCCCTCGTCTGGATGCCCTGGCAGCGCCAGGTCCTCGATCCGTTCCTCCTGCCGCAAGAGCTGCCCGAGACCGAGCTCGCCGAGCTCGCCGAATATGCGATGAGCTTCGTCAAGCGCAACGAGTACGACCTGCTCGACACGCTGCTCGATATCAATCAGACGATCCACAAGGAGTACACGTACCTCCAGAACTCGACGACGCTGTCGACGACGCCGTTCGAGGTCTACGTCAATCGCCGGGGCGTGTGCCAGGACTTCACGAATCTCATGATCTGCCTCGCGCGCTTGCTCGGCGTGCCCGCGCGCTACGTGTGTGGCTACATCTATACCGGCCCGAAGGCGACGAACACGGTGCAGAGCGAAGCATCGCACGCATGGGTCCAGCTCTACCTGCCGCAAGTCGGATGGAAGGGCTTCGATCCGACGAACGGCATCCTCACGCAGACCGAGCACGTGCGCGTCGCGGTCGGGCGTAACTATCTCGATGCCACGCCGACCAGCGGCACGATCTTCGTCGGAGGAGGCGGCGAGACGCTCTCCGTCGATGTCAGGGTCGAGCCCGAGGCATGAACCACCTGCTCAGCCTTCGCGAGCTCGAGACGGCTGCAGAGGAGTGCCTCTCCGGTCCGCAAGGCACGATGGCGTGGGACTACTACTCGAGTGGCGCCGATGACGAGCGCTGCGTGAAGCGCAACATCGAAGCCTTCAGCGAGTACGAGCTGCACTACCGCGTGCTCGTCGATGTCGCCAAGCGCGACCTCTCGACCACCGTGCTCGGTCACACGCTCGCGATGCCGATCCTCGTCGCGCCGACCGCGTTTCACGGGCTCGCTCACCCCGAGGGCGAGCTCGCGAGCGTGCGCGGAGCCGGCGATGCAGGGGCCTTGTTCGTGCTGTCGACGCTGTCGAATACGGCGGTCGAGGATGTGGTCGAGGCCGCGACCGGACCGGTCTGGTTCCAGCTCTACGTCTATCGCGATCGTGCGGCGACCGAAGCGCTCGTGCGCCGCGTCGAGCAGGCAGGTTGCCAGGCGCTCGTGCTCACCGTCGATGCTCCGCTCCTCGGGCGGCGCGAACGCGACGTCAGAAATCGCTTCGCCCTGCCCGAGCACCTGTTCGTGCAGAACATGTTCGCCGCGGGCTACGAGACCGTGAGCGCTCGAGGGCACCAAGGGAGCCCACGACTGCGCCCCGAATCAGGACTCGCCGCCTACTTCGCGGCCCTGCTCGACCCGTCGCTGACCTGGGAGGTGATCTCGTGGTTGCGCTCGATCACGACGTTGCCGGTGATCGTCAAAGGCATCGTGCGCGCCGACGACGCCGCGCGCGCGGTCCAAGCGGGTGCGGCGGGCGTCATCGTGTCGAATCACGGGGGCCGCCAGCTCGACGCCGCGCCGGCGACGATCGACGTGCTCGAGCGGGTCGTCGAGGCTGTCGCGGGCCGCGCCGAGGTCTTGCTCGACGGTGGCGTGCGCCGCGGCAGCGACGTGATCAAGGCGATCGCGCTCGGCGCCAAGGCCGTGCTCGTCGGCCGGCCGGTCTTGTGGGGCCTTGCGGCCGGTGGTCGCGACGGCGTCGCGCACGCGCTCGGCCTGCTGCGCGGCGAGCTCGATCTCGCGATGGCGCTGTGTGGCTGTGCGAACGTCGCGGCGATCACTCGCGATCTGGTGCAGGCATGATCATCGGTACGATCGCGATCGTCGCGGTGATGATCGGCATCGGTGTGATCGTGAATCGCAAGCTCGCGATCGAACCCGAAGAGCTTGCCGGCACGCGCGCCAAGCCCGCGAAGGTGTTGATCGCGGCGCACGAGATCGGCGAAGCGCCGGCGACCGCGTTGCGCGCCAGTGAGGCCCAAGTGGCCAAGCTCAAGCCGAGCCTGCCTTGCAAGACGTGCCGCTCGCTACTCGAACCGGATGGCACCGACGAGGAGGTTCGTTACGACGGCGAACCGATGCGCGTGCTCGGATTTCGGTGCCCGCATTGCAAGACAAAGCGAGCGCTGTACATCCGGATCCCCAGGCCGAATGCCCGCGCGTAAGCGCTGAAATCGTTGGTACTCCCGGCGGGTCGCCGGGGGTGTCAGAGGGATCGCGTAGATCGATGGGCGATGAGGATCTACTTCGTCGGTAGCCACGCAACCGGCAAGACCACGCTCTGTCGCTACGTCAGCCGCCGGTACGGCCTGCCGATGATCAGCGAGGTCGCCCGCGCGATCCTCGCCGAGATGGAGGCCAGCCTCGATTCGCTGCGCACCGACATGGACCTCGTCGCCGAGTACCAGGAGCGCGTGTTCGCGCGCCAGGTCCAGGTCGAGCGGATGCACGAGGGCAAGTTTGTCTCGGATCGCGCGTTCGATAACCTCGCGTACGTCGCCGAGCACACGACGAACGCCGGGGCGATGATGAACGACCAGCGCTTCCACGACTACATGAAGTGGGTGAGCCAGGGCATCGTATTCTTCCTGCGGCCACATCAGTCGCTGCTCAAAGAAGACGGTACCCGTGCTGGCGTGGCGTGGGATTCGGTCCTGCGGATCGACGGCATGGTCAAGCTCATGCTCGAGCAGCACTCGATCAGCTACCTACCGATCGAGAGCGTCTCGATGCAGGAGCGCGTGCGTGCGGTCGAGTTCGTGCTGTCGCGCTGTGGCTTGACCACCCAACCGCAAGACAAGCCTCGTTCGCGCGCGCAGACCGTGCCGCCGATCGCGGCCGGCTCGGCGCCGATCCAGGCCCCGCGGATCGAGACCTGGCCGAGCTACCTCGTCGAGCACAGCGACAACGAAGCGTAGCGTCGTCTCTTCAGTCGTCGCGCGACGAATGAGCTGGCAGCTCGATCGCGAACATGCCCGCGGCCATCGCGGCGCAGAACACGAACGCGTCCGGCACACCGCTGACGAGTGACACGACCGCGGGGCCCGGGCAGTAGCCCGAGAGGCCCCAGCCGACGCCGAAGATGGCAGCCCCGCCGACGAGGCGAAGATCGATGATCTTCGACGCAGGCGGCGGGAACACCGTGCCGAATCGCGGCGCGCGCAGCTTCGCGACGACCCGCCAGGTGATCATGCTGACCACGAGCCCGCTGACCATCACGAGCAACAGGCTCGCGTCGAATGCGCCACCGAAATCGAGAAAGCCGAGCACCTTCGACGGCCGCACCATGCCGGAGATGCAGACGCCCGCGCCGAACAGCGCGCCACCGATGATCGCCAGGAGATTCATACGAACCTCCCCGCGACCGTCGCGGTCACGACCGCGACACCAAAGAACGTCGCGGTCGCGATGATCGATCGCTTCGAGAACCGACCGACGCCACACAACCCGTGACCGCTCGTGCAGCCGTTCGAGAGCCGCGTGCCGACCCCGACGAGGACCCCGCTGATCGCGACGAGCCACATGGAATGCGATGCGGCTGCGTCGAACGTGCGCGGTTGGGCGACCTCGAAGATCGCACCGACCGCGAGCGCGCCGATGAGGAAGCTCGCGCGCCACGCGCGATCACCGGTGCGCTGCAGGCCGATGACGCCCGCGACGATGCCAGAGAGCCCTGCGATGCGACCGCTGCCGATCAGCATCACCGCGAGGCCGACCGAGATCAGGAGGCCGCCGGCGATCGCATGCCCGGGAGTGAAGTCGTGCACCGACCTACTTTAGTGCGAAACCTGACAACAGGCTGTCATCGAGATGGCGCAGAATTGATCGCATGACTCCCATGGAAATCGGAACCAAGCTCGTCGCCTTCGTCAACGCCGGAAAGAACGACGACGCGATGAAAGAGCTCTACGCCACCGACATCGTCAGCGTCGAAGCCGGCGCCCCTCCGGGCGGCAACCCCGAGTCGCATGGCCTCGACGCCTGCCTCGCGAAGAGCAAGGGCTGGGTCGCGGCCCACGAGATCCACGGTGCGGAGGTCGAGGGCCCGTTCCCGAACGGCGACCGGTTCGCCGTGGTCTTTCGCTACGACATCACCCAGAAAGCGTCGGGCAAGCGCTTCAAGATGAACGAGGTCGCCCTGTTCACCGTGAAGGCCGACAAGATCACGCGCGAAGAGTTCTTCTACGCGATGGGCTGATTTCGCCCGTATTGCAGTCCCTTACGTCGCTTCGTGATAACGTCGCGAGCGCGGAATGGCAGACGATCCGGTCCACATCACCGACGTTTCCAGAACGGTAGATCCGCTCGAAGCCAAGGTCGTGGTGTTTCGCCAGCAGCCCGAGGTCAAGGGCTTCACGGCGCTGCGTCAGGAGCTTCGCGATGCGGGTCGCGGCGAGCTCCTCGCCGATGTCTGCGCGACCTGGGCGCAGCACGAAAAAGATCCGCTGCGCGCCGCGGATGCGTGGAGCGAAGCCGGCGAGGCCATGATCGTCCTCGGCGAGCTCGAGACCGCGATCGAATATCTCCGGACGTCGCTCGAGCTCGATCCGACCAACGATCGCGCCTCGGACCGCTTGCTCGAGATCGTCGAGCCGAACGATCCAGCCGCGGCGGTCGAGATCATCGAAGGCGAGCTGACCGAGCTCGCGAAGCGCGATGCCGCGCGCAAGAAGCCCGACCTGATCGAGCGCCGCGCCGCGCAGCATCGTCGCGCGGCCGGCCTGTGGAACGATCATCTCGGTCGCGTCGATCGCGCGCTCTGGCACTTCCAGCAGGCCTGGAAGCTCGAGCCGCAACGGACCGAGGCGCTCGAAGCGGCGCGCGAGCTGTATCGCTCGCTCGGCGACGATGTGATGGTCGGCAAGCTCTATCAAGCGGAGCTCGAGGTGCTCGGCAAGGATGCGCAGCCGGTCAAGAAGGCGGCGATCCGCCTCGAGCTTGGCCGGCTCGCGCATCGAGGGAAAGATCTCGAGGGCGCCGCGCACCACCTCGAAGAAGCGACTCGCCTCGATCCAGGTTCGCAACAGATCGCCGAGGCGCTCGCCGATGTCTACTCGACGCCCGGGTTTCGCGATGGCCAGACCCGCGGCAAGGCCGGCGAGCTGTTCGTCGAGCTCGGCAAGAGCAAGCTGCGCGAGCGCGACGATCAGACCGGCATCAACTACCTGCGTCGCGCGGTCGGCGTCGATCCGTATACGCGTGCCTCGTCGAACGCGCTCGAAGAGGCGCTGCAAGGCAGCTCGCAGTGGGACGAGCTCGAGCGGATGCTTCGCCATCGCAGCGCGGTGGTCCAGGACCCCGACGAGCGCAAAGAGTTGCTACGCCGGCGCGCCGCGCTCTATCGCAACCAGCTCCCGAATCGTGAAGGTCTCGTCGAGGTCCTCACCGAGCTCGTCGCTTACGAGGTGCCGGGTAGCAAGAACGTGCAGGAGCTCAAGGAGCTGCTGGGCGAGGATAACGAGTGGGAAGAGCTCTCGCACCTGATGGAGGCCGAGATCACGGCGCTCGGTCAGGATCCGAACACGCCGACCGATTATCTCGTCAACGAGATCCTCGAGCTCGCGACGATCGCGCGCGAGCATCAGAACGATCGCGACCGCGCGGCGGAGCTGCTCCATCAAGCGCTCGGCATCTCGCCGACCCACGAAGAGGCGCTCGCGCGCTACGTCGATCACTTTCGCGAGCGTCGCGATTGGGCGGGACTCATCAACCTCTACGAGTTCGCACTCGATAACGCGCGCGACGCCGGCGCCGATGCCGATGATATGGTCCGCCGGCTCGAAGAGATCGCGCAGCTCGCGGAGCTCCGGCTCGGGGATATCCCGCGCGCGATCGAGGCGTGGCAGCGCATCCACGAGCTAGAGCCCGGCTCGCCAAAGGTCACCGAAGCGCTCCGCCGGCTGACCTCGCGCGGCAAGATGTGGGAGCAGCTGGTCCAGTCCCTCGAGACCGAGGTCGCGTCTGCCGGTGATCCGGTCACGCGCATGCAGTCACTCAAGAAGATGGCGCAGACGTATCGCGAGCGCCAGCTCGAGCCGCGACGCGCGATCGAGCTGTACGAGCAAGTGCTCGCCGAGAATCCCGAAGACGATGCGACGATCAAGGCGCTCGTCGAGCTCTACGAAAAAGAAGGCGACGACGTGGGCCTCGCCCACACGTTGCGCCGTCAGCTCGATCTCGAAGCAGATCGCCTGAATATCGCCGCGGCGAAGGCCGGGCGGAGCGACGGTCCGAAAGACTGGCCGGTCGCGAAGCGAAGCGAGCGCCTGAACGTGCTGCGCCGGCTCGCACAGATCTACGAGACCCGGCTCGCGGATGTCGATGGCGTGGTCTACGCCTGCGGCGCGGTGCTCGAGCTGCTCAGCGGCGATCGCGATGCGCTCGATCGCATGGAGCGCGTGCTCGACAAGGCGAACGATCCGCGGCTCGAGCAGACCCTCGAGTATCACGCGGCCTCCTCGACGAGCCCGGCCGAGCGCGCGAAGCTGCTCAAGCGGCTCGCGAAGCTCGCGACGGATCGTCAGGATGATGTCCGCGCGCTCGAGCGCTGGGAAGCGACGCTGCATGCATCGCCATCGGATCCGGATGCACTCGCGGCCCTGCGCGAGCTCTACGAGAAGGCACAGCGCTGGCCCGAGCTCGCGCAGATCCTCGAGCGCCTCGACGGTGGCCGCCCACTGCCGGCGCCGGGCACGCCCGATGCGGCGGTGCGCGTGTTCGATCTCGAGACCTACGCGACCCTGCTCGAAGAGCACCTGAACGATCCGGTGCGTGCGATCAAGGCGTACCACCGCGTCCTCGAGCTCACGCCCAAGAGCCGGAGCGCGCTCGATGCCCTCGCCCGGCTGTATCGCGAAGCGAGCAAGTGGCGCGAGCTCACCGAGATCCTGTATCGCCAGACCATCGTCCTGGTCGGCTCGAACTTCCAGGGCGACCTCGAGAAAGCCGCGGAAGTGGCGATGGAGCGCGCCGCGATCCTCGAGGAGCGGCTCGGTTCGCCGAACGATGCGATCAAGACGCTCGATGGGTTGCTGCGCGACATCAATCCGAACCACCTCGAAGCGCACACCACGTTGCGCCGGCTGCACGAGGCGCGCGGCGACTTCGACGCGGCCGTGCGGATCGCCGAGCGCGAGATGTACTTGTCGCCCGAGCCGATCCGCAAGGTCTCGCGCGGCCTCGAGATCGGCTTCATCTGTCGCGATCGCCTCGGCAATCCGACGCGCGCGCTCCAGGCGTTCAAGCGCGTCCTCGAGCTCGATCCCGAGCAAGAAGAAGCGATGGCGGCCGCGGCCGACCTGCTCGCGAAGCTCGGACGCTGGAAAGAATACGTCGCGATGCTCGAGCGCAGGTTGTCGCGCTCGGTCGCGCAAGCCGCCGCCGATCCGGACGCATCCGCCGCGTTCGCCGATGATCGCCGCGTGCTCGTCCAGCGGATCGCGGCCGCGACCGCCGACAAGCTCGGCGATCCGCGCGGTGCCTTCCGATGGTGGCGCCGCGCGCACGACGAGGCGCCCGACGAGCAGACGCTCGCGGATGTCCGTCGCGCTGGCGAAGCGTACGGCTTGTGGCGAGAGCTCTCCGAGGTCCTCACCGACGAGCGCAAGCGGCTGATCGCCGCGGGCGGTGGGGTGCCCGCCGAGCCCGAGCGGTTCGTCGCGCTGTCGCGCGAGCTCGCGCAGCTGTGCGAGCGCCGGCTCGGCGACAAGCCGCGCGGCATCACGATCTTTAGCGAAGCGCTCGCTGCCGCGCCGCGCGATAGCGAGCTGCTGATCGAGCTCGAGCGGCTCGCCGCGGAGCTCGATCAACGCCCCGTGTGGAAGCACGTGCTCGATGCGTTCGAGCTCGTGCTCGCCGCCGCGACTCCGATCGAGCGCGTCGAGCTGTACTTGCGGCGCGCGCGGATCCTCGACGAGCGCACCGGCGATTCGAAGGGTGCTGTCGCCGACGTGCTCGCCGCGTTCTCGTGGGCGCCCGATCGCGAAGACGTGCGCCATGCGCTCGAGCTGCTCGCCCCGAAGGCGCGTGCGTGGAACGATCTGATCGCGGTCGATTCGGCGCTGATCGAACGCGCGGCGACTACGCAGCGTCGCGTCGAGCTGTTGCGCCGTCGCGCGCAGACGATCGAGGACCAGCTCAAAGACGCGCCGCGTGCCTTCCGCTCGCACCTCGTCGCGCTGCTACTCGCGCCCGAGGATGCCGAGACCGCCTCGCATCTGTGGCGGCTCGCGCGCGTCGTCGGCAAGTACCGCGAGGCCGACAAGGCGCCGCGGGCCGAACCGCCGGCCGCGACGATCCAAGGAGAAGGAGCCGTCGCCGACGCGGTGGCGACCGCGAATCGCGCCGGCCCGATCCGGCCGCGCATACCGATGCGTGCGCAGACCGATCCGTTGACCGAGGACGATCTCGCGGGTGCGAACCTGTCGATCGGCGATTCGACCCAGCCACTCGATCTCACCGAGCTCGAGATGGCCGAGGCCAAGCGCGCTCAGGGCGGCGATACGAACCCGTTCGTGCAGCCGGAAAACTCGACGATGCAGCTCTCGATGAATGACATCGCGAAGCTCGTCGTGCCGCCCGCTTCTCCGTCGGCAACGCCGCCCGCATCGCCGGCACGTCGGCCCTTGCCTGGCGTCGGCTCGGGCCCCACGAAGTTGCCGCCGCCTCCGCCGCGTCCGCCCCAGATCACGGCGCAAAGCAATGCGCTCGCGGGCGTACGCTCCCGCCGGGTCAGCGCGCCGCCGCCGATGCCGCGCAAGGCGCAAGCACCGGTGCGTCGACCGCCGCTGCCCACGCTGCCAAACCGGCTGTTCGAGACCCCGTGGGAGGAGCTCGCCGTCGCATACGAGAGCCTGCCCGCTCCCGATCCGACCACGCGGCTGCGCTGGTTGTTCCGCGCGTCCGAGGTCTGGGAGACCGGCGGCAAGGACATCGCGCGCGCGTTCGATGCGCTCGCGCGTGCGTTCGCGACCGCGAAGCGTGCACCCGAAGGAGATGCCGAGGTTCGTGCCCGCCTCCACCGCATCGCGAGCGAGCACAAATCCTGGGACCGGCTCGCGGATCTCTATGAAGGCCTCGCCGAGCAGGCCGAGACCGCGCATGCCGCGGCGGACCTCCTGATGGAGGTCGCTACGATTCGCTTCGAGCAGAAGCGTCCGCGCGAGACCGAAGCGCAGCTGCGCCGGATCCTCGGCATGCTGCCCTCCGACGAAGTCGCCCGCGCGCGGCTCGAGCAGCTCTATCGCGCCGAATCGCGCTGGGTCGAGCTCGCGGCATCGCTCGAGGAGCGGACCGATCCGCGCCTCGGCACCGCGGCACCCGAGGCCGAACGCGCCCAGTTGCTGCGCGAGCTCGCCGCGATCTACACCGATCGGATCAATCGCCCGCACGATGCGATCGATGCGTTCGAGCGCCTCCGCCTCCTCGCGCCCGCCGATCCTTCGATCCTGATCAAGCTCGCGGAGCTCTACGGCACCGTCGGTCGCTGGAGCAAGGTGATCGAATCGCTGACGAAGGTCTCCGAGATCGCCGAAGGCAGTGACGAGGCACGGATCGCGCTGCGTCACATCGCGAAGATCTACGAGGACGAGCTCGAGCAACGCGATCGTGCGATCGATGCGTATCAACAGCTCGTCACCACGTGGCCCGACGACGAAGGGAGCTGGGCCGCGCTCGATGCGCTCTACACCGGGCAGGCGCGCTGGGCCGAGCTCGGCGACGTACTGCGCCGGCGCGCCGGCCTCGCACGCGAACCTGCCGAGCGCGCGCAGTTGCTGTCGCGCCGCGCCAGCGTCTTGCTCGAGTGGCTGAACTCGCCCGAAGAAGCGGCCGCCACGTTGCGCCACGCGCGCACGATCCTCCCCGACGATCCGAAGATCGCGGACCAGCTCGTCATCGCACTCGGCAAGGCCGGGCGCGGGCGCGAGGCCGCCGCCGTGCTCGAGAGCCGGATCGCGAGCGACCCGAGCGGGCGCAGCAAGGGCGATGCCGCGGCGCTCCACATTCGCCTCGCGCAACTCCAGCTCGATGGCGAGGAGCGCGACGACGCACGCGCATCGATCGAAGCCGCACTCGCGCTCGTGCCCGAACATCCGACGGCCCTCGGCCTGCTCGGCCAGCTCCAATCGCCCGATGAGGATCCACGTGCATTCGCGAATGCGAAGCTACGCGAGTCCGAGAGCGCGAACGACGAAGACTCCAAGATCGCCGCGCTGATGGCCGCGGCAGACGTACTGAGCTCGCGAGTCGGCGATCTCGATGGTGCGCAGGCCGCGTACGATCGCGTGCTCGCCCTGCGCCCGTATCACGCGGATGCCACGTGGGCGCTCGCCGGCCTGAGCGAAAAAGGCGGCGATCCGGACTCCGCGACCCGCGTGCTCGAGAAGAAGCTCGAGGACGCCTCGCTCACGCCGCCCGAGAAGGCGCGCATCCTCACGCAGCTCGCGGCACTGTCTCGCTCGGCAGGGGTCACGCCGGTCACCGAGCGCCGCTTGCTCGAAGCACTCGGCACGGTGCCCGATCACATCCCCGCGATCGTCGCGCTCGCCGATTTCTACGCAGACGCCGAACGCTGGAACGATCTCGAAGCGTTCATGCGCGAGATCCTCGACGGCACCACGCTCGCACACGCACCCGGCGCGCTCGTTGCCGATCTACATCGCCGGCTCGCGACCGCCCACGAAAAGCTCGGGCGCGACGAAGATGCCTACCAGACGCTCGTCGCGGCCGACCGCCTGCATCGCGGACACCTCTTGATCAAGCTCGCGATCGGAGAGAACCGTTACAAGGCGCGGCGCTGGCGCGAGGCCGCGCTGCACCTGTCGCCGCTCGCCGCTCACGAGGACGGCCACCGCTATCCGAGCGAGGTCGCGCTCGGCCTGTACCACGCAGCGCTCGCCGAGATTCGCTCGCTCCGCCCCGAGAATGCGCCGCCGCTCTACGAGCGTGCGCTCGAGCTCAAGCCGAACTTCGCGCCCGCACTGCAAGCGCTCGCCGAGCTCGCGATGGAGAGCGGAGAACACAAGCGCGCCGCGGATCTCCTCACGCGCCAGGCCACCGCGACCGAAGATCCCGGCGAGCGCATGCGCCTGTTCGAAGCCCTCGGCGACATGGCGCTGATGATCCTCCACGACGACGAGCGGGCGCGCACGTGCTTTGCTGCCGCGATCGCCGCGGCGCAACCGCTCGAGCACAAGCACCTGCCTCTGCTCCACAAGTTACTCGAGCGCCAGAACCTCGCGGGAGACCTCGCGGGCTCCGCGCGCTCGGCCGAATTGATGGCCTCGTTTGGCGCCACCCCAGCCGAGCGCGCCGCACTGCACCTCCAGGCTGCCTACGACTACGTCGCGGCCGGCGATCGCGTACGTGCGCGAGCGGCTGCCGAGCGCGCCGTCGAGAACGATCCGTACGATGTCGGCGCCGTCGATCTCGCGTCGCAGATCGCGATCGAGCAGAGCGACGTCGAGGCCGCGGCGAACATGCTCACGCGGCTGCTCACCGCGAAAGACGATCGATTCACCGCGGCCGATGCCGCGCAACGCGCCCTGCTGTCCTATCGCCTCGGGCAGGCGCGGCAGACCCGAGGGGATACGCGCCAGGCCATCCCCGCGTTCGAGCGCGCCGTCGCGCTCGCGGCCGAGAGCGAAGGCGCCACCCTCGCCCGCCGCGGCCTCGTCGAGATCGTCAAGGCCGGCGACGATCCAGCGCGCAAGGACACGGTCGCCACGCACCTCGCGGCGATCACCGCGCACACCGGCGCGCTCGCCGATCTCGTCGCGTGGGCCGACGAGCTCCGTCGCCAGAACAAGCTCGACGCGACGCGCGCCACGCTCGAAGTCGCGATCGCGTGCGGCCACGTGCCCGATGTTCATCAGTCGGCGTTCCTCCAATCGAACAAGCCGTACGTCATGCGCGACGACGAGTCGTACAAGGTCACGGTTGCTTCCGGAGAGATGGAAGGTCGCGCGCTGATCGCCGGTCACGAAGCGTCGCCGCTTGCAGCGATCGCAGCGACGCTCGCCGAAGCTGCACAGCTGATGTGGCCCGATCTCGAAGAAGCATTCGGCCGCTTCAACCTCTCCGGTGCGCGTCGGGTCCCCGCCTCGTCGCACGCGGCCGCGGTGTCGATCTTTCCGCGGCTCACCACCGCGCTCGGCGCCGGCGCGGTCATGCTCTACCAGCACGATTCGCTTGATCGCCTGCCCGGCGGGGCGGGCGGGGCTGACGTCGTCGTGATCGCCGCGGGCACGCCGGTGATCGTCATCGGGCCGCGCCTCTCGACCGAAGGCGATGCGATCTCGCACGCCGAGATCCGCGCCGTGCTCGCGCGCGCGGTCGAGCTCACGCGGCCCGAGCACCTCGCATTCGCCGGCCTACCACCGCGCGATGCCACGCGCCTCTTGACCTCGGTCGTGCGCCTGTTCGGTCCTGCCGCGCTTCGCGATGCGGTGTCTGCCTTGATCAGCGAAGACGACGTGCAACGCGCTCATGACGAGATGGTCAAAAGCGCGCTCGCCATCAAGCTCCGTTCGCGGTTCGAGCAGCTCCTCGTCAACGTGCCCGCCACGGCACTCGACAACTCGCGCTATCTCGCCGCATGTCATCGCGATGCGGATCGCGCCGCCCTGCTCCTCGGTGGCGATGCGAAGGTGATCGCGGCCGGGGTACGCGCGCGCGGCGAGACCACCGAGCACTTGATCCGCGCCATCGGTCAGGCACGGTGGTTACCGACTCGCGCCAAGCTCGGCGTCGGTATCCGCTAGCACTTACGACGTGAACGGCGGTGGTTGCGAGGTGCGCGGTGCGCGCGCGGTCGGCAACAAGTGGCCGAGGTGCCACGCGTTGATCACGAGCTGGCGCTGCGCATCGCGACCGATACGATAGAACCGCGCCGCGAACATGCCCGCGACGCCGATCATGGCGAGGCTGCCACCGATCAGGAGCGTCAGCGTCGGCAAGCCGTGGAGCTCGAGCGCGCCGGCGTGCGAGACCAACTGGTTGTTCGTGATTTCCCAGGTCTGCGCAAAGACGCCCACTCGTTCGAATACGAACGGGCAGATGAAGCTGACACCGACGATCGTCACCAGCAGCCACGGCCTCACGACGAATGCGGGATACGCCATCGCCGACATGATCACGATGCACGCGAGCGCCGGCACGAAGATGAACGGGCCCGCGAGCCGTGACATCGCGATCAAGAGCAGGGCGTTACCGAGCGCGTAGAGCAGCATCGCATGGAGCGTGCGCTCGGGCTGGCGATGGATCCGCCACGCCGCGAACGCCATCACGAATGACATGCCGAGGACGCCGAGCACGACATCCCAGCGCCGGACGCCATCCCAGATCGCGATCGGGAAGAAGGACGCGAGCGCGAGGTACGCGATGATCGCACCGCGGGCGTGGCGACGGATGCCTTGATGCTCGTGCTCGTCGAGCGCGGCGCGCAGATCGGGAGGCGGCTCGGCCGGCGGCGTGAGGATCACGCGGGTGACGAGCTCGGCAGCCTCGCTCGATTCGGGATCGAGAGCGAGCGCGCGCCCCGAGGCACTCATCGCCTCGGCGCTGCGACCTTCGTTGAAGGCGGCGCGTGCACTCCACACGAGATCGACGGCCATCGTGCGCCGACGCGCGAAATCGCGATCGCCATCGAGATAGGCCTCGACGCGCTCGGCGACCTTGCGGGCGGACGGTCGCGCCGCGGGATCCATCGCGACCATCACGCCGACGATCGCGTCGAGCTCGGGCGGGACCGCGCGGTCGGGGCGGCGCTTCGCGGGCGAGCTGATCACCAGCCCACCGATCGTGGATTGCAGCGCGGTCGCGCCGCGCGGATGGAGCGGCTCGCCTGCGAGGACCTCGAACAGGATCGCGCCGAGCGCATAGATATCGGCCGGGCGGCCTGCTTCGGCCGCCTTCTGCAATTGCTCGGGTGACATGTAGCCCGGCGTGCCGAGCAGGTCGGACTCTCGGAGGTCGAGGCTGTCGATGTCGTCGGTTTGCACGCGGACCTCGGAGACCGCTTCACCGACGACTCGAGCGAGGCCCCAATCGAGCACGTACACGTCGCCGAAATCGCCGAGCATGATGTTCGACGGTTTGAGATCGCGATGGACGACGCCCCGCGAGTGCGCGAACTCGATCGCGAGGCAGACATCCGCGAACGCGCGAAGCAAGCGCTGGCGCGAAGCGACCGGCGACACGACGAGCTCGCCGAGCGTGACACCAGAGAGCCGCTTCATCGTGAAGAACGGACGCCCTTGATCGTCGGTGCCGAGATCGTAGACCGGCAGGATCGCCGGATGATCGAGGCGCGCCTGGATGCGCGCCTCGCGCAGGAACCGTGCGGACTCCTCGGCGCTGGGATGCCCGGTATGCAGCCGCTTGATCGCGACATCCCTGCCGACTCGCAGATCGTGGGCGATCACGACCTCGCCCAGCCCCCCACTACCGATGACCTCGCCGAAGATGTAGCCGCGCAGCGCGGAGGTGCCTTCTTCGTCTCGCTCGAAATCGATGGGCGCCCGCGTCCGCGTGGGTTCGTCGTCCGCCTTCCCGACCAGGGTGTCGGGGGCGTTCGGATCCGACGGCTTCATGCCTGCATCGTACGACGGCTGCGATGTATAGTCGCCGCGATGTATCTGGGCATCGTCAAGGGCACCGTGGTCGCCGCGCGCAAGGCCTCGGGCCTCGAAGGGCAGAAGATCCTGCTCGTCCAACCCGTCGACGAGCACAAGCAGCCGATCGGCGATCTGCAAGCCGCGATCGATACGGTCCAGGCTGGCGAAGGTGACTTCGTCTATCTCGTCGGCTCGCGCGAAGCAGCGCTCGCGCTGAAGCCGTTCTTCGTCCCGGTCGATGCCGCGATCGTCGGCATCGTGGACGGGTTGGATGTTCCTGCGCGAGAGATTCGATGAGGCAGTGTCGCGTCGTCGGCCCGCTGTGGGCCTCGGTCAAGCACCCCGCATACCTCGGCAAGGCCCTGTTCGTCGTGCAGCCGATCGATGACAAGGGCGCCGACGTCGGGGCGAGCTTCGTCGCGGTCGATCGCGCTCAGGCAGGCGTCGGCGATCACGTGATCGTGCTGACCGAAGGCACCGGCATCCGCCAGATTCTCGAGGAGGGCGACCAGGTACCGATCCGCTCGATGATCGTCGGCATCGTCGACGCCGTGGATGTCCCGTGAAGCAGCTGCGTAGCGAAGTCTCCGCGGCCTCGCGCCACCTGCACGCTGCAGGCTGGGTCGCGAACCACGACGGTAATGTCAGCGCACGCGATGTCCAGCGCTTCATCTGCACGCCGACCTCGACCTCGAAGCGGTTGATCCAGGAGCGAGACCTCATCGAGGTCGATGCCAAGGGTGTCGTCCACGGTCAGGGCAAGGTGTTCGGCGAGATCGGCCTCCACCTCGCGATCTACGAGCGTCGGCCCGATGTCGGCGCCGTCGTCCACGCGCATCCCCCGTACGCGACGGCGATCGCGAGCTCGCGCGGAAATCCGATCGAGCAGCCGTTCATCGCCGAGGCACTCGTCTCGCTCGGCGCCAAGATCCCCAAGCTCGCCTACGCTCGACCGGGACAGGCCGCGAAGGATGCACTCGCGCCGTGGTGCGACCTGGTCGATGCCGTGCTGCTCGGCAACCACGGAGTCATCGCGTGGGGCAAGGACTGCGAGACCGCCCTGCTCCGTCTCGAGCTGGTCGAGCACCTCGCGAAGATCGCGGTCGCCGCGGCCGCGCTCGGTGGAGTCGAAGCCCTGCCTGCCTCCGCGATCGAGCCGTTGCTCGCCGCGCGGGCGAAAGCCGGCCTCGGTCGCGCCGCCGATCGGGCGGTCGAGACCGCGAGCCAGCTGCTCGGCCGAGCTTCGACCATCTCGCCAACGCCCGTCGTCGCCTGCGCACCCGCGCCGCACTCGAACGTCCCGACGATCCCACCGGGCGGCAAGCTCCCCAGACTCGAAGACGTGGTCCGCGAAGAGATCGTTCGCGCGCTTCGCGGCTCGTGATCCCCGCTCCGACCGAGCGGCTCGTGTTTCGCGAGTGGCGCGATGCCGATCCACTCGCGACCACGTTGTTCGGCGACCCGCGAGTCACCGCGCTGGTCGGCGGCCCGTTCGATGCGGCGCAGATCGAGCTCCGCCTCGCGACCGAGCTCGCGAACCAACGCACCTTCGGGATCACCTACTGGCCGATCTCGACCCACGCTGGTGAGCCGGTCGGATGCTGCGGCTTGAAACCCCGCGAGCCCGGCACGCCGGAGCTCGGCTTCTATCTCGTGCCCGCGTTCTGGCACGGTGGTTATGCGGCCGAAGCCGCACGCTCGGTGATCGAGCTCGCGTTCAGGCCGCTGGAGGCGGATGCGGTCGGCGCCGGTCACCATCCGGCGAACCACGCTTCGGGACGCGTGCTCGCAAGGCTCGGTTTTCGCTACGTTGCGCACGAGCTCTACCCACCGACCGGGCTCGAGCACCCCGGCTACGTGCTGCGTAACCCACGCCGGTCAGCGCCGTAGACGCTCCATGATACGGAACCTCCTCTTGGGTTTGGGCCTCGCGGGTTGTTCGGCTGCAGCGGGGGAGACGATGAAGGCCTCGTCGGACGAGGCGCCCGTGGTGATCGAGCTGTTCACCTCGCAGGGTTGCAGCTCGTGTCCGCCGGCGGACGCGCTGCTCGAGAAGCTCGCGCAAGCGGGCCAGGCCGAGGGCCGGCCGATCGTCGCGCTCAGCTTTCACGTCGACTACTGGAACGACCTCGGCTGGGCCGATCCGTTCTCGACCCACGCCTGGACCGAACGTCAGCAACAGTACTCGCGGGCACTCGGCGACGACCGCGTCTACACGCCCGAGCTCGTGGTCGGCGGCGCCGCCGGCATGGTCGGCTCGCAAGGCGCTAAGGTCGCTCAGGCGATCAAGGCGGCTCCGAAGCAGCAGCCGATCGAAGCGACCGCCGCGTGGTCCGCGGCAAGCGTCGAGATCAGCGCCACCGCACCCACGGGTGCCGATGTCTGGGTCGCGATCTGGGAGGACGCCCCCAGGACCAAGGTCACGAGTGGCGAGAACTCCGGCGAGATGCTGCTCGGCAATCGCGTGGTCCGGAAGCTCGAGCGAGTCGCCGTGGCCGGCAAGCCTGGCACGCTCGCGGTCGCGCTTCCGGCCACGTGGAAGGCGGGCGGCGCGGTCGCGTTTGCGCAGCGCCCGGATCGTCGGATCATCGGTGCTCGAGTCTTGATGCGATAGCGCAGCATGGTCCCCAGCTCGGTCAGAGATGGTTCTGAGCTGGCACTTCTGCGGCCCGAGCCTTCTGTTACAACTGGGGGCGATGAGAAGCGTAGTCGCTCTGATGGTGTCGCTGTCGGTCGGGTCGGTCGGGATGGTCGGGTCGGTCGGCTGTTTTCCACACAACGCTCGAAATCGAACGATCGCCGAGATCGTCGAAGGTGGCCTCGCCATCTCGGGCGTGATCGTCGAAGGCGTGATCCAGAGCGGTGCCGACTGCAACACCACCCATGCGCCGGGCGAGCCAGCGATGAGCTGCGCCCAGACCGCGTCGACCGCCGGTGGCATTGGTGTCGCGCTGATCTTGGCCGGCGTGGTCGGGTTCATGGCCACCATCTCGACCGCCGAAGATGACGACAAGCCGGTGCCGATCGAGATCAAGGCCACACCGATTCCTGCGCCGGTGGCGGCCCCTGCCGCTGGTTCCGCGAACCCGCCTTTCGATCCGACCCCACCGCCGCCGGCCGCCGGCTCGGCAAGCTAGCTGGAACTGCGGACCGGTACGCTTAGATCGCGCCGGATTTGCGGCTGACCTTGCGGCCCTTGCGCTCGCAGATCTGGCTGCCGTCGTAGATTGGCACGTGCTTGGCCCAGGCGTGGCTCGAGCCCGAGCCCGACAGGCCCAAGAAGTAGGCCTTGCGACCCACGAACAGGTCGAGCCGATGGCCATCGATGTGCCCGCCGGTGTCGTCCGCGACCACGCAGCCGTCATGAACGAAGCCACCCCAGGGCGCGCGGCCGGGCATGGTCCGGCCTTCCAGCAGCGGGACGTATAGCAGCGAGCCCAGCTTCACGACCTTCGGATCGACCGCGACGGTTCGGAACGGTTGGAGCGGGTGGTTCGACCCGGCGGTCCCCCACTGGTTCTCGGTCACCTTGAAGCACGGGCTGTTGCTGCACTTGCAGCGACCCCAGATGTTCAAGACCCGACCATCGTGGAGCTTGCCGGTTCCCTGGATCGCGAGCTGGTTCGCGAACTCGTGCGAGACCGAAGCGATCGTGTCACACGTGCCAGCCTCGTACAGGTTCACGTCATCTTGGTCGCGGTCCGGCACGACCGCCGTGAGCTCGGCGGTGTTGTCGTTCGCGACCTTGGAGCCATTCGGGCCCAACTTCTTGGCTACGATCTCGTCTTCGCCGATGACGTAGTAGAAGGTGACGTTGAACTCGCCGATCGGTTTCGGCTCGTCTGATTGTTCACGCGTCGGCTGCGTGATCATGCCGGCCTTGTTGTCGACCTTCGGGGTCGGCGTGACGGTCGGTCCCTGGCAGGCGCCGATAACGATAACCGGAGCAAGTGTCCGGATACCGTTGATGATTCGGGCGAGCAGATCAGCGAAGAAGCTGCCTGCTGCGTGAACCATCTCTCCGAGCTCTTCGATCATCTTCCGGGTAACCCGGGCGGGGTCTGAAGCCCGGCCGGACGACGAGCCTAACCTGGGTAGGCGCCGGTACAGGTTTGATCGGCCAGAAAAAGACCTCCCAGACCAGCTCTGGGCGAATGTCGTTCAGGGAAGCTAGAACTTGGCTTGCAGCGTCGCGTTGATGCCGAGCTGATGGAAGTCACCGAACACGTACTGGAACGGTTGGTCCGGACACGCCTGGGTCGAGGTGCAGCCCACGCGCTGGTACTTCGTCTGGTTCGGGTCGTAGCTGTAGAAGACCTCGAGCAGCGCCGTGTAGATCCGGCCAAACGACAGCTTGGCCGTGCCCTTGAGGGCGTACTGCGCGGCGACATCTTTGCCGGCTGGCAGGATCGTGATGATGGTGTCGATGTTGTTGTTCCGGATGACGGCGGTCGAGGTGCCGGTCGCGCCGGTGCCACCGCCCGGGATGCCGGCCGGCGAGGTCAGGCTCGCGGGCTTCTCGACACCGAGGACGACGCCGAGGGTCAGGAAGTCCGACCAGTTCTGGTCGACACCGGCAGCCGCGAAGAAGTCCGGCGCCGTCTTGTAGACGCTCGGGAAGTCCTCGTAGGTCGGGAGGCTGGGGACCGAGTGCAGGATGAACGCGAGGTCGCGATAGCTGGCGTCGAACCGGAACCGGGTACGGTCGAGCACCACGCGGATGTTGACGTCGCCCGCGAGGCCGGTCTGGATCTTGGTGGTGCCGGTCTTGTCCGGATCCTTGAGGGTCTGGCCGAGGGCGGTAAACTCCGCCATGCCCAGCCACTGCAGCCCGCCCGGGTACTTCACCGGATCGAACAGCCCGCTGACCCGCTCGTTGTTGTTCTTGTAGAGCTTGTAATCGATCGACGACTGGACCGGCATGCCGTGGTGAACGGCGATCTGGGCCGAGCCACCGAACAGGCGGACCTTCTGGTCGTTGACGTCGACGAGCTCGTTGTAACCGCGGTCGAAGTAACCGCCGTTGACCTCGAGGCGCACCATGTCGGTCGGGTCGATGCCGGCACCGAACAAGGCCGCGAGGGCCGAGCGCTGCTCGGCGGTACGGCGGTCGAGGACGACGGCGCTCTTGGCGCCGGCGAACACGTAGCCCATGCCAGTATCGTATTGGACCTTCATGCCCGGCGTCGACGAGCTCGCGCGGGTGTACTCCGGCGAGCCACCCCACGAAAGCCGGTAGCTGTAGCCGAGGCGGAAGCGGTCGGACGAGACCGGGAACACCGTGAGGCTGAGGCGGGTCGGATCCTTGTGGTCCGGGTCCTTCCAGTTCGAGAGCACGAGGTACGAACCGTCGTCCGAGAGGGCGATGTTCTTCTCGGATAGCTCGTTGATGCGAATAACGAAGCCCGCCTCGGCATCGAAGTGACCCTTGTGGAAGTCGCGGTACATCACCGCGTGCGACAGGGTCTCGAAGCCGCTGTAGCGGGTGTCGTAGTTGTCGAAGAACAACACACCGAGCGAGTTCGGCGTACCGAACCGCCAGCCCGGAACGCTCGGGATGGTCTCGCCGGGCTGGGTCAGCAGGTTCTCGTTCGTGATCGTGAACGCGAGCCGGGTATCCATGAAGCCGCTCGAGCCCGTGATGTCGCTCGGTGCGGTGTTCGGTGATTCCTTGGCGGAGTTCTCGGCCGCCGCGCGCTCGGCCGCTTCTTTGGCCGCGCGGTCGTTGAGGATCCGCGCGAGCTCGTGGTCGACGAGCTCCTTGACGTGGGTGTCGTCGCCACCGGGCGTACCGACGGCACCGGTGTTGTTGCCGGCGTTCGAGCCAGCGGCGCCCGTGCCGTTGCCGGACGTGTCGGTGCCAGCTGGATCGGACGGTTGGGCGAATGCCACGACCGGGACGGTGATCGCGAGAACGAGGACCGGGACGAGAGTGCGCATGATGTTCTGGGTGCCTTGGCCTAGTTGGTCGTGATGTCCGCAGCCGAGCGCGGATAGATGATCCAGACGTTGAACGAGCCGATGTTGACGGGCCTCAGGATGCCCACCATCTTCGGAACTACCTTGCCGACGAGCGTTCCGGGGTCGAGCTCCACGACACCCGCCGAGATCACGTTGATCAGGTTCTTACCACCGCAGACAGCGGTCGAGCCGACGCCGGACGGATCGAGCTTCCACTGCTTGTACGTCGTGTAGTTAGCGTCGAGGGGGCACACGACCGCGCCATCGATCTCGATCGCATTGGCTTCGTTCTCTTCGAAGTGGATCTTGTTCGTGCTGAACCAGGTCTGGTCGAATTGAGCGACTGCCGGTTCGAGCGACTTGTCGACCACCGAGGTCGGGGCGACGAAAGTCTGCGGGAACCCGATCTCGGTCAGACCGTCGAACTCGACGATGCCGCCTGCAAAGCCCGAGATGGTCTGACCTTCCGAGACGAACTGCGCGTTCTGATCGGTCGGCGCGCTATACGAGAACACTTCGACGTAGTCGTACGCGGCCGACGTACACGGTGCCGCGCCCGTCGGACAGTTGACGTCGGCGACGGTGTAGCCTTGGGCGAACACGGAGGTGATGACGAGTTTCCCGGTCGCGCCGTAGCGTGAGGTGTTGACCAAGATGTTCTTGCCATCGAGCGGGGCGCGAGAATAGACATCATTGCCCGTGAAGCCGATCGGGTTCTGGATGTCCGAGATGAAGGGATCGCGGAACCACATCGTCGAAGAAACGCCCGTCGCGTAGGTGGGGCTCGCGTCCTGGAAGTCGTCGACCCAGATCGTGGTCGGCCCGAAGGTCGGTGGCAGCGCGACGGTCTGGTTCATCGCGACGCCATTGACCACGTTGATCGTCGCGATCGGCGTGCCGCTGAGATAGGGCGTGAGCGTCCCGAGGTAGTGCACGTACACGCCGACCGTGTGGTTGTAGGTCCCGTCGGGTTTGCCGAGCGCGTCCTTTGCCTGGATGTTGATCGTTGCGGTGATCGACGTCTGGGTCAGCCGCGTCGCCGCGTCGCCGAGGTCCGTCGGCGTGACGATCGTGATCTCGAGCGAGGTCGAACCAGTCACTCCGGGGTCAGTGGTCGTGCACGCCGCGAGTGCGAGAGCGAGCGCGAGGTGGACGAGTCTCATTGGAACACCGGCCGAATCCGCCCGTCGTGGGCTTCGATGTGCTCGTCCAGACAGGCCGCGTTGCCGAAGCGCTGCTTGACCGTGCGTTGCGGGGTCTGCGTGTCGCTCGTGTCGATGATGGTGTCGGTCCCGACACCGTCACACACCGCCGGCTGCTTCGTGAGATAGACGGTGAGGGCGTCGCGTAGCGAGACTCCGGTGTCTTGCTGCGAGGTGTTGCGCTTGAGCACCGAGAAGCCCGAGCCGCCGGCAGCGATGTAGTTGTTCACCGCGACGCGGTAGAGGCCATTCTTCTCGAGCGGCGCGCATTTCGTCGTCGCGGGATCGACGGCGGCGTCCGATTGCACCTGGCTGGTGTTCGGATCGGTGGGGCGGCACGAATCACCGATGTAGATGTTCTGCGCGCACGCCGTGGCGATGCACGCTCCAGCATCACAGCGATCCCCGATCGGACAGTCCGTGTTCAGCGTGCACTTGAGACCGACCGCGTTCGGATCGATGCTAGTGCACTTGCTTCCGGCAGCCGGGTTGTCGCGACACACCATGTCCCAGGTAATGCCAGCCTCCTGCAGCTGCGAGCGGCAGCCGCGCGAGGCTGACTTGCGTGCGACGAAGTCCAGCGTGTCGCTGATCTCCTGACCCGAGAGGTAGGCCACCACGATCGTGTTCTCGAACGGGAACACGTTGAACATCTGCTCGTTCGTCAGCGGTCCGCGCTCGAAGTCCGCCCGGATACCGAGCGAGTTCGTGAAGGCGAGCTGGGCATCGACACCCTGTTGGGTCTGCATCGAGCGCGCGACGAGGTTGCCGAGCTGCGAATCGCCGCCGGAGTTGTCGTTGCGCGCGATCTTCGCGGTGCCCGGCGGATCGACGTACGCGAACACGCCGTTGAGATCGATGTCCTGGTTGATCTTGACCGAGTACGGCCACAGCAGCGCAGCGACA
>JANXOP010000269.1 GCA_025357755.1 Kofleriaceae bacterium | reverse complement strand
CGGAGTGCCGCACGTCAGCGGAGCGCGACGAGACACATCCCACTAGAACAAGAATCAAACGGAGCTGACGTGCGGCGCGGGAATGCAAGCGCATGACAACCGCGCGAGCGACCCACGGCCGTCGGCGGTGGTCGCGCGCGGCCTCGCTGGCGCTGCGCGCGAGCGGAGACGACGGGGGTGCGGCGAGCCGTAAATTCCACGGCCCCTGCTTCCTGGCATCAGACGCTCGCGGTGCGGCGCAGGTGTCCCTGCTAGACGGGTCGATCGCACCGGCGTAGCCCGCCCCCGTCGCGGAGCGAAGCAGCAGCAGCCAGCGCCGGCCGTGCGCACCACCGCCAGGCCGTGGGTCGCTCGTGCGGTTGGCGCGCGCTTGCTTCCGCGCCGCACGTCAGCGGAGCGCCCCACTACAGCAGGTTCTTTTTTCTCTGCGCCAGATGCTTGTCCATCGCGTCGAGCGCCGCGTTGTCGCCGAGCTTGGCGCGGAGCGCGACGGTCGCGCTCTCCATCGTGATCACGTCGGATTGCATTCGCGTGCGGACCGCCTCGTGCATTTCTTTGAAGTTGCCGAAGAAGTCCTGGAGCATGTCGCCTTTTCTCAGGCCGTACACCGTTCCTACTCGGCCCTCGGCCATTCGATCGAAGTACATCGAGACCTTGAACAAGGGCCCGGCGACCTTGTGGGTCATGATCACGAGGTACGCCGAGAGGATGATGACGAGGCCGACGCCAACGCCAGCCATCTTGTAGACGAGCATCCGATCGTCGTGCGCGTTGTCGGACGCGACCTGACTCTGCACGTCGGAGAACGCCGAATCGTTCAGCGACAGCGCCTCGAGGTCCTTGTTGATCGAGGCCGATGCCGCGTGACGCTGGTGGTAGATGAGGTATCCGAGCGAGCCCGAGATCAGCGCCGAGAGTGCGGTCACGAGCAGGACGTAACGGAGCTGCAACTTCTTATCGAGCATGAAGTTGCCGAGCTTGCGCTTGTACGGCTGGCGCGCAGGCGCGGTCGCTGCGGCCTTCGGGGTATCGCCACCGAGCTTGCCGTCTTGCACGACCTTCGCAGACGGGACGGTGTCAGTCTTGTCAGACGGATTACTCAAGGGCCTTCTCCTTGCGCGCGACGAGGGTCTCGAGCTCTTTGACCGCGTCGCTCTCTCCCGCGCCCGCATCCTTGGCCGCCGCGATCACGGCCTTGATCTGGTCGATGTCGGTCTTCTCGAGCGTGACCACGCCAGCGTGCCCAGCCTTGAAGTGTTCGTAGAACGAGACGAGCTGATCGCCCTTGCGCAGGTTCCACACCTTGTCGTAGCGGCCGTCCTTCATCTTCGCGAGGTACAGCGAGACCTTGAACAGCGGACCTGCCACGCGGTGGGTCATCTTGATGCCGTACACGGCGAGCCCGATCACGAGGAGGAGTCCCGTCCCGACGAGCACCCACAAGATGCGGCGCCGACCGAGCTCGATATCGTCCATCTTGTCGGCATTGCGGTAGACGCACGAGAAGTGCGCACCGAATTGCTTCGCGTAGTCGGGTGGAATCGTAGGAACGGGCGCTGCGAGGGGCGCCGGTGTCATCGTCATCGTGCTGTCGTCGAGCTGGACCTTGACGTGGTGCTCGCCGTTCGGCAGCGCGCCCTCGGCGACGCTGAACGAGCTGCCGCCTTCGCACTTGACGACCGGGATCAAGGCCGCACGCAGCGTGGCGACCGCCATCGGGTCAGCCATCTTGTGCTTCACGTAGGCGTCGCACTTGTTGCCGACGACCGAGAGATCGAGCGGCATCGCATTCTCGGGAGTGCACTTCGCATCGAGACACCACGCGTTCTTCACCGCGATGAGGTCGTCGTTTGCATTGTGATGGGCGACGTCCTGCGGATCGACGCTCGAGTGCTGGCGCTTCGATTTCGGTGCGACCTCCGAGCTGGTGTCGGCGCCCGGATCGTCGAGCTTCATCGGCACGGCGTTGTCGTCGTCGGCCATGGTTCCGGACAGGACCGGAAGCTCCGGACACGCGTCGCCGACGATCGAGCTCTTCGCGACCGCGGTCGCGTCGTTCGCTTCCTTCATCACCCAGATGCCCAAACCGGACATCAGGAGGGCGGCGAGGCCGACCATGAACAGCGTGAAACGCAGCTGGTACCTCTTGTTGATCAAGAGGTTCTTCCAGCTGCGCTTGTAGCCTTTGTTGGGTGGACCAGCCATTACGGACAACTCGCCGTGGTTTTGGTGCAGATCGTCGGAACAATCTTCTTGGCGATCAAGTCTTCCATGACGGCTGAAACGCAATCCTCGGCCGCGAGGGCTTGGTCTTTCTCCGACGCGGCGCCTTGCACGGAGGCGCCGCCGTTGAGGAAGCCGAACATGTTCTTATCGGGGAAATCGGCGAGCAGCATGCTGACCTTGCACGTGACCGTTGCTGTTCCGCCGGACACCTTGGCGGTCAACGAATTAAGTGTACCGTCGACATAGAAGCCGGAGACACTTTTCTGGGAGAGGACGGTCTTCGTCGGCAGTCCGCCCGGCCAGGAGGTCCTCATCTTGGCGGCGACCTTGTTGAGGGTCGAACCCGCGATCTTCACCATCAATGCCTGCAACTTGGGGTCATTCCCGTTGCCCGCCTTGGATGACATCGGTCCGACGTTTACGTAAATGCCTCCTGAACCACCGGAGGTGGTCGGCGGCGTGACCGGTGGCACGGTGCCGGCCTGCCCCGTGATCGCGGTCAGCGCCTTCTCGGCCTGCTGCTTGACGAAGTCGCTCGGGTCGTTCGCGACCGCCGACTTGAGATTGTTCACGACCAGGCCTTTGATCGACGACTTCGTGCTCGAGGTCACCAGCAAGCTCAGGCCGACAGCGCAGGCACCGCGCACGTTCTTGTCACTATCGTTGAGCAGCGCCTTCGCGAGCGGAAGGATCGCCTTGGGGTCTGCGAGCTTTGCAAGGTTGACCGCGGCCGAGAGGCGAACCTTGTCGGTGCCATCGTTGTTGAGCTGATCGATCAGGGTCTCGACCTGGCCCGCGTACGCCGCGCGAACGGCGAACAGGGCCAACAGCACCACCACGATCTGGATCAACCTTGCGGGCTTCACGTGTTTCGAGTGCCTGAGCACGAGACGCTCCCCAGCGCCGCGTGATTCATTCTCGAACGTTCACACTAAAAGGTTCAGGTCGCGCCTGCAAGGTACCGACGCGCAAGCTCGACATAATGCTTCGCGCCGTAGAGGATCTGCTCCCGTTCCTTCGCGTTGATCTCGCGCTTCACCTTCGCAGGTGAGCCGATCACGAGACTCCCGGGTGGGATGACGGTGCCCGGTGTGACCAGCGCACCTGCACCGACGAGCGAACCGCGACCGACGACAACACCGTCGAGCAGGATCGATCCCATCCCGATCAAGCAGCCATCTTCGACCGTGCATGCGTGCACGATCGCCGCGTGGCCGACCGTGCAGTCATCACCGATCGTGGTTCCGGAAAAGTCTGACGTCACGTGAATCACGGTGCCGTCCTGGATCGACGTGCGAGCCCCGATCCGGATCGGCATCACGTCACCGCGGATCACGGTCGAGTACCAGACCGAGGAGTCGTCGCCGATGATGGTGTCCCCGATCACCGAGCAGGTCTCCGCGAGGAACACCCTTTGGCCGAGCTGCGGGGTCTTGCCATCGATGGTGCGAATCACGGCCACGACCTTAGCGGCGCGCGCTCCGCGTGTGCTCGGCCTGGGTGGCGCCGGCGAGGACTTCATCGATCGCAGCGTCGAGGTCATCGGAGTCCGGGGCGATCGGCGTGACGAGCCGGACGATGCCTTTGCAATCGATCACCATGAAGAACACGCGATCCGGATCATCCATCGCGAGCGAGCCGAAGGTGAGGGTATCGGCGACCGCGAGGGCGACCGGTGACGAGAAGCCCTTGCGGACCGCCGGCATCTCGTCGAAGTAATCGCGCGGTGTGACCGCGAGCTCGAACGCGGTGCTCGACCGTGCCTGCAAGCCATCCGCGATCCGATCGAACACGCGCGCACAACCGGTGCAACGCTCGGTGAACCAGCCGACCACGTAGGTCTTGCCAGCGCGGTCGCCAAGGTCGTAGTGCCGACGAGGATCGTCGACATCGACGAGGTCGGTCGTGCCGATCCGCTTGCCGACACGGCGCTGGACCATCTCCGCACGTGTCGCGAGCGTCGCGACCATGTCGCGGTGGACGCCGTTGCGAAGGATGTCCACGCGGATCCGATCGCCGGGGGCGTGGGTCGTGATGTTCGCGACCAGCTGATCGCACGGCTGCTTGAGATCGAGGGGCAGCTCGTCGAACGCGATGATCGTGTCCAGTTGCTCGAGGCCCGCTTGATCAGCCGGGCCATCCCGCGTGACCTCGGAGACCACGCATCCTTGTGGGCCCGGGCCCATCCCGATGCCGAGGAACGCGGGGTTGCTCTGGCGCGGAGCGGCCGACACCGTCGCCGCGAACCACAGCGATACCCCTGCGAGCCACCAACGCATCTCGCGGTGAATCTAACATCATCGAGCGTCGATCCGTCGTGTGGACCTATGTGCCGAGATGTAGGTATTTTGACTTCACCTGACTACTACCCTGATCATTATTTTGTGAAACGACGCGTCCTTCCCGACCTCTCGCACGTGCTCGATGACCGTCGGTCTCGCCAGCTTCAAGCTGTGACCGGCGATCACGTCCTCGAGAAGCGCATCCATACCCGCTTCGATAAGGCCTTCGTGGTCGTGATCGGCAGCGAGCTCTACGGCGACTCCATCGCGGTCGGGCGCAACCTCTCCGGTGGAGGGCTGCTCGTCGAGATGTCGTACGCGCCTCCGCTCGGGACCGTGGTGACGGTTCACTTCCAGCACCATCGCGAGAACGACGTGGTCGACGAGATCGTCGCGCGTGCCGAGGTCAAGCACCACCACTACCTGAACTTCACTGGCTCGCGCGGCTGGGACGATGCCGCGAGTACCCGTGCGATCGGCATACGGTTCGTCGAGTTCGTGGACGCTGGCGACGTGATCGACGCATACCGCACGCACTAGGGAATTCGCCGCGCCGCGATCGCGTTCGATCCGCAACTTGCTTCGCAGCCGCCGTTTGGGTACAGCCTGGGTCGTGCGCAAGGCTTTCGCCATCACTGTCCTCGTGGGTAGCGCGATCGCGTTCGGCGATCCCAAGGCTCCGGGGCCGGACGATGCGACCGCCACAGCATTACTCACCACGATCGCGACCGGCGACGCGGCCGCTCGCAAGGCCGCGTACGACGAGCTGACCAAGCTCGCGCCGAAAGTGGTCGAAACGCTCGGCGCGTTCCTCGCGCGCAAGCACACGGTCGAGCTCGCCGATCGGCGCAAGCCGCTCGAGGCGATCAAGGCGCAGGTCCCCGACAAGAACGGGCGTTTCACCCTGCCCGAGCGCAAGAGCGCCAAGGAAGAGAAGTCCGACGACGATCTCGATTGGTTCGCGCAGCTCTCCGCGCTGCCCGCTTCGCCTGGTCTCGGCGACGTGATCGCGGACGATGCCGCGATCCGCGCGCTCGCCGCCTCCAACGACACGCACGCGGCGGCGCTGTTGTTCGCGACCGCGTTCGGCGACGACACGATCATCTATCGCGACGAGCTCGGTCGCTACCTCCGCAAGATGGAGCCGTACTCGATCCCCGCGCTGATCATCGAATCGCAGGACAAGAACTCCGACAAGAAGCGCTACGCGACCTATCAGCTCGAGCGCCTCGATCGCCAGGAGCCGCAGAAGGCGCTCGCCGCCGCGGCCGCCGATGAAGCGCTCACGGTCGCCGTGCTCCAGGCGTTCGAGACCACGCACTATCGCGAGGCCGTGCACGCGACCTGGACGAAGGTCAATGCCGACTCGATTCGCGTGCGCGCCGCCGCGCGCGCGACCTGGACCGCGTACATCACCGGCCCTGCTCCGCCGCCCGCGCCCAAGAAGAAGCTGTCGCTGCCCGGCGGCAAGCTGACCAAGAAGGAGAAGCCGCTGTGGCTGACCTATCGCGAGCTCGCGGACAACGAGCTGCGCAAGGCGAACAACGAGATCTTCCACGAGGATCTCGCGCTCGAGGATCCGACGCTCGACGATCGCGACGATGAACGCCGTCACTCGAAGACCGTGAAGGTCGACCTCGAGGTCCTGACCAAGAAGCTGTTCGGCTACTACGACGAGCAGCGCATCAAGCAGGTCGCCGACGCGTGGGCTGCGGCCAAGGCGCTCGCGGACAAGCATGACCTCGCCGGCGCGGCGACCGCGATCGATCGCTTGCTCGCGCAGAACCCGGAAGGCCCCGAGCACGCCGGGATGGCGATGGTCTACTTCAACTACGGTAAGCAACTCGAGCAGCAGGCGAAGTGGGCCGATGCCGCGGGCGCGTACTCCAAGGCCGCCGGCCTCGATCCGAAGGGCGCGCACGGCGACGACGCGCTCGCCGCGCATCACTACACGCTCGGCAAGGCGCTCGAAGCGGCTGGCAAAGATGGCGGACCCGATTATCGTCGCGCGATCGCGCTGAGGCCGAACTACGCGCCGGCCCAGAGCGCCGCCGCGCACGCCGAGGCTGCGGGGCAGCCGAGGTGGATGCTGTACGCCGCGGGCGGCGCGGTCCTTATCGCACTCGGTTTGTTCGCGGCCGGCATGGTAAAACGCCGAGCGTGACAGCTGGCCGATTGATCGTCATCGAGGGCCTCGACGGTGCCGGCACCACGACCCAAGCGCGCCGGCTCGCCGCGCACCTCGGCAGCGCCGCGCATCTCACCCGCGAGCCGAGTGATGGTCCGATCGGCAAGCTGATCCGCGAGATGCTCACGGGCAGTCACGCGATTCCCGGGGCGACGCTGTCGCAGAGCACGTTCGGCCTGCTGTTCGCCGCCGACCGTCTCGATCACATCCAGCGCGAAGTCGAGCCGGCGATCGCGGCGGGCAAGCTCGTGATCTCCGACCGCTGGTATCACTCGTCGCTCGCCTATCAGGGGACCGGCGCGGATCGCGATTGGATCACGAACCTCAACTCGCGGGCGTTGCGCCCCGAGCTCACGATCTTCTTGCGGGTGCGGCCCGAGGTGGCCGCGCAGCGGCGCGCGGCGCGTGCGCAACCCCAGGAGTTGTTCGAAGCGATCGAGATGCAGCGCGAAGTCGACGCCGGATATCGCGCGACGATCGCGGAGCTCGCGGCCAACGGAGAGCGGATCGAGACCCTCGATGGCGAGTTACCTGCCGATCAAGTATTCGGGTTGGTCCTCGCGCTGGCGACGGCGTAGTTACGACTTCGCGAGCAGCTTCGTCATCGTCGCTTCGTCGATGATCTTGACGCCGAGCGCCGTCGCCTTCGAGAGCTTCGAGGCACCGACCCCCGCGCCCGCGATCAAGTACTGGGTGTTCGCCGAGACCGAACCGACGACGGTCACCCCCTTGGCTTCGAGCTTCGCCGCGATCGCGTCGCGCCCCTCCGAGAGCGTACCGGTGATGACGACGGTCTGGCCGCGGAGGCCTGCCGACGCTTTCGGCGCGCGCGCCTTCACCTTCTCCTTGGCCTCCGCCGTGATCTTCGCCTTTGGCGTGCGCGCCGCATCGCCTGGCTTTCCGATCAGCGCGAACAGCTCGGTCTCGCCGAGCGTGATCACGCCGAGCTTCGCCGCCGCGGTCTTCTTGCCGCCCGCGTCGGGCATAGCGAAGACGAAATCGGTCTGCCTCGAGACCGAGCCCGTGACCTTGGCACCGAGCCCGACCAGCTTGGCCTCGGCGTCCTTTCGTTGCATGCCCGGAACCGTTCCCGTGAGCACGACCGTCTTACCCATCACACTGAGCCGCATACGCGTATTAGACACGATTGTTGCCCCCGACCGCGAGCGGCGTCAGGTTCGAGGTATGCGAGCCGTGCTGTGCATGATCCTCCTGGCAGCGTGTGGCCCCAAAGTCGATCCGAAGGGACCGGTCGATGAAGACCTCGGCGGTCAGGCGAGCCCGCAGGGCTCCGCTGCGCCGATCGAGACGGCCGTGCGAGCCGAAGCGCCTCCTGGCAAGGGTGAGCGCAGCGGCACGATCCTCCGCGCGAAGCTGCTCACCGTGCTCGATAGCGGACCCGGCGTGTTCTTGAGCCAGCTCGATGTCACGCCGAAGAAAGATGGAGGTCGTTTCATCGGCTGGCAGCTCGTGCAGATCGTCGATCACGCGGGCTCGCTGCACGATGTCGATGTCGTGCCGGGGGACGTGCTGCTCGCGGTCAACGGCAAGCCGATCGCGCGCCCCGAGCAACTCCAGACGATCTGGGATTCGCTGCGCACCGCAAACACGATCACCGCGCAGCTGTGGCGAGGTAACGCGAAGTTCGAGCTCCAGTTCGCGATCGATCCTCCCGTGACGCCAGCGCTCACTACGAAGCCCTGAGCATCTTTCTTCCTGCGAGCTGTAACCGATGCGATCGAGGCTCGTACCCGGCGCATGATGAAATTCAGCGCGGTCCTCGTTCTCCTATTATCTGCATGCGCCAGCGATGGTGCAGATGGCACCAACGGTGCCAACGGGAGCAACGGCACGAACGGTACGAATGGCAGCAACGGTGCCGCCGGCACCAACGGCACCAACGGCACCAATGGCACGAACGGCACGCCGTACGCGGACCCCGGCGTGTACACGCTGATGAACCAGGTCGCCGGTAATCAAGTCGGCACCTTCCTGCGCGGCGAGAACGGCAACTTGACCCGCGACAACGAGTACGCGACGGGCGGCACCGGCACTGCCGCCGGTATCGGCAGCCAGGGCGCGATCGCGTGGGACGCGGCGAGCCAGCGGTTCTTCGCCGTGAATCCCGGCGACAACACGATCTCGATGCTGCAGATCGACAAAGAGGGCGTGCTGACCAAGCTCGCCTCGGTCGCCTCGGGCGGCACCAAGCCGATCAGCATCGCGGTCCACGGCGATGCGGTCTACGTGCTGAACTACGGCAACGTCGCGAACGCAGCGGTCAATGGCAACATCACCGGCTTCAAGATCACCGGCGATGCGCTCGTCGCGATTCCGAATTCGACCCAGGCACTGAGCGGCACGGGCGATGTCCATCCGACGGACATCGTGTTCACGCCCGACGGTAAGTTCATCGTCGTGGCGGAGCGGTTCGGTAACACCGCGCAGCACCTCGGCAAGCTCGATGTCTACGCGGTGACGAACGGGGTCGCTGCCGCGGGCACGTTCGTGGTGTCGGCTGGCAACGAGCCGTTCGCGATCGATTTCTCGCCCGAGGGCTACATGCTCGTCGCCGAGGTCGGCAACGAGATGGCCGATGGCTCGTCGGTGAGCTCGTACTCGATCGGCGCGACCGGCGCACTCACGCCGATCACGTCGGCACTCAACACGCACCAGGGTGCCGCGTGCTGGATCACCTCGGTGGGTGGCTTCGCGTACATCGCGAACACCGCGACCTCGACGATCACCGGGATCAATGTCTCGACGACAGGCGCGGTCACGTTGATGCAGCCGACGACCGGCATGACGGTCGCGAGCGGCACGATGCCGACCGACCTCGCGGTGTCGCGCGATCGCGGCTACCTCTACTCGCTGGCCGCGGGTAGCCACACGATCAACATCTACTCGATCAACTCCGATGGCTCGCTCACCACGATGCCCGCGCTGGCGGGGCTGCCCGCCGGCACGAGTGGCCTCGCGGCGCGCTAACGGCCGAACACGGCCAGCGCGTGCGCCGGATCGTTGCAGAACACGCCGTCGACGCCGAGCCCGTCCAAGCGTAGGAGCTCGGCCTCGTCGTCGACGGTCCATGCGTTGACCACGAGCCCCGCGGTCTTCCACGCAGCCATCGCCGCTGCCGTGCACAGCGTGTGTTGCGGGTGCATCAGGCTCGCGCCCATGAGGTTGCCGACCCAGCCCTTGCGCAGCGGCAGCACCTGCTCGTCATGAAAGAGGTACGCGAGGGCAATGTCCGGCAGGTAGGTGTGGAGCTGGACGAGCGCGAATGGATCGAACGAGGACACGAGGATCTGTTCGGCCCGCCCGCTCTGGCGGATGACCTCGGAGGTCGCCTTCACGAGCGCCCTCTCGCGCGCGAGCTTGCTGGATTTGATCTCGACGTTGCATTCGAGCTCGCCGAGCTCGCCGAGCACCTCTTCGAGCGTGGGCAACGGATGCCCCGAGACGCGCAACGCGCGGCGCTCGAGCGCCGAGAGCTCCGAGAGCTTGCCCGGCCGGCCGACCAGCCGATCGAGCGTGTCGTCGTGAAACACCACCACGGTGCCATCGCCATCGAGCTGGACGTCGAGCTCGATGCCGTCCGCGCCGTCGGTACGAGCGCGATCGAACGCGGCCATGGTGTTTTCGGTGACGACCGCCGAGGCGCCGCGGTGCGCCCAGATCCGCGGTCGCTTGCCGTGGCGCTTCCAGCGCTCGGCGCGCGCGAGTCGCCCCATGTGCGGGAGAAAGCGAGCAAAGGCCGCCAGCGGTGGCGGCCGAATCTTACGAGCCATCGAGGACCAGGTTACTCGATGAAGGTCTTGTGGAGGGCGCGGACGAGCTCGTCGACATGTTGCCGTTCGCACCACAGGGTGACGCGCAACGGAGACACCGAGACCGCGTTCAGGGGCACCCCGGCGCCGACCGCGCTCTGGCGCGCCTTGTTGATCACCGCGGGATTCGAACCGATGCCGTGGCCGACGATCGTGACGCAGCCCTCTTCGCCGAGCTCGACCTGATCGCCGAGCACGTTGTCGAGGCGCTTCCTGACATCGGCCCAATCCGGGACATCCGCGATCGTGAACCAGCAGCGCAGCTCCTTGCCCTCGAGATCGAGGTGAGTGAGCGGAATCGACGCTGCTTCGATGATGAGCAGCGTTTGCTCCACCGCCGCGCCGCCCGTGACCTTGAGCCGGATCAGCGAGCTCTGGCCAGTGACGGCCGCGACCTGACGCTCGCGCTCGGGTGAGAAATCGATCCGGGTGCCGCCGCCATCCTTGTTCGTGGCGCGCGCGTACAGCGCGATGCCAGACTTGCGCGCGAACTCGACCGATGCATCGTGCAAGACCTTGGCGCCTTGCGCGGCGAGCTCGAGCATCTCGTCGTGGCTGATCGATTCGAGCAGCTCTGCGGTCGAGACGATCCGTGGATCGGCGGTGTAGATACCGTCGACGTCGCTGCAAATCTCGCAGTAATCGGCGCGCAGGGCGCCGGCCAGCGCGACCGCGGTCGTGTCCGAACCGCCGCGACCGAGCGTGGTGATCTCGCGCTTGTACGAGACGCCCTGGAAGCCCGCGACGATCACGACCTTGCCCCGATCGAGCTCGTCTTCGATGCGGAACGGACGAACCTCGACGATCCGTGCGCCGGAGTGGCGGTCGTTCGTGAGGATGCCGGCCTGCGATCCGGTGAACGAGATAGCCTCGAGGCCCTCCTCGGCGCATGCCATCGAGAGCAGCGCCATCGCCTCGCGCTCGCCACACGTGAGTAGCATGTCGAGCTCGCGACGCGACGGTGACGCCGAGACCTGCCTGGCCTTTTCGATCAGCTGATTCGTGGTCTTGCCCATCGCGGACACCACGACCACGACCTTCTTGCCGGCGGCCTTGGTACGAGCGATGCGCTGTGCGACGAGCTTGATCTTCTCGGCATCGGCGACCGACGAGCCGCCGTACTTCTGAACTACGATTCCAGTCGGAGTCACGTCGGAGACCATACACGATCATAACGACACGACGATGCTATGTTGTTCGACGTGAACCGCCTCGCGATCGCGGCCGTCGTTGGAATAGTCGGTTGCAGTCACGGCGCGAATCGCGTTCTGCAGTTTCCGGATGCGCCGGTCCAACTCGGCGACGATGGCGACCGCGAGCAAGCGATCGATGCCTTGTGGGCGATGCCGCCCGGCGGGCCCCGCGATGCGGCGCGCGCCAGGATCGCGAACGCGCTGCTCCACCGGATCACGACCGCGATCTCAGAAGCGCAACCGCTCGTTGCCGAGGGCCTCACGCTCCAGCTGACCTCGCTGTGGCAGGCCGATCCACGAGCGATCGGTCGTGCGCTCGCCGCCGATCTCGCGACCATCCGGACGCTGCGCGCCACGTTCGCGAAGGCGGGCGCGCTCGAGCCCACGTTGTGCACGCTCGTGCTGCTCGCCGAGCTCGAGCCGGCGAAGCGCACCGACCACCTCGCCGAGCTCGACGAGATCCTCGCGTTCGCGCGCGAAGCCGCGGCCGACGACAGCGCGCTAGCGCATCCGTCGCCGGCCGCGCTGCTCCAACCCACCGTGCTCGCGCTGCCTCTACCGTGGCTCGTCGATCGCTACGTCGCCTTACTCGAGAGCCAGCAGCAGGCGATCGACGCGCAGTTCGGTACGACCAAGTCGTTCGAGATGGTCGCCTCCGCGACCGAGGTGCTGCAGACCGGCCGACGGATCGCGAGCGCACTCGCGCGCAGCAATCGGGTCGGAGACATCGCCGCCCACGTCGGCGCGATCAAGGGTCTCGGCGAGGATCGGGCGTTGCGCCTGCGTGCCGAAGCGATCGTGCACCAGCCGAGCGCGGAGGCCTACCTCGAGCTCGCGACGCTGATGCGCGCCGAGGATCATCAAGCTCCAGATCACGCAGCCGCGCTCGCGGTCGCGCTCGCAGGCCGCGCAAAGTTTCCGGACGATGCGCGGCTCGCCGTGCTCGCAGCGGAGTCCGCGGCGTCCCTGCGCCGCGTCGAGCAGACGATCGCACTGTTCGAAGCAGCGCTCGTCGCCGAAGGTGGCAGCCCGGATCCGGCGACCGCCCTCCACCTCGCGCGGATCTACGGCGAGCGCATCGCGCGGCTCGCTTTCGGCGGACGACCCGCAGCGGCGACCACCGCGTGGCGCGAGGTCACGACCTACACCGCGAAGCGCTCGCCCGGCCCGATCTGGGGCCAGGTCGATGCGGTCGCCGAGACCGCGCTCGGTCGCGGCCTGTTGAGCCAGGGTCGGCTCGACGAGGCCGAGCACGCGCTCACCGCATCGCTCGATCGTGCACCTTCGATCGATGCGTACGAGACGCTGACCACGATCTACTGGAAGACGGATCGATTGAGCTCGGCAAGTCGGTCGGCCACGGCCGGGCTCGCGCTGCTCGGCGAGACGCTCGCGGACCGCTACCGCCGCGCGAAGCTCGAGCGGATCTCCGCCGACGTGATGCGCACCGCCGGCAAGACCCGTGAGGCGAGCGCGCTCTACCTCGATGCGCTGCGAGTGTGGACCACGCTCGGCGACGACAAAGCGCTGCCGCGTCACCTCGCCGCCGAGCGCAAGCTCGAGTTCGCGCGGGGCATGTGGTTCCTCGGTAACGGGGATCGCGCGATCGACCTCGTGCTCGAAGCGATCGACACCGCCCCCGAGGCCGCCTCGATCTGCAGCGAGGCGGTCGCGTTCCTGCTCCAGGTCGGCAGAGGCACCGATGCGCTCGATGCGATGCACCGCGGGCTTTCGTCGTCGGGGCTCGGCGAGCTCGACAAGATCTACATGTGCCTCTGGGTGCTCGGCGATCAGCGCCGCCGCGGCGACGATCCGGATCGCCAGGCGGTGGCCTACCTGGAGACTCGCCACGGCGAGCTCTGGTACGAGCAGCTCGCGGCGCTCGCGACCGGCCGGCGCGACCTCGCGGCGGTGCGCGCGGCAGCAAACACAGGCCCTCGCCGCGCCGAGCTCGCGTTCTACACGACGACGCTGGGCCTCGATCCGGCGACGAAGGATCCGCTC
>JANXOP010000210.1 GCA_025357755.1 Kofleriaceae bacterium | reverse complement strand
CGCGAGGCGACAACTTCAACGGGGCGATGCGCTGCTTGGCCTTCACCCTATGCTTAGATCAGAAACGGCTCCCGGCTTCAAGAGCCGTCGGATCACAACCGGCCGGTCAGAGCACTAGCACGCAGGCGAGCTTCGGCTGGGATCGAGCGAGCACGTAGAGCCCGACGAACACCCCGAGGATCACGAGGTCGATCACCAGGAACTTCGTCTTC
This sequence comes from Kofleriaceae bacterium, assembly GCA_025357755.1. Lineage (GTDB taxonomy): Bacteria > Myxococcota_A > Polyangia > Haliangiales > Haliangiaceae > JABFXX01. Next base: position 10,371 of record JANXOP010000210.1, on the reverse strand, counting down.
CATTCGGACGGCAACCGATCGCCGTAGACGCCCTGGATCATGATCGTATCGATCACGAACATCATGATGCCGACCCCGAGGATCCAGTTCCTCGCCCGACGAAGCTCCTCACCCAATTCTTGCTTGGCGTCCATTGCCTCAGAGTGAGCCACGGCGGCTCCGGTGGTCGCATGAAAAGAAGGCCGATCGATCAGAACCGCCTTCAGCACGGCCGAATCCATTTGGCGCGTGCTCCCAGGCGATGCCTCTCGATTGCGAACCGCTGGCGCCGGTCGCAGCCTCGCTGTGGCCGGTGCTCGATGCCGCAAGCGCAGGTGACCTGTTTTGCGACAAGACGCCGGACGTCTGCCGTCAGCTGGGAGTGCCGGTCGTCGCGCCCAAGACGATCGTCGTCGTGTGGGCGCAGTACATGGATTTCGCCGGTCACGGGTTCAAAGGCAACGGTCGGTTCTACGCGCGCGAGGGTGCCGGCTGGTCTTCGATCAACTGCAGCGTCTCGCACGTCAGCGATCCGCAGGCGGGTCCACAACCGAAGCGCGAGATCTGCGATGCACGCGTGCCGGTACCCGAAGCACTGTGGCCGACCATCGAGACGATCACGCCGAAGCCGGGCTACGAGGACAACGAGATCGTGTGCAAAAACGCGAACGACCTCTGCAAGGCGCTCGGAATGGATCGTCGCGACAACGACGCCGACCGGGACGATCAAAGACCCGAGAGCTCGCCGCGCTAGCCGTGAAGTGGAGTCGCCACGAAGTTCGTGAGCTTCGCTAGTTTCTTCACGATCGCATCGCTCACGAGGATCGTGCCGGCCACGTGGGTCAAGGAGAACACCGGTGGCGCGCCCTTTAGTTTCGCGGGGTCGAGCACGGGACGCAGGTTCGATCGGACCGTGCCTTCGCTCTCGTAGAAAACCACGCTGGCCGGTCCAGCGAACGCATCGAGCGGGTGCGGATGCACGGTCACGTAGCCCGCAACGAGGTTGCCGGCGCGGTCGACGATCGTGACGTCGCGATATTCAAGGTCACCGAGCAACTTCGTCACACGCTTCGCGACGACCCACGCACCGAGGTCATTCCCGATGATGTCGGGCAGGGTCGTTCCGCCGATCTTCTTGCTCGCAAACAGCTGGTCACCTTCGCGGCATTCGAGCCACAACCACTTCTTGGTCTTGCGATCCCCGGCCTTGTCGACGGCCGAGTACACTGCGATGGGTCCTGATGGCCGGTGTACCGGTGGCTGCGAGAGTGGTCGTAAGAACAGGTTGCCGATACCCGCTTCGACTAGCGCGTCCACCAGCTTGCTGCTGACGATCAGCGTCGTCGACTCCTGCTTCAGGCGAAATAGGTGGGGTGCGGTCTCGACCTTCTTCGGATCGAGGACCGCCGTTTCGATCGAGAGAATCTTGCCATCGTCCGCTCGATTGACCTTCGAGTACTTCTCGTCGAGCGCGTCGAATCCGCCGAGCGGATTGATGATGCAGTAGTCGCTGCTCAGCACTTCGCCCTCTTTAGAGTGTAGCGCGCAGGTGAAGTACTCGATCTTCTGCTTCGGGCACAGCTTCTCGATCACGGCGCGCGCCTTCGTCGACACGACGAGCCCGCCACAGTCACCACCGATGAAGCCCGAGAGCTTGGTCGCGCCCCGACGCTGCGACACCAGCACCGGATGCTTCGGCATGTACTTCGTGACACTCGACCCGACCCACAAATTCGACATGTGCCGGATCGCGTTGAACGGATCCTCGAAGTAAAACAGCGACGCGTTGGTGAGGTCGCCCGTTCGCTCGAGCTGGAAGTAGTCCATCACGAAAATGCTAACTGCAAACTTCGAGGCGAAGGGGAAGACCGCGCGAGCAGAGGCATCTCGGTACACCGGGCGTGACATGAGTCACGCCGGTCCGTATGGCGGTGAGCGTGTTCGCGAGCACTTCGGTCATCGACTGTGATCACGCATGACTCCCGTGCGAGTCGAGAGCCGCGATGATCGGCTCGAATGAAGCGCGCACCAGGTCTCATCACGCTCTCTCGACGCGAGTTCTGTGCAGCGCTCGGCCTCGCGGCAGGCGGATTGGCGATCGTGGGATGTTCGTCCGACGGTACGTCGCAACTGGGAGCGGATGCGTCGGTGCTGCCACCCGATGCGAGTGGAAGCGGCAGCGCCACGTGCGGGACGGGGACCGACGTCGGCCCGCCCACGATGTTCGCCCTCAACACGCCGGTGTACGTCGCGAGCGGCAAGTTCTTCGTCGTGCGCGATAGCGGTGGCCTGTTCGCAGTGAGTGCACGATGTACACACCAAGGTGTGACCGTCGCAGTCTCGGGTAGTCAGTACCGCTGCCCAGCTCACGGTGCCGCGTTCGCGTTCAGCGGCACGGTGATCGGTGGCCCGACCTCGGTCAGCCTCTCGCACTTCTCGATGTGCATGCTCGCCAACGGCCATGTCGGAGTGATGGCTGGAACGACGGTCCCTGCGGCGACGCGGTTGATGGTCTAGGTCGAACGCTGATCGGTAGAGCTCGCACGCGCTCGCGAGCCAATCAGACAGCTTGCAACCTGCCATCGAGTGCACACGTTGGTAGGTATGTACGTCTTCAAACATGTCGTCCGCGTTGCCGCCCTGGGTGCACTGACAGCGAGCTGCACGAGCGGAACGACCGCCGGCAACACGGCCGTGACGTGCCAGGCCCTCACGGCCGGACCGGCGCACGCCCCTGTGGGCTGGTCCGGGACCGTGTTCACCATCGTGATGGAAAATCATAGTCGCGGTGACATCCTGGGCAATCCAGCGGCGCCGTTCATCAATACGCTCGCTGCGCAGAACGCGGTCGCAGGTGGCTATCACGATTCGTACGTTCACCCGAGCGAGCCCAATTATTTCTGGATGGTAGCGGGCCAGAACTTCGGGGTGCTGGACGACAGCGATCCGGCCTCGCATCACCTCGCTTCCACGTCCCACCTGGCGGATCAGCTCGAAGCGGCGGGATTGACGTGGAAGACCTATCAGGACGGCATGGGGGCTCCGTGCGGCTTGGTCTCGCACGATCGCTACGCCGCGAAGCACAATCCGTTCGTCTATTTCGACGACGTCAATGGCTGGGATGGGCAGGTGTTTCAACCGTCCACGCGCTGCACCGAGCACGTCGTCGACCTGAACCAGCTCGACAAGGACATCGCCGCGAACAGCCTACCGAAGTACGCATTCATCACGCCAAACCTCGATCACGACATGCACGACGGCACGATCGAGCAGGGCGACGCGTGGTTGCACGAGCAGGTGACCAAGATCGTCGGCACCGATGCGTTCAACAACGGCGGTGTGATCTTCGTGCTGTGGGACGAGGGCAGCAACAACGCCGATGATCCGCCGTTCATTGCCATCTCGCCGAACGCGAAGTCTAACTTCGTTTCGACCGCGGACTACGATACGAGCTCCTACCTCAAGACCGTGCAGACGATCCTCGGGGTGGAGACCTTGCCCTGCGGTGAGACCGCGATTTCGTCGACCGTTGGCGTGATGAGCGATCTGTTCTCGATGCCGATGACGCCGTAGTCGCGAACGTACAAGCGACGCGGTCTGGCGCACTGCTCGAACGATCGGGTTCCGGTGCCGAGCTCGACGCCGTTCGTCACCCGGCGACCCGGCACACCACCGATGTGGGCGACGCGGGCTCTCATCGGTGACCAGTCTCGCACGCGGCACGGGTGACCTCGTGGCGGAACGCAAAGAGGCGCGCGAGCTGGTGCCGGGCGAACCGCCCACCGAAGAGGCGTCCGATCGCTCCGAAGGGCAACTCGTAGGTGATGTCATCGGTGAGCGCGCAGGACTCGGGGCCGAGCGGCGTCACTACGTGACGATGCAGCCATGAGGCGAAAGGACCGCGTAACATCTGATCGGCGAACATGCGACCGGGCTCGTATTCGACGTGCTCGACCTCGATCGTCTGCCAGATCGGGCCCACCTTCGTCCGCAGCACGACCTTCGTCCCCACCGCGAGCGAGCTGGGTGGCATGATGATCTCGGTGGTCTGCCACGGCGGCTGGAGCCGCGCGAACGCATCAGGTGCCTCGTGAAACTCGAACACGCGTGCGGCGCTCGCTGCTATCACGCTCTCCTTCAGAAACTTCATCCTCTCGAGTATCGCACCGAGAGGCTTACAACGCGACGTACACGACCTGGACGGTCGTGTACTCGCGCAAGCCATCCAGGTTGAGCTCGACCAGCCGCTGCGTCGGCTGAGAAGCGCGTCCCTGGTGGACATCGTCGGTATCGGCGAACTCGAGCGCTCCGCCGGAAAGCAGCGCCACGTCCGCCCGCGCACGACGGTTTGACACCGATGATGCTCTCGTGATCCTGCGGCGAGCGCTACTTGCAGAGACTCTGATCGCCGGCGTTGCAGAGCGCTTCTTTCGTGCGGTTCATCGCGGCGTCGATGTCCTGCAGCGCGCGATGCTTGAGGTGCTTCGCGTAGTCGTTGTCCTCCTCTTTATCGACGTCGTTGTGCGCCGCGCGAAGATCCTCGAGCGCATGGTGGAGCCGGCCGCTATAGTCCAGCTTCGCGTCGATCGGCATGTGATCTTCGACGTTCTTGCCATCATCGATCGCCGCTTCCTTGATCTTTCCGATCGCGGCATCGATGTCTTTGATCGCCTTTCGCTCGTCCCACTTCACCTCGGCGTCGCCCTTGCGGTGCTGGAGATTCCAGCGCGCATTTCGGAGGTCGCTCAAGGCATGCAGGTACGAGGGATGCTTGCCGGGTGAATCTGCAATCGCAAGCGTTGCGGTGGACCCGAGGGCGAGGAGCGCGAGGCCAAGGAGCTTTTTCATTGGGCTGGCGAGGTGCACCCTGCGCGCCAACCGCGGCTTGCGGTTATGGGTACTTGAGAGAGCGTGGAGAGGACGTCAAGCCGCCGCGAGGCATTCCATCTGCCGCTGGTCTATTTTGCCCCGGCTTTCTCCTCGACGCCGTTGGACGCTTCGGTCGGAAGCTCCTTCTCTCGTTGGTAATACGTTCGCGCCAGCAGGAACGCGACGACGACCCAGACAAGCGACAGCACCAAATTTATGAAGATGAAGCCACGCGTGCCGAGGCTAACGATCTGGGTTCCGAAGAACACGAGACCGGCCGACATCGCATCGCCGAAGCGCTGAAAGAACGAGTCGATGACCTGCTTCGCTTTGTATTTCACGTCGCGCGCCGTGACGAGCCAGAGCGCATTCCGGGTCGTGTTCGAGAGCGAGTAATCGAGGCTGCTCTCGCCGACGCGTGCGTAGAACAGCACGCCGAGCACCGGGTACGCGAAGGTTGCCCCGTAGCCGGACAGCGACGCGAGCGGCATCGCGAGCAGCGCGGCCCTCATCCCGAGGTGCTTGATGATGCGCGAGACGAAGAAGAGCTGCATCACGACGCCGATGACGTTGACGTACTCGAAGTAGCGCGCCTTGTACGCGCCGATGAAGAGCTTCGCGGCCGCGCCTGGCGCCACGCCCGCATGTTTCGCCGCCTCGAGGATCTTGACGTCGAAGACGTAGTCGCCAGTCTTCGTGACCCAGTTCAAGACGAAGATCATGGCCGCGAACAGCAGCAGATACTTATCTTTGAAGACCAGCGCGAACCCATTCGCACCGCCGATCGGCTCTTCTTTGGTGGCCTCCGCGCCAGCCTTCTTTTGGAGGTTGCGGTTCGTGCGATGCACGACGAACGTGAGCGCGAGGCACACGCCAAGGAGTGCAGCCGCGACGAGCATCAACGTATAAGGACCGAGCGCGATGAAGCGATCCGCGATGGCGGCGCCCGCGACCGCGCCGACCGACGCGCCGATGCCGATGATGGGGAAGAGGCGCTTGCCGACCTCGTCGCTGTAGATGTCGGCTGCGAAGCTCCAGAATTGAGCGACTGCGGCCACGTTGAAGATGCCCACCCACCAGAAGAAGGGAATCCCGATCGGGACTCCGGTCGAGCCGAGAAACCAGAAGACGACCAGACATCCCGAGAAAAAGATCGTGACCCACGTCGAGAGGGCCATGCGGCCGACGCGTGATGCCAGCGCGCTGTAGCCGAGCGTTGCTGGAACGAGCAAGATCGACTGAGCGACGGACGAGTACGCTTTGATCTCCGCGCCACCTTCGCTCAGGATCAGCGGCTCGCGCGCTACCTTGAGGATGTAGTACGCGGTCAACAGCAGGAAGACGTTGAGCGTCAGGAGGAGTGCGGTCGATGATTCGCCGCCGTGGACGTCCGCAAAGATCCGCAGCGCCTTGTCGAGCAGCGTGAGTCGTCCCGGGGCCGGCGGATTCTCTTTGGCGTCACTCACCGAGCGCCACGCTACGGGATCGGCGCGCCGACGTCACGGCACGTCGGGTTTCCATCCGCGGTTCGTCGGGGAGGGTCCTGCGAGAAGCTCGCAGGCCCTTGCGTTGCAGCTCGGTCAGTGAGGCGCGCGTCGACGCAAGAACCATCGGTGTTCGCGCGAGCGCCGGCGGGCACTACTCGGCGTGCGCGCAGTCCACGAGCCCCGACTACAGCGTCGGCTTCCCGGTCAGCTGATCGGCTGGATAGACCTTCCAGCTCGTGAACCCGACCTTCCGTGCGCGCTGGATCGCCTGGACGACGTCATCATAGACGGAGTCGTCACTGGCACCGATCTCGATGTCCTGCCGGTCCGAGAAGAACGCCGACTTCTTGTTCTCTGTCAGCTGACGTTCGAGGCCGTCCCAGTCGCGCTCCTTGACCTCCATGAACTCGTTGACGCGCGAAAGCCCGACGAACATGTTCGTCTTGTTGATCGTGATCGAGAGGACCACGCTCTCGTTCTCGTCCGTCGCGGTGATCGGCATCATTCCAGTCCACGATCCAGGCTTCGCAGCATCGACCGGTGCCACCGGAGGCTTCACCTCGATCAGCGGCTTGCCCGCGCTATCGGCGAGCACGAGGTCGACCTTTGCGTTGGCTGCGTTCTTCATGATCGCGTTGACGACCGCCATCGGGGTCTTCGCGGCCGGCTCGAGCCACACCGGCCCACGCACCGCGACCGTAGTTGCCGAGATCTTGGACAGGTGCTTGTCGAATGAATCGCCGAGCGCGGCAATCGTCTTCTCCGACACTACGCTCGCGACGTGATCGACGACGTTGCCGTCGAACTTGATGTCCTTGTCATCGATGGTGATCCTGTGGCGCTCGCCATCCGGGACCGCACCGAATGAAACGCCGCAACGCATCGGTTGCTTGGTCACGGCCTTCTTCGCGACCTCGAGGATGCAAGCTGCGAACTTCTTGTCATCGACACCGATCACGGTTGGCGCAGCCCCACTCCATTCGATCGCGAACGCACCGTATGCGAGCGGTTGATTCGTCGCGCAGCTCGAGACCTCGCCGGCTAGCGGCGCGATCGGCGAAGCGTCAGGGCCAGCGTCCTTGCTGCCCATCTTGCCTTCGTCGAGCGCCATCGCAGTGCCGGTGTTTTTGCTCTCGTCTTTGTCTTCAGGCTTACCTTCAGGCTTTGCAGGAGCCTGGGGCGGCGTCGTCGATCCTTCCGTGCTCTTGAATGTGAACGGATAGTTCACCTGCACGCCACCGCCACCCTTCGGGCGCGGAAACTCGATCGTCTTGACCACGGCCGCAACGCAGCTCGCGATCTCCGGATCGACACCCGCGGCCGTCGCGGACGTGACCTGGCCGGTTGTCGCGATGAAGAACCTCACCATGACCGTACCGGCGAGTCCCGGTTTGCCGAGCAGCTGCTTCTCGTAGCAGTACTGGATCTTCTGAATATTGCGTTTGACGTAGCGACGGATGATCGCCTTGTCGAGGTCGCCCGTCGCGTTCAGCGCCGTGGGACCGTTGCCGACCAGGCTCGCTGGATGAAGCTCGCGTTGGTCCATCTTCTTCCCGAACTTGTCGGCTGCCCCGGTGATCGCGAGGATCTGCCCGCTCTGCGACGGAGGTCCCGAGACAAACGCGGCGCCCGGTGCGCTGCACTCGCCCAGCTCGACCTTCAGGTCACCGTGCTTCGCAGGAGCGGCGCTCCCCATTCCTTCTTCTTTTTTCCCACCACACGCCGCGAGCATCACGATCAGGAACCACTTCATGGTCGCGATCGTATCTCGACTGGCTTCGTGGCCGCTCGGGCCCGGCCGCACTTCGGTGACCGCTGCACTCGTAGCCCGCCGCTCCAACGCAACGGAGAGCGTTGATACCGTCGCGAACGAGTCCTATCCTCGCTGACAAAGAGAATCTTATTCGTCGATTTGCTCGTGCTCATTTCGGAACGTGCGTCAGCCATTTCTCGGCCGCATCAGCGCGCGACAGGTCTGGTATCGAGCAATCGCGGCTAACATCCCCGCTCGGCGAGTACTGCCAAGGGCCTTTACCCGCGCATGGCGGGAGCCCAACGCCGAAAGAACCGTCGACGTCGCTCGGCATTCGTTTCACCTGGCCGAATCGATCGGCCAACCACCAATACGAGGGCCACTCGATCGGCCACACGATGAACGATGGCGCCGGATTGCCGGCGCCGTCGCGGGCAGGCGTGAACTTTGTCTCGAATGCGGTCGCGACTGCAATCTTGTCGAGGTCATGGCCCGGGCGCTTCAAGAACTTCATCCGGGTCACCGCACCATTCGCGTCGACGTCGAGCATCAGCCACGCCTTCGACCATGTGTTGGTGAGCACGGCCTCGTCGCTGTAAGGCGGCAGCACTCGTGGATCCTTCAACGATTTTGCATACGTTGGTTTCGGGCGATCGTGAATCACGATGACCTCGCCGCCGCCTTCGGTGAGCTCGAAGGTGAGCGAAGCATGGCCATTTTTTGCGATCGTGACGGCGTCGGTAGCGTGCTCGCTGCCTGACGCGACCGTTACCGAGTAGGTACCGCTGCCGTCGAGCACGGCATGGAACCGTCCATCGGGTGCCGTGGTCACCACGTGTTGGCCTCCCCCACCGTCGATCACAACGGTCAGGCTCGCAAGCGGAGCGCCAGACTTGTCGATGACGCGGCCGTCGAGCGTCGCATCGGCGAGCGCACGTCCAGGTATGAGGAGTAAGAAAAATACGAACTTCATTCGCGCCGCGATTTGCGATTGTCGTGCCGCGCGGGCGAATCGCGCGAAGGCAAGGGTCACGCGCTCGCGGCGCAGGAAACGTGAACGCTGGGCTACAGGAGCCTGTCGCAAACTTCACGGATTGTGTAGAAGCGCAAAGGCCGCCCGCCGCTCGAGCATGCGAACCAACGCCGCGGGCGGCTCGAGCCGCTGGAACTGTTGACTGGCGCCATCGCCGGTCCCTGCGTCGAGGTGCGCAGTTTCGAGTGGTGGCGCGACTCCGTGCCGCTACTGGCGACGCCGAGCTACGCGGCACGCGAGGAATTCCGAACGCGTCCCTCCAGTTTCGAATCTATGCGTTCGATCGCGTTCGTTCTCGTCGTCGGTTGCCATTCGTCGCCAGCAGTCGAGCCGCCGATCGATCAGGCGTGTGCCGCGGCGCTCCCCGCGCTCGCGCAGCAGCACACACGCAACGTGGCGGCGCTGTATCTTGCATCGTTCGAGCTCGTGGGTGGGACCGTCAAGATTGGCACGCCCGAGCTAGCGACGACGAAGCGGGGCTACGTCAACCAAGCGAGCTTTTCGGCCGACGGCAGCGGTGTGTACTTCACGTGGCGACCGGAGAATTCACAAGCGGACATCTGGTTTCACGATCTGCGGACGGGCGCAGAGCATCCGGTCACCTGCACGCCCGAGGAAGAACAGCGCGACGCCAACGCGCGATGGCTTCGTCGTGGTGCGCGTCTCGCCGGATCTCACCCGCTCCCTGGTCCGGCTCGATGCGCGCGGCAACGTGGGTGAGACGCTGTTCCCGAACCTCGCGAACCTCGGTGCATATCTATGGATCGACGATGACCGCGTCGCGCTGTTCACCGGCGATAAAAATGGGACCCAGCTGATGCTCGGCGACGTGCACACCGGTGCAGTCCAACCGATCGCAGACAACGTCAGCGCGGCGATGGCGTTGATGCCGGGATCACGCGCGATCAGCTTTGTCGATCAAACGGACGAGCATGCGCGGTTGATGCGCTTCGATCTGAGCACGCACGCGATCACGCCGATCATGGCGGTACCCGATGGCGTCGAGAAGTTTGCATGGCTCGCGGATGAAAGCGTGCTGTATGGCGATGGCACCAAGCTCGTGCGCGCGTCGGCGGCGCAACCGACCCCGCACGAATTGATCGACTTTCGCGGTGCGATCATCGGCGCGATCACGCGTGTCACGGTCAGCGGAAACCGCATCGCGCTCGTCGTGCATGCACCGTGACGAGTAGCGTCGCACACCGTAGCCACGTAACTGAAAATGAAAGAGGCAGCCTTTACGGCTGCCT
>JANXOP010000209.1 GCA_025357755.1 Kofleriaceae bacterium | reverse complement strand
CGCGAGGCGACAACTTCAACGGGGCGATGCGCTGCTTGGCCTTCACCCTATGCTTAGATCAGAAACGGCTCCCGGCTTCAAGAGCCGTCGGATCACAACCGGCCGGTCAGAGCACTAGCGCATCGGCTAGTACATCGCGGCTCGCGCGCGCGATAGCCTCGCGCGATGCGATTCGCGATTCGCGAAGCGACGCTCGCCGATGCGGCGGGCATCGCCCACGTCCACGAACGCAGCTGGCAGGTCAGCTATCACGGCATCTTGCCCGCGAGCGTGCTCGACAAGATCGATGTCGGACAGCGGCTCGCGTCGCGCGAGCGGATCTTGCGTGCACGCGCGGGCTTGAACCTGGTCGCGTACGACTGCACGCACGGCGACATCGTGGGGTTCTGTGATGCAGGCCGCGCGCGGGGCGAAGCGCACATCGATGGCGAGGTCTACGCGATCTACTTCGCGCACCACGCGAAGCGTCACGGTCTCGGTACCGAGATGTTCGAGCGCACGCGCGATTGGATGGAAGCGCGGGGGATGCGATCGATGATCGTGTGGGTGCTCGCGAACAACCCGCACGCGCGTCGGTTCTATGAAGTGGCCGGGGGCCGCGCCGATCGCACCAAACAGTCCCAGGTCGGTGGGTTTCCCGTGATCGAACAAGCGTATGTGTGGGACCGGATTTAACGTCCAGTTCGCCCCACGGTTCTAAGGCGCCGCTCCGACCACGGGGTCTAATGCCCGACGAGGCTTTCGGCCCTCTCGATCCACAGGCCAACTATCCGGAATCAGGGCGTCGTGACGGCACATCGGCTGCACAAGGGATGGCTCGTTCCCGAGCGACTCTCTCAACCACTTCTCAAGATCCAGGAGATCTCCATGCGCAACTTCATCAAGGCCGCTGCTCTCGTTTCGTTCCTCGTCCCCGCCATCTCGTTCGCTGACGCCCCGAAGAAGGACGCGCCGGCCGCTGACATGAAGAAGGACGAGAAGGCGCCTGCGGACGCGAAGAAAGACGCGAAGACCCCGGCGAAGAAGGACGCGAAGAAGGACACGAAGACTCCGGCCAAGGACGCCGCTCCGGCCACCAAGTAGTCACTCGATTACTCACTCCCATCGTTCAACCCACAGCTTCAGGAGATCTCCATGCGTAATTTCATCAAGGCCGCTGCTCTCGTTTCGTTCCTCGTTCCCGCCATCTCGTTCGCTGACGCCCCGAAGAAGGACGCGCCGGCCACCATGAAGAAGGAAGACACCAAGGCGGCACCCGCCACGGACGCGAAGGACGCGAAGAAGGATACCGCGGCGAAGAAGGACACGAAGACCCCGTCGAAGAAGGACGTTGCTCCGAAGAAGGAAGTGGCGCCCACCAAGTAGTCCCTCGACTACTCGCTTCGTAACCGCCACGCACCCTCGGGTTCGTGGCGGTCTACATTTCGGCTAGCGCTCCAAGACGATCGGCAACGTCACTCGACTCGTGCCGCGCTGCGCTCCGAACTGCCACGCACGGATCGATTTCTTGAGCCGCGTGATCAGGCGTAGGCGCTCGGGTTCATCAGCGCTCGGCACCCGGGTCGTATCGGAGAGCACGCGGACTCGCTGCGTGTGCCCCGCACGATCCACCTCGAATGCGAACGCGATCATTCCCGCGAGCGGCAGCGTGATCGTGCCGAGCACGTCGCCGAGATCTGCGGTGCGTGCCGAGAGCGCCTGCGCGCGCAGCGGACCCTGGATGAACGGGCGTGGCTGGACGAACCAGCCGTGGATCACGAGCCGACCTTCGCGTGGATCGCGCGTGCCGGTCACTTCGCGTACGCCATGCGGGATGCGCGGATCGAATACCGTGAGCCGACCGAACTTCGGTTCGATCGTGCGGATCAGATCAGGCTCTTCGATCGATTGCTCGGATCGGAAACCTGCCCAGTAGTCGAGCACCTCGTCGCGCAGCATCAAGGTCTCGCCACCGCGAAACGTCCGCGTGCGCCAGTTCGTGAGCGAGTACACGAACGCGAACGGACCGTGCGGGAGATCGCCGTGGAGGTCCTGGCGACACCCGTCGACGTAACACGACAGCCATGGCGGCGAGATGTCGTGACAGCCGAGTGTCTCGCGGCCCCACGCGACGAGCCGGCGATGGAACGCCTCGTAGATGTCCTTCGGGAAGTACGTCCACGCTGGCGTGCGCAGCGCCGTGTACTGGCCGGGCACGTGCCACCAATCCCACACGAACCGATCGCTCCGGGTGCTGCGCGGCTCCTCGAAGCGCTCGTCGAACACCTGGCGTAGCAGCGGTGCCTCGCGTGCGAAATTTTCGACGGTGAGGACGGAACGGGAGCGCATCACCGAATGATCTGCGGCAGGGCGGTGATGATCGCGAGCATGACCTGCGAGAGCAGGTCACGAAGCTCTTCGCGCGTGAGCTTCGGATCCGCGCACCAGTCGATCGTGGCGTGCTCGACAAAGCCGATCCACCCGCGGATCGCGATCTCGAACTTCGGATTGCCCGCGAGGGCAGGGCGGAACGGGGAACCTTCGAGGAACCGCTCGCTCAGCCGGCGGCGCACGCCTTCGATCACGCCGGCGACTTCGGGATCCGAACCGATGCCACCGCGCATGAGCGAGACGAACGCGCGCGCGTGCTGCGAGATGTGATCGAGGTACGCATCGAGCCCGGCTCGCACCCGATCCGCCGGTGGCAGATCGACCGGCACCGCATGTACGCGATCGACGAGCTCGTCCGCGATCTCGCGCAGCCCCGCGACGTAGAGGTCGCGCTTGGTCGGGAAGTAGTGATAGAGGAGGCCCTTGGAGATCTTGGCTTCGCGCGCGAGGTCGTCGATCGAGACATCGTCGTACGAGCGATCCGAGAACGACTTCTTCGCGAGCAGCAGGAGCTGGGCGCGGCGCGCATCGTTGTCGAGCCGCACGCGCGGCCGGCGCTGGCCCTTGGGGGCGGTCTTGGGCCCTGCAGGGCGGCGTAGCGCGCGACGAACCGGTGGCACGTCGCCACTATACATGACGGCTATTGACTCAGGGTCAATACGGATTACCATGGAGGCATGGCGATCCCGATTCCGCGCGACCCCAAGATCGATTTCGCGGATGTTCCTCGACACTGGATGGGGAACAACCCCGTCGCGACCGCGGTCTCGAACGGCATCAACTTGCTGTTCCCGCACGGCGAGCGGTTCTTCGTTCGCTCGGTCCATCACTACGTCAAGGACATCAAGGACCCCGAGCTCCGGGCGCAGGTGAAGGCCTTCTTCAAGCAAGAAGGTCACCACTCGTCGGCGCACGATGACTTCAACGAGATCCTGCGCGGACAGGGCTTCGAGATCGACACGTTCCTCGAACGCTACGCGAAGATCTCGCTCTGGCTCGAAGGCAAGCTCGGTCCGAAGCTCAACCTCGCGGGCACCGCCGCGGCCGAGCACTTCACCGCGATCATGGCGGAGGGCGGCTTCGCGAGCGGCATGTTCGATCTCATGGATCCCACGATGCAGAAGCTGCTCGCGTGGCACGCCGCCGAGGAGATCGAGCACAAGGCCGTCGCATTCGACGTGCTGCAAGAGGTCGATGATTCGTACGCCTTGCGGGTCGCGGGCCTGGCCTATGCGACGACCTTACTGGCGAGCTTCTGGGTCTGGAGCATGATCAGCCTGCTCCGCCAGGAGAAGCTCGGCTTGCGCGGTATCCGCAAGTACATGAAGCGCATGGGGGTCAAGAAATCCGAGCGCAACGTGAACAATGGTCCCGTGGTGTCGCGCGTGTTCTTGCGCGGTATCCGGCAGTATATCCGTCGCGATTTTCATCCAAACGACAACGCGAACGAGCACCTCGCGCGCACGTGGTTCGAAGCGCACGGCATGCCGTTCACCGAGGCCGCATGAACCTTCAAGATCGAGTCGTCGTCGTCACCGGTGCAGGTAGCGGCATCGGCCGCGCGACCGCCCTCCTGTTCGCGAAGCACGGCGCGCGGATCGCGGCGTGCGATCTCGATCAGGCGCGTCTCGATTCACTCGCGACCGAGCTCGGCGATCGCGCACTCGTCGTGCGCCGTGTCGATGTCTCCGATCGCGCGCAGATGGCAGCGTTTGCCGGAGCGGTGCATGCGCTCGCGCCTGCTGCCGATGTCGTCGTGAACAACGCGGGCGTCGGCCTGGGCGGCACGTTCCTCGATACGTCGCTCGATGACTTCGATTGGATCATCGGCGTCAACCTGCGTGGCGTCATTCACGGCTGCCACTTCTTCGTCCCGAACATGGTCGAAGCAAAGCGCGGCGGTCACATCATCAACATCTCGAGCATCCTCGGGATCTACGGCGCACCTTCGGTGACCGCCTACGCCGCGACGAAGTTCGCGGTCCGCGGGTTCTCCGAGTCGTTGCGCGCCGAGCTCGAGCCGTTCCACATCGGGGTCACCGCGATCTGTCCCGGCATGATCAACACCGCGATCATCGAAGATGGTCGGATGCGCGGCGAGAAGCTCGCGCAGGGCAAGGGTAAGACCGCGAAGCTGTTCAAGACGAAGGGCCTCGCTCCGGAAAAGGTCGCGTCGGCGATCTTCGATGCCGTGCAGTCCAATCCGGCGGTGCGTACGGTCGGCCGCGATGCCCACGTGATCGCCGCCTTGCAACGCCTCGCCCCGCGTGCGCTGCGCAAGATCGGCGGCAAGATCTCCGGCCGGATCTGAGTGCCTGTGTAAGCTTTGCGCATGTTCAAAGGTTTTGATCGCACCGCGCCCGCCTTCTTCGCCGAGCTCGCGATCGAGATGAATAAGAGCTGGTACGACGAGCACAAGCAGCGCTACCAAGATCAGTGGGTCGCGCCGATGACCGAGCTGCTCGCCGAGGTCGGGGCCAAGCTCGGCAAGACCTACGGGACCCTGAAGCTCGGCGCGCCGAAGCTGTTCCGGATCTATCGC
>JANXOP010000197.1 GCA_025357755.1 Kofleriaceae bacterium | reverse complement strand
ACCGTGTTGAAGATGGGGTACGCGTCGTCGTGCCACTTCTGCTTCGCGATCGCCTGCTCGGGCGTTCCGGTCCCGGTCCCATCATCGTCTCCGGTGATGGAGCCGGTACAGGCCGCGAGTGCGAACACGAGAGCAACGGCGGTCGTCTTCATGGTCAAATTCCCTCGGGATCCAGTAGAGCAACGGCTGTGCCGACCTGTAGCTACGCTAAGACCGCGATTCGGTTACACGAACCTCAGATCCCTGAGGCCAGGCGAGGCCCGAGCTCCGCACATGCTTGTGGGCAGCTCACCGGGCCTCGAGGGCAGCGACCTTCGCGAGGCGGCGCACGTGGCGCTCCTCGTGCGAGAAGGTCGCGCGCAGGAACGCGCCGACCAGCTCGGGCACGAGCTCCGGGCCGATGATCCGCGCGCCGAGCACCAGGATGTTCATGTCGTCGTGCTCGACGCCTTGATGTGCGGAGTAGGTATCGTGGCAGACGGCCGCGCGAATCCCGCGCAGCTTGCATGCGGCGACCGAGGCGCCGACGCCACTGCCACACAGTAAGACGCCTCGATCGCAGCGGCCGGCGATCACCGCTTCGCCGAGCGCTTGCGCGTAGTCGGGATAGTCGACGGGCGCGATCGAGTTGGTGCCGAGATCGAGGGCCTCGTGACCGAGCGCCTGGATGACTTCGATCACCCGCGCCTTGAGCGGGAAGCCCGCGTGATCGACCGCGACACCGATCTTCATGCCGCAACGATAGCGCTAGTTACACGGAAGCGCTTGGGTCACGGCACGGACCTCGTCGAGGCCACCCTTGTAGAATGCGCCCTGCGTACCGATGGTGGACGTCTTGCCCAGCTGCGGCGCGATCGTCGTCTTCAACGACTGGTTGACGATCTGGGACGCCTTCTTCGCGCCATCGACGCAGACGACGATCTGCGATGTCGCCTTGGTGTAGCTCAACCGGATGAAGTGCCAGCTAGCGAGCGACGTGTAGGGCGTGCTGACGATCGGATCGTAGTTGCTCTGCGGCAGATCGACCGTCGCGGCGGCGAGCTGCGTGGTGCTCGTACCATCGTAGAGCTCGGCCCCGATGCCACCGCCCGTGGCGCTGTTGCCATCCATGTCGGAGAATGGAAACGGCTGGTCGAAGGCGTCCATGAGGCCCTGCCAGTTCATCCAGAACTGGACGGTGAAGTCGCCGCCGTGGTCGAGCACCGTGCCGTCCGAATCGAAGTAGTCGCCGTACGGGATGTTTGCCGCCATGCCGGCCTCCGCGAACGGTCCGGCCATGCTCGTGACCGGGACCGGCAGCTGGCTCGGCGTGTACTGCTTCATCGTGTAGAGGCTGTTCGTGCCGCACTGGTTCACGACGTCACTCGTCATCGTGCTCGTCACGTCGAACGAGATCGCGAGCTGACACGTCGAGGGGAACGTGGCTGCATCACCGACGACGAACAGCTGCACGCCTACGTCGGTGACCGCGGGCCCATCGAGCGTGACGTAGAGCCGATCACCCGCGATCACGTCGAGCGTGAAGATGTTGCTGATCGTGACGCCCGCATCCACGGTCGCGTTGAACAGGGCATCTTCGCGGCTCGAGCGATACAGGCGCACGACCTGACTCGCAGCTCCATCAGGAAGGCGGATCCCGAGCTGGAGCTGGACGACGCGATTCGCCGGCGCGATCCACTCGAGCGCCGAGACAGGCCCCGCGCCACCGGCCGAGGACACGAGTAACGCGCCGGGAAGATCTGCACATGCGCCCGTAGTCGACGTACCGCAACTCTTGATCGCGTTGCCACTCACGGCGCCGGTGGCCGGCATACCGGCGGTCATCGGCGTCCACGTGCGATCCTGTTGGTCTTCGACATAGCGCCAGTTGCCCGTCGATCCCATCGCGGTGCCATCGAAGTTGCTGCCAGCATCGCCGAGACACGGAGCCGGGCACACGGATGGCAACCCGTTGCTGCCGCTGCCACTGCCCGAGCCGCTGCCATCGTCATCGCCGGCGTGCGAATCGAACAGCGATTGGCTGCAGCCCCACAGCCCTGCGCACAAGACCACGAGCACGAGCGTCTTCAGAACCATACTTCCCCTCCGACGAACGCCGGGAATGTGGTCCCGTGACCCTTGGTGGCGAAGGCCGCGTACGACTCGATGTGAAACGCGAGCGATGGGGTCGCGCGCAAGCGCAACCCGAGCCCGCCCGCGCCCGCGACGAACGTCTCTTTCATCGAACCGTCGTTGAACGAGACCGGGACCGCACCGATGAGGTGCAGCGATGCACGATCGCCGAACAAGCGCACGCGGACGCTCGGCATCACCGCATACGCGACGAGCGTGACCTCGACCGCGAGCTCGAGCCGTGAACCGATCGCGACGCCGAGCCCGAGACCCGGCACGCCAGAATCGCCCACTTGCTGGAGGTTCGTGCCGAAGCTCGCGCTCAGCCTGAACTTCTTCGGCGTGACCGTCTCCTTCACCATCACGATGCGCTCTTGCGGTTCGGCCTTCGGCAGCTCCTTGAGCTTGAGCGTGATGTCGACCTCGTCGCCCGAGGCGACGTGCACGGTCTTGACGCCATCGCGCTTGCCTTCGACGTGCGCGGTCAACTTGTGATCGCCGGGCGCGACGATCAGCGGCATATCGACCGGCATCGTGCCGAGCGAGGCGCCATCGAGATCGAGCGCCGCGCCATCCGGTGCCGCGACCGTGATGCGCGCGATTCGCGCGAGGATGCCGTCGAGCTCGCTCTTGGCCGCGGCGATCCGGTCCGCGGGCTGCTTGTCCGCACCCTCGTCGAGGAATTGCTTGTAGAGCTTCACGGCTTCGCTGTAGTGCGAGAGCTCGCGGTGACAGCCCGCCATGTTGTAGAGCACGACCGTCGCGGGCGCGATCTCGTACGCGCGCTGGAACTCCGCGAGCGCTTCGCTGAACTTTTGTTCGTTGAACAAGGCAACGCCGCTCTTGAAGTGGCGATCCGCTTCTTTCTGCTCGGGCGTCTTCTCGGTCGCGGTGGGCGACGGCTTCGGTTTCTTCTTCTTGGGCGCGGCGGAAACGCTCCCGGCTGCCAGCGCGACGATGGAGAGGACCGAGACGATCGTGGGCTTGTGGAGCATCAGTAGGGGCTCTTCGATTCGATCCGGGATCCTGGCTTCTTGATGTCGCCGTGCGAGCCCTTGACGGGCTTCGGCGGGAGCTTCTCGAGCGCGACGGGCTCGGTCTGATCGATGGTGAAGTGCAGGACATCGTCGAACGCCTTGTAGCCATCGGCGACGACGTGGATCTTGTGCGGAACGCCGTCCATCGGCATCTTCTGTTCGAGCGCGCCTGGCTTGCCATCGATGGAGATCAACGGATTCGCATTCGCGGGCGTGATCTCGAACTTGAGGACGATCGTCGGGTCCACGACCTCGATCGCTTCGCCATTCGCGGGCTCGTGGACGGTGCTCGTCACGGGCGGCGCGGGAGTCACGGGTCGCTTGACCGGGGTCGGTGGAGTCGGTGGGGTCGGTGGGGTCGTCGGGGTCGTCGGGGTCGGCGGCGTGACGTCGACGGTCGATGGTGTTGCGACGACCACAGGCGCCGGTGCTAAAGCCACCGGTGACCCGCCCGTCATCATGACGAAGGCGGCGATGCCACCCGCGACCGCGAACATCGCGACGAGCCCGATCACGAGGCCGCGCTTGCTCCTCGGCGGAGCGCTCGACTGGGTCGATGCGGCGAGCACGGTCGGATCGCTGCCGTAGCCGCTGCGCTGCGCGCTGTAGGCCATCGGCGTTAGATGCAGGCTCGGCGTCGGACTGAGTACCGGCGAGAAGCCCTGCGAGGAGGTCCGCTCGATCGTGTGCTCGCGGAAGTTTGGCCGACAGAACGGCAGCAGCTGCTGCTCGAACTCTTCGGCACTGCGCGGCCGCTCGGCGGATTGCTGCGCCATCGCCCGGTGGATCAACGCTTCGAGCTCGACCGGAATTTCGGGGCGCACCTGACGAGGCGGCACGAACGTACCGCTCATCACGTGATACATGAGCTGGTTGTAGTTCTCGCCCGTGATCGGGACCGTGCCGACGAGCATCTCGTAGAGCATCACGCCGAGCGCGTACAGATCGGTCTGCGGCGTGATCTGCGCATCGCCGCGGGCCTGCTCCGGCGACATGTAATACGGCGTCCCGAGGACGAGGCCCGTCGTGGTGAGCCGGAACTCGCCGTCGAGCCCCTCCGTGCGCGAGATCCCGAAATCGAGGAGCTTGACCATCTCGCCACGGCTCTGCCGGACGAGGAAGACATTGTCGGGCTTGAGGTCGCGGTGGATGATGCCGGCGCGATGCGCGGCGCCGAGAGGCGACAGGATCGAGCACGCGAGCTCGCATGCGACCTCGATCGGCAGCGCGCCCGAGACCTTCATGCGACGGCCGAGCGACTCGCCTTCGAGGAGCTCCATCACGAGGAACGGCTCGCCGTCGCTACTGGTGCCGATATCGGTGACCTGCGCGATGCCCTCGTGGCCGATCGCGGAGGCCGTGATCGCTTCGCGATGGAAGCGCTCGATCATCTGAGGGTTCGACAACCCTGGATTGAGCACCTTGATCGCGACGCGCTTGCGCAGCTTGATGTGGGTGCCGACGTAGACCGCACCCATGCCGCCGACCGCTAGCAGGTCGTCGATCCGATACTTGTCATCGAGCATCGTGCCCGATGCCAGATGCCGCGGCTCGGCGAGACCCTCCACGCCGTAATCCTAACAGCTGGACCGGTCGCGCGCCCGTCACAGCGGGCCTCAGGCGGGTTTGTGAAGCGCTTCCCGCCAGCTGCGGGTCCAGGCTGCCGCGCTGTCGGCCCAGACGACCCGGCGCAGGCCCTCGTTGCGCGAGATCCGGTCCGGGAGCTCTGCGCGCAGCGCGCGGTCGAGATCCGTCGCGACGCCGTCGACGTGATAGGGGTTCGTGACGATCGCATCGGTCATGCGCTCGGCCGCGCCGCAGAATCGCGACAGCACGAGCACGCCCGGATCCGCTGGATCCTGCGCCGCGACGAACTCTTTCGCGACGAGGTTCATGCCATCGCGGAGCGGGGTCACCAACCCCACATCGGCGAACCGATAGAGCTTCGCGAGCGTGTCTTGATCGTACGATCGATAGAGGTACCGGACCGGCGTCCAATCTGCCTCGCCGTACGCGCCATTGATCCGACCCACGAGCGACTCGACGCGCGAACGCAGCGCACCGTAGTCCGGCACGTCCGCGCGGGTTGGCACCGAGACCTGGATCAGCGAGACCTTGCCGCGCCACTGCGGAAACCTCTCGAGCATCCGCGCGAAGGCTTCGAGCCGCTCCGGGATCCCCTTGGAGTAGTCGAGCCGATCGACGCCGAGGATCAACTTGCGTCCGCCGAGCATGGTCTCGTACGAGCCGAGCTCGGTGGTCTCCGTACTCGCGGCGGCCTCCGCGATGCGGTCCGGATCGATGCCGACCGGGATGGTGCGCGTGACCTTGCTCGCGCGCGCCGCCGCATCACTTCCGAGCAAGCCCTTCGCGGTCGCGATCAGGTTCTCGCGCCAGCGGTCACACTGCACGCCGACGAGATCGTACGCGAGCAACGCCTCGACGACCTCGGCCGACCACGGCATCGTCGCGAAGATATCGAGCGGCATGAACGGCACGTGGAGATAGAAGCCCCGGGCCCCGCGATGGCCGAGCTTGGCGAGCTCGCGTGCAACGAGCATCAGATGAAAATCTTGAACCCAGACCTCGGCGTTATCGCCACCGACCTGCTGGATCGCTTGCGCGTACGCGCGATTGACCTCTTGGTAGCAGGCCCATTCGTCGTCGACGTAGCGCACGCGACCGAGGAACCCGTGCAGGAGCGGCCACAGGCTCTGGTTGCAGAACCCGGCGTAGAAGCGCTGGCGCCAGGTCGGCGGATAATCGAACTGCGCGCGCGAGACCGGATCGCCGTGCTCGAGCCGAACGCGCAAGCCGGGCTCGCGCTCGAGCCCGCTCCAGCCGAGCCAGATGCCGTGGGTTTCGCGCAGTGCCGGCGCGATCGCCGAGACCAACCCGCCGACTTCTTTGCCACGACCCGTGCCGAGGTTCGGCAGCCGGTTCGAGACGACGACGAGCTTCGGATCGCCGCGCGGCGCATCGGGTTGCGCGAGCGCGAGGAACGGCGCGGTGACGTGCCGGCGCTGGCGTGCCTCGACCAGCCACGCGAGGAACGCGTGGACCGCGGCGACGTCGGGGAGCCGGAACGTCGCACCGGTCAGCCGCGGCTCGAGCGCGACGAGGATCCCGAGATCCTGATCGCGCAGCGACACGAACATGTCCTCGTCGGTCGTGTCGTCGCCGATCGCGAGCATCATCGAATTCGCCGGGCCTCGGCCGCGCAACCAGCCGAGCGCGACCCCTTTGTGCGCCGCGCGATGGCGAATCTCGATCGCCTCGACGACCGGCAAGCGCTCGAGCTCGCCATTGGTCTCTAGCCATTCGTCGACGAGGACCTCGGCCGCGCTCGAGATGGCCGCGTGCTCGGTGGTGCCCACGAGTCGCCAGTGCAGGCAGACCGAGCACGATTTACGCTCGACGATCGTGCCCTGGTAGCGCGCCGCGAGCGATCGCAGCGAGCGTTCGATCTCGTCGAGCTGTGGTACCGGTGGTAGCGCTGCTTCCCACACGCCATTCCCGCAGCGCCACACGCCGTGCTCGGCCGCGAGGGCGACGTTGGGAAAGCGCGCCGGCAGGTCCTCCATCATGTCGCGCGGCCGACCGCTGACGAGGCCGAGCGTCACCCCGGGCGAGCTCGCGAGCGCGTTGACGAGCGCCGCGGTGTCGCCATCGATCTTCGCGTCGTGCGGAGTCGGGGCGAACGGAATCAACGTGCCATCGAGATCGAGCGCGATCACGAGCGAGGGCGCGGACGCGAGCTCATGCCAATCAACCACGGCGGGGTCCTCCTCCTATCACCGGGGCCGACTATAGGGTGGAGACGCCGCGTCGCTACCTGATCGGTACCGTGATCGCCATGCGGCGCACCGGTTGTAGCGAGGGCGCACACCGGGCGGACGCGCGCGCGCGGCCTGCATCGACCCAGGGTCGCAGCAGGGCGATGCGGTCAGCTCCGCGTGAGGATCGGCGCCGTGATCTGCTCGCTCGAGATGGCCTTGACTGGCCCCGTCGTGCTCCGGAACCGCTCGATCTCGGAGGAGACTTGCACCGCGCTGGGCCGGACCTCGTGCTGCTTCGCGAGCATTCGCTCGACGAGCTCGACGACCCCGTAGGCCACCTCGGGACAGCGGGGTCCGAGCGGCGGGAGGTCACGATTGAAGTGCTGCAGCAGGATCTCGACGGGGTTCGTTCCGACAAACGGGGGTGCGCCCGCGAGCATTTCGTACGCGATGATGCCGAGTGCGTAGACATCGCAGTGGCCACCGGTGGGCCCGCCACGCGCTTGTTCGGGCGACATGTACGTCGGCGTGCCGATCGCTTCGTCGTGGTTGGTGTAGCGCACGCCCGCGCTGTCGAGCGCGATGCCCCAATCGAGCACGCGCAGCGGATAGGCAGCGCTCGGAGTCAGGTAGATGTTGTCGGGCTTGAGGTCGCGATGCGTGGTGCCACTGCTGTGCGCGGCAGCGAGCACGGCCGCCACAGCGGCGACGACGGTCGAGATCTCATCTCCACTCATCGACCCGTGCGCGAGTCGCGTGGTCAAGCAGGTTCCCTCGACCAGCTCCATCGCGATCCACGCGCGTTCGTCGTCGAGCACACCCGCTTCGAAGAACCGCGGGACGCCCGGATGCGCGAGTGTCGCCAGGATGTGAGCCTCACGCATCATGCGATCTCGCGCACGTGCGTTGACGGCTGCGTCTTCGCGCTGGACCTTGAGTGCGACCACCCGCTCGTCGAGCGCATGTCGCGCACGGTAGACCGTGCCCATCCCTCCACGTCCGACCACCGCTTCGACCCGCCACGCGCCGAACAGCTCACCGCGAGGCGGCTCGGTCGGCTCGGTCGGCTCGGCATCCATGAAGTTCGCAGCGCGAGCTTCATGCAGCGTGCCACTACCCGTCGCGGCTCCAACGGGGAGCATTAGAGCCGGATCTTCGATCGGTTAGGAGCGGCACGCACTTCGCAATGAGGCTGATCATGGTCGCTGTAGCTTCACCTGATCTCGAACCCGGCTCGGTCGTCGGCTCGTATCGGATCGAGCGAGAGATCGGGCGTGGCGGCATGGGCAAGGTGTTCAAAGCCACTCATTGCGTCTTGCCGCGCAAGGCCGCGATCAAGATCATGCATCCCGAGCTCTGCCGGCAGCCCGGCATGGCGACTCGCATGGTCCAGGAGGCCTCGATCCTCGAGGACATCCGGCACGCCGGTCTCGTGCGCGTCTACGAGTGCAACATCCTGCCGGACCATCGGCCGTATATCGCCATGGAGTACGTCGAGGGAGACACGCTCACCCAAAAGCTCGGCGAAGCCGGCAAGCTTCCGTGGACCGATGTCGTCGCGCTGCTAGGCGATGTCGCCGACGTGCTCGCTGCGGTGCACACGCGCGGAGTCGTGCATCGCGACTTGAAGCCCGACAACCTGATCATGACGCCCGCGGATCCTGACTATCCCTTGCGCCTGATCGACTGGGGGGTCGCGCGCCTCGGTCCGGTCGGTCGCCTCACCATGGAAGGCATGACTCCCGGCACGCCGATCTACATGTCGCCCGAGCAAGCCTCGGGTCAGCACATCGCGGCACCGTGCGACATCTACTCGCTCGGCGTGATCGCGTACGAAGTGCTCACCGGGCAACCTCCCTTCGATGGCCGTACGCTCGCCGAGGTCGTGTGCAAGCACATCACGAGCAAGCCCGCGCCACTCGCCGACAAGTGCAACGCGCCACAGCAGCTGTGCGAGCTCGTGATCCGGATGCTCGACAAGGAACCGTCGCGCCGTCCGATGGCCGTCGAGATTCGGCAGCTCTGCAACAACATCCTGCGCGCGCTCGATGCCTCCTCCGCGGACTCCGATGACGACATGGAGATCACGGTGATCGAAGAGGTCGAACCAGGCCCTGCAGAGCTCGAGTTCGGCGTGACGGAGCTCTTGCCGACCATGCGTAAGCCGCGCTGGACCCCGCAACTCGACGTGCCGTTCGCTCCCGCGCGCAAGCCGATCACACCGAAGAACGAACGCGACCAAGTCTCCGGCGAAATCATTCCGCCGCGGCGCTTACTCAAATAGAACGCGAAAGGATCTGTCATGGCTACCAAGGTTGTTGATGTGACGAACGAGCTCGAGACCCGCTTCGACGGTCTCAAGGACAACGTGAAGCACCTGGTCGACGAGGTGCCCGAGAAGGCCTCCGCGATCCGCGCGCAAGCCATGAGCTCGATCGAGTACCTCGGCGAGCAGATCAAGAAGCACCCGATCGCCGCGCTCGGGATCGCGTTCGGCGCGGGCTTCCTCGTGATGCGCCTCGTTCGCAGGTGAGCCATGGAATTGCCGAATCTTGATCTACCCAAGCTCGAGAAGCTCGCCGAGAATCCCTGGGCGCTCGTCGCTTTCGGCGCGCTCGCCGGGGTCTGGCTCGCGAGCCTCGGCGACGGCAAGAAAGGTAGTGAAGAGCGCGGCCTGGTCGCCGGCCTGATCGGAGGGCTCGTGCTCAAGACCGTGCGTGACGTCGCGCTCAGCCAGATGGGCAAGATCGCGCAGACGTGGTTGGCCGACCATCCGACCGACTCTGCGCCCTCACCGTACGCGAGCTAGCGGGCCCGGCGCCTTGTCACGACGGCCCAGCTCAGCGGGTCTTGCCCGGATCGTCTGGCATGCCGACGCGGATCTGGTTGTGGATCTCTTTGACGCCGTTCACCGTCGCGACGAGATCTTCGGCCTGCAGCTTCGCATTGCGATGCTCGACGTGGCCGGTCAGCGTGACCTCGCCGTCCTTCACGGTCACGCCGAGGTTGGACGCGTCGATGTGCTCGTGATCGGTCAGAGCCTCGTGAACGAGCTCCGAGATGCGCTCGTCCGAACGAACAAATCCCTTCGGGCCTTTACCCGCATGCGGACCGCGCGCTTGCTCGGCCGACCAGCGCTGTTGCAGGCCTTCATAGCGTTGCGCGCGCGGATCCTGCGCACCGTCGTGCCGAACTTGCGGCTCGTGCCCGCGGTCACCGTCCTGCGAGACGTCGCGCACGGAGCGCCCACCGCGGTCGAAATCTCCCCACTGGCCGTCGTTGCCGCCGCGGGTCACCGGGCCACGGTACGCGCCCGGGCCACGGCCGCCCGCCTGCACGCCGCTCTGCCCGCGGGGGCTGGCCTGCGAGGGGCCGCGTAGCCCTCGCAGCGAGCGTTCGTTCTCGGCGTCGGTCGCCTGGTAGTTGCGACTCGCGAGCTGGCCACTGCGAACGTCGTCGCGACCGCGCGAGCGCTCTCGCTGGTCGCGCGGATCCTGGTAGCCGCGCTCGGTGTTGCCCGAGTCGGCCTGGAAGTTCTGATATTGCTGATTCGAGAATTCGCGAGCGTCGTCACGCTCGGTTCGTCCATTGTGATTCGCCATGCGACGCCGAAGTTGCATCTCGCATGCCCCGTGTGGCCGTGGCCTCGCGTGCGCTGTCCCGCACGCCGAGCGGTCTACCCTCGAGGCGTGCGCGGCAAATGGCCAACTTACGCGGGCACACCATCTGCAATCTCCGCGAGCATGACTTCCACTGGTGGCAAAGCAGGCTTCGGCATCGCATGGCTCCTCGGCATTCCTCTCCCCATCCTCGCGGTGGTCTATCTGATCTCGCGCTGCTAGCGGTCGAGCTCTTCTCTCGAGCGGCTCACGCCCTCGACGTCGCAGCTCTCACAGGTAGATCATCTTGCGCGTCATCCCGCCATCGCTGACGTAGACCGCGCCGGTCACGAACCCCGCTTCGGCGGACAACAACCACGCGCACAGGTTCGCGATGTCCTCCGGCGTGCCCACCCTGCCCGCCGGATGCTGTGCGTGATCGCGCTTGGAGAGCTTCGGAGCCTTCCTGCGATCGCGCGCCGCGAAGGTCGAGGTGGCGATCCACCCTGGCTCGATGCAGTTGACGCGGATCTCTGGACCGAGGCTGATCGCGAGTGAATGCGTGAGTGCCGCGATGCCCCCCTTGCTCGCGGAGTAAGGAAGGGTTTCGGGCTCCGATTGCACCGCGCGGGTCGAGCCGATGTTGACGATCGCGCCGTGCGATCTGCGCAAGCCCGCGATCGCGTGCTTCGCGCACAAGAAGGCACCTGTCAGGTTCGTCGCGATAAACGTGTTCCACACCGAGAGCTCGAGCTTCTCGATCGGTCCGATCGCCGGGTTCGCGAGGCCCGCATTGTTGACCACGCCATCCAACCTGCCGCCCCACCGGATGGTGGCGCTGACCACGCGCTTAACCTCGTTCTCGCGCGCGACATCGCAGCGCGTGAAGCGTACGCGATCGCCATATTCCTCGACGGCGTCGTGGCCCGCGTGCAGGTCGTGGTCGGCGATCATCACGAGCGCGCCTTCATCGGAGAGGAGCTTCGTGATCGCGCGGCCGATGCCGCTCGCTCCACCGGTGACGATGTACACGTTCGAGGCGAATCGCATGGTCGCGATTCTAGATCATTCCTGATCCCCCGCGATCAGATCAGGCTGAGCTGGCGCGGCGCGGCCGGCCAGACCGGGAGCTCGCCGACCGGCGCCTGGGTGGCGAGCCGAGCGTGAAATGCGTACGCATTCTCGGGTGCGAGCGTGTCATCGGGGGAGTGCATGAAGAAGTAGGGGCGCTTTCCCGCTGCGATCCACTGCGCGACCTGCGCCGCCCACGCGATCGCCTCGGGCTCGCTCTCCGCAAAGTCTTCATGTGGCACGCAGCGCACGATCGGCCGGTTCGCGGTGGCGCGCATGATCACCGGCAGTGCGGGCTTGCGTCCGCGCACGTCGGCGAGCACGAGGCTGTGGGTGCGATGCAAACCGCGGGTATCCATCACGACCAGATCGATCTTGCGCTCGCGCAGCAGCGCCTGGAGCTCGAGATCGGCCGGACCACCCGCGAAGAGCTCTTCGTGCCGCGGCTCGACCGCATACGTGAAGTCGCGCGGTAGAGCGTCGAGAAACCCGGCGAGCTTCGCGAGCTGGGTACCGTCGCAGCGCGGAGGCAGCTGCAGCATCAGCGTGCCGAGCAGACTGCCGAGCGGTTCGATCCGCTCGAGAAACTCGTCGACCTCGCGCTCGCAATCGGTGAGCAACTTGTCGTGCGAGATCGTGCGCGGAAACTTGAAGCAGAACCGAAACTCGCTCGGCACCTGATCGCGCCAGCGCGCGACGATCTCGGGCGTCGGCAACGCGTAGAACGTCGTGTTGCCCTCGACGGTGTTGAACACCTTCGCGTAGTGCTCGAGGAACTCCGTCGAGCGCGTGCCCGGCGGAAACAGCCGGCCGAGCCAGGTCTTGGTGCCCCATCCCGGGCAGCCGAGATAGTAGTTCTTGATCGCCATCGGTGCAGGCCCGGCTTCTCGCTCTAACTCAGTTCGACGGCTGGGCAGCAACGTATCCGGCGATGTGCGCCGCGAAGTCCATGCCGACGATCGGTTGCGTGCCCGACGAGCCAGCAAGCGGGCCGACGATGAAGGTCTTGTCCTTCGGGATCCCGACGTTGTTGTACGCGGTGATATCGGTGTCGGCGTTGCCGTACGCCGCGACCACGTCCCAGCCGAACTGGTTCACCATGCGCTGCAACCACGCGGTCTTGTAGGCGCCGGCTTCCTCGGTCTGGATCGCGGTGATCAGCGCACCGTTCGGGAAACCTTCGTCGCGCAGCCACCCGCGTGATTCGACGCGCAGCACGTGCGGCCGCGCGGTCAGATAGATGATCGGATAGTTCTTCGCGTCCCACGCGGTCATCAGCGCGACCGCCGACCCCATCGCGACCGGTACGTAGGTCGCGTCGGGAATCTGATCGATGACCTGGTTGTCATCGGTCGTGAGCGTGCCGTCGATGTCGGTGACGACCACCTTCGAACCCGCGGGCAACAGCGTGTTGTAGTGCTCCGCGCAGCTGCCATCGGCCTCGAGCATCGAGTACAGCGGCTGCTTGTTCGCGGCGACGAACGAGGTCGCCGGCAGATCGTAGGCACCGTCGGCATCGGTCGTCGCGCTCGCGATCGAGCTCCATGCCGAGCCGTCGTAGCTCCACAGGGAGACGTGCTCGCCAGGCAGTGGATCGGCGAAGTACCCCGCGGTCACCGCGGTGCGCGCCTTGACGCCGTGATAGGAGACCGGCCCTGCCGCCGCCATCGCGGTATCCGCGAGATAGATGCTCGCGACGAGACCACCGGGATTGCCGATCGTGTCGGACGCTTGGTCCTTGGAGCGCGGCTCGTCCGAGGCGAGTCGCTCGTTCTGCGCGACCTGAAAGCCCGTGGTCGCGGTGCGGAAGGGCAGGCCCTCCGGCGTCGGACACTTCAGGGTCGTGTCGTGCGTCAGGGGCGCTTGACCCGGATCAGACGAGCACGCGCCGACGAGGAGCACGAGGAGGACCGTTCGCATGGCGCACGGTATCTCACATTCATCGTGCCGAGTTGAGACGAGGATCACGCGGTACGTGACCGTCTGACATCGCGCGCGACCTACTCTCGACGGTATGCTCCAGACGTGCGCCCATCGCTGATCGCCCTGTGTTGTGTCGGCTGTGGATTTGCGCCCGGGTCCGCGGGAAATAACAACGGCGATCCCGACGGAGGCACGCCGGCTGCGGATGCACCGAACGGATCGGATTCCGGCATGGGTTCTGGTTCTGGTTCGGGTTCGGGTTCGGGTTCGGGTTCTGGATCCGGCACTCCGTTCGTGGCGTTGCACGTCCCGACCGGCGGACAGAGCGCGGGGACCACGGATCTGTCGCTCACGGCATCGACCACGATCGACACCGACGCGCTGACGATCGGCACGGCGCTGCCGAGTGGCGTGACGTTCGATAACTGGGCGCAAGCGAATGGTCCCGAGCTCGCGGTGCTCCACGTGCGCGGCCTCTCGATCGGTGCGTCAGCGCTCGTCACGGTGATCGGATCGCGGTCACTCGTGGTCCTCGCGAGTGATGTGATCGCCGTCCAAGGCACGATCGACGGTGGCGCCAAAGCAACACGAGCCGGCGCGGCGGGCTCGCAAGCACAAGCAGGACCGGGCGCCGGTGGCGTCGGGCTCAACACGCAGACCTACTACGATTCGGGGGCCGGCGGAGCGGGCTACGGCACGGCCGGTAGCAAAGGTGGCAACTCGACGAACGGCAGCAACACGAACCTCGCGGGTGGCGCGGGCGGCACCGTGCAGGGCACCGACCTGATCGCATCACTCGTCGGTGGATCCGGCGGCGGCAACGCCGATCGGCTCACATGCGAGACGCAGGTCGGAGGCAATGGTGGCGCAGGTGGTGGTGCGATCCAGCTCAGCACACCGTCGACGATCACGATCGCCGGCGCGGTCCTCGTCGGTGGTGGTGGAGGTGCGGGTGGCACGAACTGCGTCACCGGCGGTCAGAACTGGGGCGCCGGTGGTGGCGGTGGCGCAGGCGGCGCGATCGTCCTGCAAGGTTCGTCGATCACGGTCGGTGGCGTCGTCGCGGCGAACGGCGGCGCGGGCGGTGGCGGCGCGGGCGTCGGCAACACCGGCAATGCGAATGGCCCGGGCGCCCACGGCAATCCGGGCGACGACGGCAGCAGCACGCTCGCCCACGGCGGAGCCCTCCAAGGTGCGTACAGCGCCGAGGGTGGCGACGGTGCGACCGGCAGCGCTGCGGCCGTGGCTGGCACCGCGAACACTCAGGGCCAAGGCAATGGCGGCGGCGGTGGCGGTGGCGTCGGCCGGATCCTGTTCAAGACCGCGCAAGCGACGACGCCCGGCACCGTCAGCCCGGCGCCGAAAGTCACGCCGTAAACCGGCGACGCTCGCCGCGATGATCGAGCTGGAGCTCGATCGCGCGGAGCTCGATGACCTCCGCGGGCACGCGCGGCGCGGCGCCATAGAGCGCATCCCCGACGATCGGATGTCCGAGGCTCGCGAGGTGTGCGCGGATCTGATGCGTGCGACCGGTCTCGAGCTGGAGCTCCACGGTCGTCGTGGTGGTGGTGCGTGCGATGACCGTGAAGTGCGTGCGCGCCGGCTGGCCGTCGGCGACGATCGCGCGGCGGTAATCGTTCTGCGGATCGCGACCGAGCGGGCCCTCGATCGTACCGCGGTCACTCGCGAGCGCACCTTCGACGGTCGCGCGATAGCGCCGCTCGATCGCATGATTCGCGAGCTGCGTGCGGAGGGCATCGTGGATCGCCGCACTCTTCGCGATCACGAGTAACCCACTCGCACCGCGATCGAGGCGGTGCGCCGGATGCGGTCGCCATGCCGCCCACGGTCGATCTTCGCGCGCACCGGCATGCCACAGGAGCGCGTTGAGGAGCGTGCCGCGACGGTACCCGCCGAGCGGGTGGACATGGAGCCCCGCGGGCTTGTCGACGATCATTAGATCGTCGTCCTCGAAGACGATCGCGAGCGTCAGCGGCTCGGGGAGCAAGGTCGCTGTCAGGAGCCCGGCGGCGAGGACGTCCCCGGTCGCGACGCGCTGATTGATCGCGCCGGGCCGATCATTCACGGTGATCCCACCCGCAGCGATCGACGGCCCGATCCGATCGACCGCCACGACGACGAGGTGACGCTTGCAGAGGTCGACGAGCCGGCCTGGCATCGCGACGGTGAACCGGCTCATCCAGAGCCAGTGTAGGGCGCCGTCGCCTGACCCGCGAGCTGCGCGGGGTAGATGCTGCGCCGCCCGGCGAGCACGTACGCGACGAGCGCCACGATCGCGACATGCGGCAACGCATGCCAGCCGAGCAGCTCGACCGCCATGATCGTCAGCGCGATCGGCGTGTTCGAGGCCGCGCCGAAGATCGCCGCAAGCCCCACGCCGGCGGCGAGCGGTTGCGGAATCCCGAGCACCGGTGCGAGTGCAGCGCCGAGGGTCGCGCCGATGAAGAACAGCGGGGTGACCTCGCCACCGAGAAAGCCCGCGCCGAGCGTGACCGCGGTGAACACCAGCTTGAGTGCGAACACGTGGGGCGGGGTCGCGGCCGTGAACGAGCTCACGATGCCCGGCACGCCGAGCCCGAGATACGCGCTCGTACCCGAGAGCTGCCACAACCCGACGACGACGGCGCCTCCGATCGCCATCCGCACACCGAGGTGCGGTACGTGACGCTCGCCTCGCTTCTTCAGAACATGGACGAGCTCGATGAACGCGACGACCGCCGCCGCGATCGCGATCGCCACGACGAGCCAGCGCAGCACGAGCGCGAACGTCAACGAGGTCGGCTCGACGCTCGGATACGCGGTATGGACGATGCCGCAAAGCCGCGTCACTCGATCTCCCACGATCGCGGAGATCAGGGCGGGCACGAGCGCGCGCACCTCGAACCGGCGCAGCCGTACGAACTCGATGCCGAACATCGCGCCCGCGAGCGGTGTGCCGAACACCGAGCCGAAGCCGCCCGCGACACCCGCGACCAGGATCGCGCGCCGCTGCTCGGGCGTGAGCTTCACGCGATGGTTCAGCCAGTCGGCCATCGATGCGCCCATCTGTACCGCCGTGCCCTCGCGCCCTGCACTGCCGCCGAACAGATGCGTGAGCACGGTCCCGACGAGCACCATCGGCATCATCCGCAGTGGAATCTCCGCGCCGCCATCGTGGATCGTATCGATCACGAGGTTGTTGCCGGCCTTGATCGAGGCTCCGAGCTTCGCGTAGAGCGTACCGATCGCGAGGCCCGCGATCGGCAGCGCGAACACGATCACCTCGTGCGCCGTGCGCAGCTCGGTGACCTCGGCGAGCAGGTAGAGGAACGCGGCCGAAGCGGCACCGCACGCAGCCCCCACGATCGCCGCGACGACGAACCAGATGACCAGAGTTTTGCCGAAGGCGAGCATGACGGGGCTCCTGGTGAGCACCGGAGGTCGCGCGATCCTACGGTGCCCGCGTGGCGGGAATCGTAGGAGTCATTGGCAATTCGCTCGAAAAACGAGCGGCTGCGGGTATCGGCGGACTCCACCGCCTTCGTGCGCGTCTAACTGCGTCCGAGTATAGCCGCGGCCGCGTGCCGATCTGGCAGTTATTTCAGGGCGCAAGCACGACGCCACCGACATGCTCGCCGTGCCACTTCGCGTGCAGCGCGGCTTTGAAGTCGGCGAGCGGATAGGTCCGCGACACGTACGGCACGAGCTGGCCCGCGCTCGCCCACGCCAGCACCTGTGCGAGCCGCGCGGCACGGATCGAGGGATCGTTCACGGTCGAGATCACGGTCGGGCAGCCCAGTACGTCGAGCCCCTTCATCATGATCAAGTTCGTCGGCAACTGGTTCGCATGCGGCGCACCCCGCTCCCCCTTGCCCTTCGCGACGAAGGGTGTCGCCGCCCAGCCCACGATCAAGTAGCGCGCACCGAACCTGACGCAGCGCAGGCTCTCCGTCGAGATCGGGCCACCGACCCCGTCGTACACGACCTCGACGCCACGGCCGTCGGTCAGGCGCTTCACCTCGTCGCGCCATGGCTGCGACGTCTCGATCACGTGATCGGCGCCCTGCGCCTTGACGACCGCGAGCTTGGCGGCGGAACGCCCGGTCGCGATCACGGTCGCCCCGACCAGCTTCGCGACGTGGACCGCCGCGAGCCCGACCGAACCCGACGCACCGTGGATCAACACGGTCTCGCCGGCCGCGAGCCGGCCGCGCGCGATCAAGCAGTGATACGCGGTCTCGTAGTTCCCGAGCAGGTTGCACGCTCGAGCGAACGTGAGCGCGCCCGGAATCGCGTGCACCGCTTCACGCGGCGCGACCGCGTACGAGGCGAACCCGCCATATCCCCGATACGCACCACTCGACCGCGGCCCGGCGAGAAAGGGATCGACCAGCACCCGCGTACCGACCGGCAGGTCCGCGTCACCACCGGCCCACGAGACCGTGCCGGCGTACTCGAGACCCGGCGTGTACGGCGGCTCGGGCACGTGCTGGTACTGGCCGCTCGCCATGATCAGGTCGACCCAACCAACCGCGGCACTCGCGACCTCGATGACGACATCGCGCGGCCCGAGGGTTGCCGGATCGGGTCGCTCCATCTCGACGAGGCTCGCGAACTGATCGATCGCCTGTAGCGGTTCTTCCCCGAGCTCGCCGATCACGACGCGTTGCCCCATCACCCGCGTGCATACCGCAGTAGGATCGGCGCGCGCCATGGCTGAACGCACGCTCGTCGCATCGGCGACCAACCTGTTCGTCCGTGGTTTCATGGTCGTGCCGACCGATCGCAAGAACCCCGACGGGCTCGTCGTCAATGCGCTGTTCGCGGTCGCACGTGCGATCGTGCGCGGCATCGCGTTCAAGGTTCCCGCCCACGCGATCGCGGTGATCGATCCGGTGCCGAAGCCAACGTGGCCGGCGATCCTCGCCGACCAACTGCCGTTGCTCGCCGAGCTGTGTCGCACGCTCGGGCTCGCGGTGGTGGAATCCTCCGACGAATTACGCACGTGCGCGGCGTACACGCGCGAGGCGCTCGCGGCGGGTGACGATGTCGTGATCGTCGGCATCGACAAGCGCTACGCGCAGCTCGTGAGTGATCGCGTGTGGTGGTACGACGCGAACAAGGACGCGCGGTACACGCCGGAGATGGTCATCAAGCGGTTCGGCGTGCCGCCGGGTCAAGCAGGTGAATGGCTCGCGCTCGTCGGAGATGATGATCAGATGCCCGGCGTCCCCGGCATCGGCGCGAAGGGCGCGACCCAGCTGTTCGAGCACCACGCGACCACCGAAGCCGCACTCGCCGCGGTCGCCGACCTCAAGGGTCGCACCGGTAACGCGCTGCGCGCCGCGGGCCCCGAGGTCGTGCGCACCGAGCTCGCGCGCGGGAGGCTCGCGAGCGAGCTCGCACCCGGTCCGGCACCCGCGTTCGCACCGCCCAGGCCCGCCGTGATGAATGCGCTGTTCGAGAAGCTCGGCTTCGTCGAGCTGCTCGTCGCGGATCGCGGCGCCTTGCGCGTCACCGTGTGCGAGACCGCCGAGACCTTGCGCGCAGAGCTCGCGAAGCTGGCGCCGCCGGTCGCCCTCTATCCTCTGTTCGACGAGCTCGCGGGGCTCGAAGGGCTCGCCGGGCTCGCCTTCGCGACCGGCGATGGCACCGCGCTGTACGCGCCGTTCAAGGGCTCGGGCACCACGCTCGCGGGACCCGAGGTGATCGCGGACTGGCTCGCAACCACCCCGACGCTCGTCCATGCGCGCGAAGGCCTCTGCGTAGCTCTCGCACGCGCGCACCTCACCCTCGCCGATATCGGCGATTCCGCGGCCGCCTCGCACCTGACCCAACCGAGTAACTGGGCACCCCACGATCTGTCGATCATCGCGAAGGTCACGCTCGGTCGGGCGCTACCCGACGAAGCGACGGTGCTCGGCGTCGGTGCGCAACGAAAGCCGTGGGCCGCGATCTCGAGCGACCGCGCCGGTGAATTCGCCGGTCAATACGCCGACGCGTGCGTCGCGGTGTGGAACCAGCTCGCGCCGAAGCTCGATCCCGATCGGCTCGCCGAGTACCACGCGATGTCCGAGACCTGCGTGCGGATGGAGCTCTACGGCATCGCTGTCGATCGCGGCGAGCTCGACGGCGCCGAGCGCGACTTCGCGGTGATCGAGGCCGAGCTCCAGGCCGAGATCGAGAAGCTCGCCGGGCACGCCTTCAACGTCAATTCCTCCAAGCAGCTCGGCACCGTGTTGTTCGAGGAGCTGAAGCTACCGATCGTCAGCCATACCAAGACCGGGTGGAGTACGTCGATCGAAGCGCTCGAGCGGATCGAGCACGCACATCCGATCGTCGCGCTGGTCTTGCGCTGGCGCGTGCTGCGCCGGTTGCGCGATAGCTGGATCATCTCGCTGCGCGGCTGCATCGCGCCGGATGGTCGCGTCCATTCGCGCACCGATCCGGCGCGCTCGTTCAGCGGTCGGCTCGTCAACTCGAATCCCGATCTCTCGCGCGTGCCCGGGCGGACACCGGAGATGGCGCGAATTCGCCGCGCGTTCGTCGCCAAGCCGGGACACGTGCTGCTCTCGATCGACTACAACCAGCTCGGGCTGCACGTGCTCGCGCACCTCACGCGCGATCCAGCGCTGGTCGAACCGTTGCGAGCGCGCGCCGACATGCACGCGCTCACAGCCTCAGCCGTGCTCGAAAAGCCGACCGCGGAGCTGACGTACGACGAACGCCAGCTCGGCAAGGTCGTCAACTTCGCCACGTTCGCGGGACAGGGCTCGTCCGCACTAGCGCTCCAGCTCAACATCAGCGCGGCCGAAGCGAAGGAGCTGATCGCGCGCTTCGATCGGCGTTATTCGCAGGTCCGCGCGTTCCAAGACGAGCAGCTCCGTCTCGCGAAGGAGCGCGGTTACATCACCACGATCGCGGGCCGGCACTGGCCGATCGGTGGCCTCGAATCACTCGATTCGCACGATCGCTCGTACGCCGAACGCCTGGCGCGCAGGGCGACCCACGAGGGCTCGGTCTCTGACGTCGCGCGCCGCGGCCTGCTCGACGCGGACCTCGCGCTTCGCGCGGCGGGCCTGCGCGCACACCCGCTCGCGCAGATCCTCGACGAGGTCCTGTTCGAGGTCCCGGAGCCCGAGCTGAGTCGTGCCGCGACGGTCGCGGCCGAGGCGATGAAGCATGCGTTCGAGCTCGAGGTCCCGCTCGTCGTCGGCCTCGAAGCCGGACCCAACTGGGCGGATCTGACAGCACTCACCGTTCCGTGACCGGAGGGGTCCGATGGTGCAATTCTTGAACACTCTGACGGCGTGGCAGGCCACGCGGTCGAGATTCGGAATGGGACGCGGCTACCGTGTCAGGACAGCACGGTGTGCGATCTTCGTCGTGCGGATCTCGAGCTCCAGGTCGCAGCGCGCGACGAGTTCATCAGCACCCTCGGAGTTGAGCTACGCAACTCTGTCGCCCCGCTCGTGCTGCTCG
>JANXOP010000140.1 GCA_025357755.1 Kofleriaceae bacterium | reverse complement strand
GCCGGTCGCGGTACGAGCAGCGAGCGCGGCGCAGGTAGCGGCGGATACGCCGGTCGCGGTGCGAGCAGCGAGCGCGGCGCAGGTAGCGGCGGATACGCCGGTCGCGGTGCGAGTAGCGAGCGCGGCGCAGGTCGCGGTGCCGGCAGCAGTGATCGCGGCGACGGTGCGAGCCGTCCCGCAAAAGGGGGCTTCGGCTCGACGCGTCCCGCCGGTGCTGGCGCGAGTCGTCCGAGTGGCGGACGTCCGAGCGGTGGCCGCGGCGGTGGTCGCGGCGGCAGTCGCTAGTAGATCGAGCTTCGCGTCGGGTCTCTCTCTGCCTGCTCGAGCTCGGGTCCAACCGTTCCGCCGAACCGGTTCTGCCCATCCATCGAACCAAACACCGCTCGAATGAGGATCGACCCAGTACCGATCGAAATGAGTGGTCAAATCGTGGTGCTTGCGGTTGATCAGCACGTAGCGCAACGTGTTGCGCACGTCGCGCGGCGACATGAGGGCGCGCGCATGAAAGCGCGTGGCGAACACCTTGCCGACACGCTTCAGCTGCTGGTCGAGCTGACGCGCGACGCGCCCGGCGAAGCCTTGGACGCCACGCGAGAGCGCCAGCGTGCTGCTGGCTTCGCTCAAGAGATGGATATGGTTCGAGAGCACGTTGAGCTCGACGATCCGGAAGTCAGCCTTCTGTGAATCTTTGATCGCGCCACGGATGGTGGTCATGAGCCAGTCGCGCGCGATCGCCGGAACGTCCGCGCGGAGGCGCAGGGTCACGTGCTCGGGATTGCGCGCGACGTGGTGTGGCCGCGCATCGTGCGGAACTGTTTTGCGGCCCTTCGGTCGACCTGCACGAGGGCGCCACCCGCCGATACCGGTGGGCGAGCCTCGTCGAGCGACAGCTGCACGTGGCGTTTGCGCGCGGGCTTCATTGATTCTCGGCACTGTTGCAACAGCTGAGTCTGACATCAATTCTCGAGGACGATTGCTGTCGAGTCTCTCGAGATGTCCGGAAATCGGACATGAGATGTCCGACGAGGAGCAGGTGTCACTTCAGCAGGAACAGCTACGCACGATCCGGCCCAGCGACTCGCCGCGAACGGCATCCTCGATTTCGATGCAGCAGCGATCGCTGCTGGCCATGGATGCGCTCGAATCGAAGTCGAGCCGCAGCGACTTCAAGAACCACTGCGGTCAAGGTCAGGGTCAAGGTCATAGCTAGCCGAGGCGTTCGCGTGCTGCGTCTACCATGATCAGGGAGTTCTGGAGCAGAGGTTCCCGGAGCTGACTCTGGTTTGGCTGCGCTGGCTCGAGCCAGACGCGAACTGGAAGGCTGTCGTGATGGAACCGAGCTCGGAGATCAAGGTCGCGTTAAGCGGAGACCAAGCGCTCGTGCTCTACGAATGGGTTGCTCGTCACGACGACAAGGATGCACTTCCCTTCGAGCACCGAGCGGAACGAAATGTTCTGTGGGCCATCGAAGGCCAACTCGACGCCTAGCTCCGTCGTCTATTCGGCCATCGCGAGCGCGAGAAAATCGACGTCGCGCAGCGTGGTCAACGATCTCGGTGACGACACGACCTTGCCGTCGTGGCGAACGAGCTCGTAGTACGCGACGCCTATCGCATCGACGAGCGTGACGTGCGCGACGGGCAGTGACTCCGCCAACCAGGTGTAGCGCTCGAGTAGCGCGAGCGTCTCTTTGCGCTGCGTCCCGTAGGGCAAGCGGAGATAGAGGCTCGAACGCTCGGTCGTGTGCGCCAGGTAGACCGAGTAGCTGGTGATGCCGTGCCGCCAGAAGCCCGCCATGAAATAGCCCGGCGGCCGGGCCGGAACCTCGAGCCGCGCGTGCGCGAGCGAAGGCTCGTGTGGATCGGTGCTGATCACCGTCTCGTACGGGATGCCCTCGAGCCGGACGAGCGTCTGCGGGTGATAGCTCTTCGGGATCACGAAGGGCGGTGGCGCGCCCATCTCGAGCGCGAAGTACGTCGCGAACGATTGCACCGGATGGCGCGGCTCGATCGCGCCGAGCTGGGACGCCTCGAGTCGATCCGCGTGCGCCGCCACGCAGCGCGCGAGCGCGGCCTCGATCGCGGCGACCAGTGCTGCACGCTCGCTCCACACCGCACCGAGGCACGCCTCGACGATCGAGTAGTGGATCGGCAACTCGGGTGCACGCGCACGCACCGTGCTCTCGATGATACGGCCGAGCGCTTCGAGCTCGAGCTCATCGGCTGGGATCGAGCCTTCGTACGGTGTGATATCGAGGAGCGTGATCCACAACGAGCTTCCGGTCCGGATCACCGAGCGATCCCACGCGGTGGTCGGCGCACCGATCTCGGTACTGTCTAGGAACGTGCCATTGCGCGAGCCGGTGTTGGTCACCGTGAAGTCCAGGCCCCGCGCGTAGATCGTCGCGTGCTTCGCGCTCGTGCGGTCGTCGTCGGGGACGAGCTCGCGACTGATCGAGAACGCTTCGCGCGGTGGCAGGCGGATCGCCTGGTGCGCCGGCTTGCCCTTCGACCAGACGAGGAGCAGCCCGGGTACAGCGACGGTCACCTAGGACGCCTTGGCGGCGCCCTGCTTGATCTGTTCGACGACGCCCGGATCGGCGAGGGTGGTGAGGTCTCCGAGGTCGCCCGGATCCTTGTCGCCGGCCTCCGCGATCTTGCGGAGGATGCGGCGCATGACCTTGCCCGAGCGTGTCTTCGGGAGGCCGGGCACGAGCTGGAGCTTGTCGATGCGCGCGTGCGCACCGATCATCTTGCGACATGCGGCATCGAGCGCGGCGCGATCGACAGATGGTGCAGCGACGACGAACGCGTAGATACCCTGCCCCTTCGTATCGTGCGGATAGCCGACGACCGCGGCTTCGGTGACGCCGACGACGCTGGTGATCGCCGATTCGAACTCGGCGGTACCCATGCGATGGCCGCTGACGTTGACGACGTCATCGACGCGACCCGTGATCCAGTAGTCACCATCTTCGTCGCGGCGACACCCGTCGCCGGTGAAGTACACGCCCGGGACCTCCGCGAAGTAGGTCTTCACGAACCGCTCGTGATCGTTCCACACCGTGCGCGCTTGGCCCGGCCACGGTTGCTCGAGGAACAGCCGGCCTTCACCGGGACCCTCGATCACCTTGTTGTCCGAATCGCGCAGCGCCGGCACGATGCCCGGCAGCGGCTTGGTCGCCGAGCCCGGCTTGGTGGGCGTCACGCCCGCGATCGGGTTGATCGCGTGGCCGCCGGTCTCGGTCTGCCACCAGGTGTCGACGACCGCGCAGTGCTTGTCGCCGACGACATCGTGATACCAGTTCCAGGTGGTCGGATTGATCGGCTCACCGACCGTGCCGAGCACGCGCAGTGACGAGCGATCATACTTCTTCACGAAGGCATCGCCCGCATTCGCGAGCACGCGCAGCGCGGTCGGTGCGCCGTAGAAGATCGTGATGCGATGGCGCTCGACCATGTCCCAGTAGCGACCCGCATCGGGATAGGTCGGCACCGACTCGAACATCACCGTCGTGGTGCCGTTCGCGAGCGGGCCATACACGATGTACGAGTGACCGGTGATCCAGCCGACGTCAGCGACGCACGCGTAGATGTCGCCTTCGCGCAGCCCGAACGAGGTCGCGTGGGTGTAGGCGGCGTACGCCATGTAACCACCGGTCGTGTGCAGCACGCCCTTCGGTTGTCCCGTCGAGCCCGACGTGTAGAGGATGAACAGCGGGTGCTCGGCCGGCACGATCGCGGGCGGATGCGTGTCGTGGCCCGTCGCGACGACGTCGTGCCACCACAGGTCGCGGCCTTCCTGCCACCCGACCGGATCGCCGGTGCGCCGGAGCACCACGATCTTGTCGACCGCGGTCTCCCTGCACGCTTCGTCGACCGTCGCCTTGAGCGGAATCTTCTTGCCGCCGCGCAGGCCGGCATCCTGCGTGATGATCAGCTTCGCGCCGCAATCGCGCACGCGGCCCGCGATCGCCGAGGCCGAGAATCCGCCGAACACGACCGAATGCACCGCGCCGAGGCGCGCGAGGGCGAGCATCGCGATCGCGGCCTCGGGGACCATCCCCATGTAGAGGATCACGCGGTCGCCCTGCTTCACGCCAAGCCCGGCGAGTGCGCTCGCGGCCCGACACACCTCGCGATGGAGCTCGCGATACGTGATCCGGCGGATATCGCTCGGCTCGTCGCCTTCCCACAGGATCGCGGTCTGGTCGCCGCGCGTGTCGAGATGCCGATCGAGGCACTGCACGCTCGCGTTGAGCGAACCATCGGCGAACCATGTCAACGGCGCGTCGGCGATCGTCGCGAAGCTCCCCTCGAGACCCTTGCCCGGCGGGTTCGCCCAGGTGATGCGATCCTTCGCCACGCCGAGCCAGAACGCATCGGGGTCGCGCTTGGCGGCGTCCCAGTCCCGTTGGTACTCGGCGAGAGTGGTGATCGTCATGACGCGAATCCTACACCGCTACATCCGCGAAGCTAGGCCAGCGCCTTTTCGATCTACAACCACTCGAACGTCATCCATCCGTACATCGGCTCTAGCGAGACGATCAGCCGACCTCGACGATGACCCAATGCTCGGTGCGGTCGTCGACGAGCGGGATCCGGTGGTCGGCCTGGTCGATCGTATCGACCGCGACGCGGGTGACCGCGGCTCCCGCACCGACGCGCTTGACCTGGATGTGGTGCACGGTCTGGCGGAAGCGGTAGTGGATCGCGAAGCCCGGCCAGGCGGCGGGCATCACCGGCGCGATCTTCAAGTGGTCGACCTCGAGCGTGAGCCCGAGGAGCGACTCGATGATCAAGCGATACATCCAGCCCGCCGAGCCCGTGTACCAGGTCCAGCCGCCGCGCCCGGGATATTGCGGGTTCGTATAGATATCGGCCGCCATCACATAAGGCTCGACCCGATAGCGCGCGATCGCCTCGGGGGTATCACCGTGATGCACCGGATCGATCGCATCGAACAGCTGCCACGCACGCTCGGTGCGGCCGCCCGCGGCGAACGCCATCACGGCCCACACCGCCGCGTGGGTGTACTGGCCACCGTTCTCGCGCACGCCCGGGACATAGCCCTTGATGTAGCCCGGGTTGTGCGCACTCTTGTCGAACGGCGGATCGAATAGCTTGATCACCGCGAGCTCGTTGTCGACGAGCCGCTTGTCCATCGCATCGAGCGCCTGGTCGCGGCGCTCCTGCGTGCCGGTGTTGGTCAAGGTGGCCCAGCTCTGCGGGAGCGCATCGATCTGGCACTCGTCGCTCTCGGCCGAACCGAGCGGCGCGCCATCGTCGTAGTAGCCGCGCCGATACCACGCGCCATCCCAGGCATGGGCCTCGAGGTTGCCGCGCAGCTCCGCCATCTTCGCGACGCATTTGTCCCCGAACGCGAGGTCACCTCGAGCGCGCGCGATCGGCTCGAACATGCGCATCACCTCGATCAGGAAGAACGCGAGCCACACGCTCTCGCCCTTACCCTCGTCGCCGACGAGGTTCATGCCGTCGTTCCAGTCGCCGGTGCCCATCAGCGGTAGGCCGTGAACGCCGAGCGTCAGCCCGTGCTCGATCGCGCGCACACAATGCTCGTAGACCTCCGCACTCTCGTTCGAGCGCGCAGGCAGATCGTAGTAGCTGTCCTCGTTCGGGTTGACGACGCGGCCCTCGATGAAATCGATCTTCTCGACGAGCACGCCGGTATCTCCGGTCGCCGCGACGTAGCGCGCCGCCGCGTAGGGCAACCACAGGTAATCGTCCGAGATCCGCGTGCGCACGCCACGGCCACTGGGCGGGTGCCACCAGTGCTGGACATCACCCTGCGGAAATTGATGCGCCGCCGAGCGCAGGAGCTGCTCTCGGAGCAGTGCGGGCTCGGCATGTAGCACCGCACAGGCATCCTGGAGTTGGTCGCGAAAACCGTAGGCGCCACCGGATTGATAGAAGCCACTGCGGCCCCACATCCGCGCCCCGATCACCTGGTACATCAGCCAGCCGTTCGCGAGGTAATCGAGCGACGGATTCGGCGTCTCGACGTGGATCTGGCCGAGCGTGCGATTCCAGTACGCGTACACACCCTCGAGGCCGCGTTGAGCGGCACCCGCCCCGCGATAACGCGCGACGATGTAGCGCGCGTCGTCGAGGTCGCGGCCCGATCCGAACGCGAAGACGACCTCGCGATCCGCGCCATCCGCGATCTCGATCGCCGCGGTCTGCATCGCGAGGCACGGATCGTAGCCGGCTCCGACGCGGCCAGAGAGCTTGGTCCGGGCGAGCGCCGCCGGGCGAGCGGGCGAGCCACCGCGGCCCAGGAACTCGGTCCGATCGCCGGTGACGCTGCGATCCGCTTCGCTGCACTCGAGGAAGGCGATGCGCGACGCGAAGTCATCACCGTACTGGTTGTGCGCGAACAACGCGCCGGTCTTGACGTCGACTTCGGTGGTGATATGCAGCGCGTTCGCTGCGCGTTGCACGCCGAGCACGAGCTCGAAGAAGCCGACGACCGAGAGCTTGCGCGCACGGCCCGAGCGATTCTTGAGCTTGAGCTTGTAGAGCTTGACCGGCGCATCCATCGCCACGAACATCGTGAGCTCGGACTGGACGCCCGCGTCTTGGGTCTCGTAGACCGAGTACCCGAAGCCGTGGCGCGTGATGTAGGGCAAGGGGCCGGGCGCCGGATACAGCATCGGCGACCAGACCGAGCCATCCTCCTCGTCACGGAGGTACATCGCTTCCCCACCCGGATCGCTGACCGGATCGTTGCTCCACGGGGTGAGCCGATAGAGTTGCGCGTTCTCGCACCAGGTGTAGGCCGAGCCGGTCTCGGAGACGACGGTGCCGAAGTACGAGTTCGCGAGCACGTTGACCCACGGCGCCGGCGTGCGCGATGCGCGCGTCGTGGTGATCACGTACTCGCGACCATCCTTGGTGAACCCGCCGTGCCCGTTGAAGGCCGCGAGATCGGGACGCTGCATCGGGAGGATGGCGACCGCGGTGCCCCCACGAACCTTGACCTTCTCGAACGCGATGGGCTTGACCGGCTCGTTACGCGGCCGGCGATCGATCTGCTCGGCGAGCGTGCCCGCGGTATCGCTCAGGATCACGCGCGCGACGGTCTGGAACAGGATGCGATCCGGATCGGTCATCTGATCGGTGCGCCGGATGTAGATGCCGCCCTTTTGATCGACGAGACTCGCATCGCCGATCACCGCGATCGCGCCCATGATCTGATCGTGGAGGTTCTGGCGATAGCCCGACGGATCCTCGTTCCAGATCACGAGATCGACCTGGAGGCCCTTCAAGCGCCAGTACATGTGCGCGCGCACGAGCTGGCGCACGAGCTCGAGGTTCTCGACCGCGGTGATCCGCACGATCACGATCGGCAAGTCACCCGAGATCGAATACGGCCACAGCCCGGCCTGGCCGAGCCGGTTCGCGGCGATCACGCGACGCGGTGCGCG
Organism: Kofleriaceae bacterium; assembly: GCA_025357755.1. Classification (GTDB taxonomy): domain Bacteria; phylum Myxococcota_A; class Polyangia; order Haliangiales; family Haliangiaceae; genus JABFXX01. The sequence goes on along the minus strand of JANXOP010000140.1, from coordinate 14,332 downwards.
CAGGGTCGGATTCGCGTAGATCACGTGGCCCGCGAGCTGCTCCCACAACCGGATCTCCGCGTTGTTCGCGTCGAGCCGGCGCTGGATCACCTGGCTCTGCGCCCACGCGAGCTCGAGCACGCGATCCGCGAGGTGCCGCGCGCGATACTTGTCGACCAGCGCGAGCGCCGCCTCGCGAGTCTCGGCGATGCCCGTCGCGATGTGGAGCTGGATCACTTGATCGGGCGCGAGGTCGACCGTGTTGCGGATCGCCATGCACGGATCGAGCACCGAGCCCTGCGAATTGCCGAGCGCCTTGCGGTGGAGCGCCGCTGGATCGGCGGGGGTGCCTTCACGACCGATGAACTCGCCACGATCGGTCTCGTAGCTCGGCTTGCGCGACGTCGAGGCGTGGACGACCATCGTGTGCGCGAGCCAGGGCGGCTTCTCGCCGGGCGAGCGCGGCCGGCGCGTGAACAAGATCGCCTGCTGGTCCTCGATGATCTCGGACTGCACGAACATGCCCGAGAACGCGCGATGCGCCGCATCGGCACCCTTGGCGTTGAGCACGACCTCCGCGAAGCTCGTGAGCTCGATCGTCTTCTTCTGCGCGCCGTGGTTCGAGATCGTGATCCGGCGGAGCTCGAGATCATCCTCGGGAGAGACCGCGATCTCGACGTGGGTATCGAGGTCCTCGTCTCGCCGGCGAAACTCCGCGCGGCCCGCCGAGAAGATCGCCTCGTAGCTCGCGCCCGGGCGCAGCGTCGGCTGGTATGCGGCGGACCAGAACGAGCCGCTCGTGACGTCGCGGATGTAGCAGAACTGGCCCCAGTGATCGCGGGTCGCATCCTCGGCCCAGCGCGTGACCTCCTGATCGCGCCAGCGGCTGTAGCCACCACCCGAGTTACTCACCACCACGTGATAGTTGCCGTTCGAGAGCAGCTGGATCTCGGGAGCCGGCGTATTTGGCGAGGCGAAGACGCGCAGGTCGCGCTCGACATCGGTCGAGGTCCGCACCGCCGAGACTTCGGCGGGATGCGGATACACCGCCGAGGTCCGCGGCACGCGCTCGTGCAACACCAGATCGGTCGCACGCACCGCCGGGTTCGCGAGGAACCGGCGCTGCATCGGACGATCGAGCAGCGTGTACGCGAGCGCCAGGAACGACATGCCCTGGTGATGCGCCATGTACGACTTCACCGTCGCGCATTGCTTGCCGGGTGGTAGCCGCGCCGGCGTGTAGTCGATCGCCTCGTAGAAGCCGTACGGGCCGAGCTGATGATCCTTCGCGAGCCGCTCGAGGTTTAGCACGGCCGCGCGCGGCGCGATCATCGTCGCCATCGCGGTCGCGTACGGCGCGATCACGAGATCCGAGCCGAGGCCACGCTTGAAGCCGAGGCCTGGCACGCCGAACGCGAGGTACTGATAGTTGAGGTGCGCGTCGGTCTTGTTGTAGCCAGACTCGGAGATACCCCACGGCACCTTGCGCTCGGCGCCGTACTCGATCTGGCGCGTCACCGCGGCGTGATACGTCGCATCGAGCAGCGTGCCCTCGTAGGTCGGCATCACGAGCAGCGGCATCAGGTACTCGAACATCGAGCCGCTCCACGACAGGAGGGTCGGCTGACCACCGGAGGTCGTGACGCGCCGTCCGAGATGGAACCAGTGATCCTGTGGAATCTTATTCTCGGCGATCGCGACGAAGCTCGCGAGCCGCGCCTCGGACGCGAGCAGATCGTAGAAGCTGTTGTCGAGCCGGTGATCGGTGACGCTGTAGCCGATCGAGAACAGGTGGCGATTCGCGTCGTAGAGGAAGTCGTATTCGCAATCGCCGAGGTCTCGGGCGTGGACCGCGAGCGCGTGGAGCTTGGCGACGAGCTCCGGGTTCGCCTTCGCGAGGATCGGCAGCTCGTCGCCCGAGGGCACCAGGGCGATCAGCTCGGCGAGCTGCTCGTCGACCTGGCGCGCGAGCTCGCCGCGCCACCATGCAAGCTCCCGATCGTCCTCGTGCTTGGTCGCGACGACCTTCGCAGCCGCCGCGATCCGCGTCATCACATCGCGCGCCTCGGACCCGGTCTTGATCGACGACTTAGCGAGCTCGCGCAGCGCGGCCAGCTCGGTCGCCGGCACGCCGAGCTCTTCGACGAGAGCGATGGTGTCGAGGATGCCGCGCAACTGGGCCGGGCCCATCACCGGCAGGGTCGCGAGCTCGCGCAACCCCTCCGCGAGCGTCATCAGGTGGCCGGCTAGATTGCCGCTGTCGACGGTCGAGACGTACATCGGCCGCAGCGGCTCGAGCGTCTTGGTGTCGTACCAGTTGTAGAAGTGACCGCGAAACCGCTGGAGCTGATCGAGCGTCGCGAACGTCCGCTCGGTACGGGCGACCACCTCCGCGATCGTGGCGTAGCCAAAATCGCGTGCGGTCAGGTTCGCGAGCAGCGCCAAGCCGATATTCGTCGGCGAGGTCCGATGCGCGACGCCGACCGGCGGATCTTCCTGAAAGTTATCCGGCGGTAGATCGTGATCCTCGGTGCCGACATACGTGCGAAAGAAGCGCCACGTCCGCCGCGCGAGCCGGCGCAAGAACATGCGCTGCTCGTCGTCGAGATCGACCCGGACCTCGGGCACGGCGCGGCTCGCCCACCACACGAACGCAGGGGCCAGCCCCCACAGCGCCGCCACCGGCCAAGCGAGCCACGTCGTCGTGGCGTAGCCGAGCGCGAGCTGGAGGACGATCGCCGCGCCCGCGAGAGGTGCCGGCCACATCTGCACGTAGATCGAGGCGAACCCGCTGCGCTGCGTGCGTTCGGCATCCGCCGCCGTCTTCCACTCGAGCAACTTTCGCTTCGTGATCCACAACCGCACCGCGACGCGCGCGATCGCCGAGAGACTGATCGCGGCGTCCTCGGGCAGGCACGCGAACGAGAAGCTCTCGCGCACGAATGCCTTGTAGAGCTGCTTGCGCACCATCCGAGCGTGTTCGCGGGGCGCTATCTCCTTGGGCCGACGCTCGAGCTCGGTGAACGCCGAAAGCAACGGCGGAATCGCGAACGTCGCGAGCACGAGCCCCAGCGCGAGCCAGGCTGCGCCCGGTAAGGTCCAACCCACCACGAGCATCGCGATCATCGCGATCGGCACGACGCTGCGGCGTAGGTTGTCGAGGATCTTCCAGCGCGACAGGGCCGAGATCGGGTTGTGCGGACCCTTCGCGGAGGGGATGTGCCCGAACATCCAGCGTGCGATCTGCCAGTCGCCGCGGATCCATCGCGAGCGCCGGCTCGCATCGACCGCGTAGGTCGATGGAAAATCCTCGAACACGAGCACGTCGCTGACGAGGCCGGCGCGACCGTACGCACCCTCGAGCAGATCGTGGCTGAGCACGCGATTGTCGGGCAGGGCTCCTTCGAGCACGCCCCGCACCGCGTCGATGTCGTAGATGCCCTTGCCGATGAACGAGCCCTCGGCGAACAGGTCTTGATAGATATCCGAGACCGCGCGGGTGTAGGGATCGATGCCAGGCTCACCGGCGAACAACCGCGCGAACCGCGTGCGGTGCGCGCTCTCGAGCGTGATCGCGACCCGCGGCTGGAGGATCGCGTAACCGTGGCTGACTCGACCGCGCGCGCGATCGATCACGGGACGATTGAGCGGGTGACCCATCGTGCCGACCAGCTCGTGCGCCGCATCGCGCGGCAGCTCGGTATCGCTATCGAGCACGAGCACGTACTGCGTGCCGGCCAGCCGCTCGACGGGCCCGATGGTCGTCGAGAAGCGGCCGGCCTCACCGCGTAACGTCGCGTTCAGATCTTCGAGCTTGCCGCGCTTGCGCTCCCACCCCATCCAGATCTCGTCGCGCGTGTTGTAGCGACGGGCACGCTGGAACAAGAAGAACCCACCGCAGTGCTTCGGATCGGCGTACTTCGCATCGAGCGCGGCGATAGCGTCGGTCGCGTACGCGAGCAGCCGTGCGTCGCTCTCGAGGTGCTCTTCGTTGGCATCGCGAAAGTCACCGACCAACGCGAAGCCCAGGTTCGGATCGCGGTTCGCGAGGAAGCGAACCTCGAGCATCTCGACGAGGTGATCGATGCCGCTCTCGCTCGTGAGCATGGCCGGCACCGCGACGAGCGTCTTGTGCGCCGCGGAAATCCCCCTCGAGAAATCGAGCCGCGGCAGGGCATGCGGCTTGATCGCGAGCGTGGCCGCCCAGTGAATGATCGAGATCGAGAGCTGGCTCGCGCACAGCGCGACCGCGACCGCCCACGCCGCGCTCCACGCGGCGTGGTGGTGCTGCGCCATCGACATGTCCGCGACGATCGTCGTGAACGCGGCCGTCACGCCGGCGATCAGTGCGAGATACGTGACCACGCCGAGACCGCGACCGAGTCGTCGTACGAGCGCCGGGTCGTGCGGTTTCTCGGCGAGCGCGCGCTGGAGTGCGCGGAGGCCGTCATCGATCAAGAAAAACCCGACGTGGTGCTCGCGACCCGATGGACGCGCCGCCGCGAGCTCGATCGCCTTCTTGGCCACGTTGCGCTCGTCGAGCTTGCCGCGCCTCGCGAGCCGCTCGACGACGTGGCGATAGCGATCGCGCGTCGCGAACTCCATCGTGGGATAGATCGCGTCCTCGCGCAGCACCGCCTCGACGACCGACAAGCCTTCGACGAACTTGCGCCAATCGATCGCGTCGAGCGTGCGCAAGCTCGTGATGCTGTTACCGACCGCGATCTGGTCGGCGGCCTGGCTCTGACTCGCTTGCTGGTAGATGTGCTCGAGCGTCTGGCCTTGCGCATCGAGCCGCTGCTCGAGCCACGCCATCGGCAGCGTCGAGGCGGCGCCCTGCCCTTGCAACCGGCTCGCGAGCTCGGCGACGAACGGTACGGTCAGCGTGGGATCGGCGGCGACGAGCTCGCCGAGCGCCTTGACCACCCGCGATGGATCGCCCGCGCCTTCGAGCAACTGATCGGCCCACCGTGCCGCGGCCTCGCGCTCGCTGCGCCCGGCGGTGACGGCCGCGATCACGGTCCGCAAGTTCTCGATCAGCGCGATGCGCAGCATGATCGGAATCGCCCACAGCTCGCCGAGTTGCAGCGGATGGATCGTCTGATACGCCGCGATGAACGCGCGCAAGGTGTCCTCGTCGACGTGGCCTTGCGAGTGCGAGATCAGCTCGAGCGCCAGATCGTAGACCCGGAGCGATCGATCGTTGAGGTGCGGCAGGTTGCGGCTGTAGCCCGAGGGCAGGTGCCGCTCCGAGATCCGGATCTGTTCTTCGATCAGGTGGTAGTTGTCGACGAACCATTCGGCCGCCGGCGTGATCTGGCGACCCCGGCCCACCGCGTCGGCCACGAGCGCGTACGCATCCGAGAGAGCGGTGTGGTTGGCCGCAAGGCGGGCGAGCAGCTGGTCATCGCGGTCGCTCGGTCCCAGCTGGTGGCTACCGGCCAGCGATCTCGCGTGCCCTTCGAGCTGGCTGGCGCTGAACAACTCGGCAAGAGCCATGTGGATACGCATAGTTCAGCAACACCCATGCCGTGATAACTCGCAGAAACGCAGCGAATCGCGGTCCGCTCCGAGCGCGCGAGCTACGCCGCGCGATGTAGCACATCCACCGCGAGCCCCGGGGCTACCCGACTGTTATCCGGGGTTTTTCTCCGCTCGGCCGGATCACCAAGCGCGATGTCACTCCGGTTGTTGGATGCCTGCATCCCAGACGCGCTCGCGTCGGAGCACACCGAGATGATGCCGATCGTCGTGCTCGACGAACCGCCGCCCACGAGTCGCGGCGCGGTGCGCCCGACCTTGGTGTGCGTGAGTGGCGCGGACCTCGGCAAGTCGTTCAAGGTCGGGATGAGCTCGTTCGTGATCGGGCGTCGTCAGCTCGGCTCGTGCGACATCGCGCTCAGCGAGGGCGACGTGTCGCGCCGGCACGCGCGGTTCGGGTTCGGCGATCGCGGCTTCGAGATCGAGGACCTCGGCAGCCAGAACGGCACGACGGTCAACGGTACGCGGATCACGAGCATCCACTCGATCCGAGTTGGCGACCGGATCGGCATCGGACGCACCGTGCTCCTGTTCGCGCAGCACGACGAGCTCGAAGAACGCGTCGCGCGCATGCAACGGCTCGAGGCGATGGCCACGATGGCCGGCGGCATCGCGCACGACTTCAACAACGCGTCTCGGTTGTACTCTGCAACATCGAGCTGATCGCGGGCGCGATCGCGCCCACTGATCGCGAAGCGCAGGAGAGCCTGGCGGAAGTTCGTGCCGCGACCGGCTCAGCCACCGCCCTCGCCCGCCGCCTGCTTCGCCTCGGGCGCGCCGAGCCGCTCTCGTTTGGTCCCGTCGCGCTCGAACAACTCGCCTCGCAGACCGCGACGATGGCGCGCCGGCGCGCGAAAGGCGAGCTCAAGCTCGTCGTCGACGTGCCGACGGAGCTGCGAGCGCTCGGCTCGTATGACGAGCTCCATCAGGTGCTCCTGAACCTCTGCATCAACGCGTGCGACGCGATGCCGACCGGTGGGCGCATCACGATCACGGGCCGTGGCGTCGCCTACGACGCGAAGGATGCGCTGACCAAGCAGCTCGCGCGTGCGGGCGAGTTCGTCGAGATCTCGGTTGCGGACACGGGAACCGGCATGGACGAAGCGACGCTCGCGCGCGCGTTCGAGCCGTTCTTCACGACGAAGCCGAGAGACAAGGGCACGGGGCTCGGCCTCGCGATGATTCACACGGCAGTCCGCCTTCACGGCGGCGTGATCGAGGTCTACTCCGAGGTCGGGCGCGGCACGCGATTTCGGATCACGTTGCCGCGCTACGTGTCGAAGCACTAGCGCTTGCCGCCGAGGTCGAAGCGGCCTGCGATGCCCGCGAAGCCCGTGAAGTTGACCTTCTTGTTCTGGATCTCGGTGTAGTCAGACGTCATCGGCGAGTCCTGGCTGACGAACATGTCGAGCGCGCCACCGATGATCGGCGCGATCGCGATGTCCTGCGACAGGCGATAGTCGACCCCGACCTGGAGCCGCGCGAGCTGAAGACCTTGCAGCGAGGTGACCTTGCCGCTCGACGGGTTGAGCCACATCGCGCGCCAACCGGTGCCGAGGTTCACGAACGGATCGACCGAGGTCGCCGGGCGGAAGTGCCACGTCGCTTGGATACCGGCGCTCGCGCCGTAGATATCGGTCGACGTGTTGACCGAGTCGCCCTTCGCCGATTGCGACAGCGTCCCGTAGAGCCCGACGCTGAGGTTCGGGATGATGCGGGCGCCTACATCGATCTCGACGTTGCCACCGGCGCTCGCGAGGTCTTGGAGGTCGCCCATGCCGCCACCGAGCTTGCCGCCACCCTGGTTGTACCCGGCGGCGACGCCGAGCTCGAAGGCGCTCTGGACCGGGGCCAGCGCGTGGTCGAACGCGCTCGCGTCTTCGGATTCGGACTGCGCCGACGCGAACGTCGGGACGAGGAGGAGGAGCGCGGCGGGAAGAAGTTTGAGAGTTTGCATGCCAACCGCTTCAGCATAGGTCGCGCCAACCGCTGACTCGCAAATTCGGCGTTTCACAGGGCTTCACGGTCGGGAAGCCGGCAGCTGATCGATTGCCTTACAGACACGCTGCCCGAACGGCTGGGGTGCCGGAATACCGGCAGCACACGGCATACAGATTCCTGAAATTGTTGGAGTCGCGAGTGGCATCTCAAGTGCTACGTCCATGAGGATGGAACCGGATCGGGCAGCGATCAGCAGTCAGCGGTATCTCGCGTCCCTCGGCATGGTTGCCGCGCTGTCCGCGAGCGAGGTCGTCGTGGCCGCGGTGGCAGGGGTGGGTGGCGTGCGGCTCGTGCTGCTCGCCCTCTCGGCGTTCGTCTTCGCGATCGGATATGCCGCGGTACCCGGTTCCTGCAAGTGCACCTACGATCGGCGCGACCTCGATCCGTTGCTCGCCATGATCGGCGCGTGCGCGGTCGCGATCGGCGTGACCGGTGGCATCGCGAGCCCGATGCTCGGCATCTTGCCCGCGCCGTTCATGATCGGTTGGATGATGTTCAACAAGCAGCGCGAGGCCGCAGCGCTCGGCGCCGTGATCCCGCTGATCCTCGTGGTGTTGATCGTCGTGCCGAGCGCGTGGCTCGAGGTTCGCCTCCAACGCAGCGGCTACGTCGCGCTCGCGGTATGGACCACGATGCTGTCGGCGACCTTGATCTCGCGCCGCATTCGGCGGCTGTTCGCATCGATGCGGATGGCGTCGCGCTCGCTCGATGTCGTGCGTGAAGGTGCGCTCTCGGATGTCGAGAGCCGGCGCCGCGGGATGGAGACCATGACGACCAAGCTCGCCCACGAGCTCAAGAACCCGCTCTCCGCGATCAAGAGCCTCGCGCAGCTCGAGCTGCGCAGCGTGACCGATCCGAAATCGCAGAAGCGCCTCGAGGTGATGTTCAGCGAGGCCGAGCGGATGCAAGCGCTACTGAAGGACTACCTGAGCTTCGCGCGCCCGATCGCGGAGCTCAATGTCAGCGAGGTCGAGCTGTCCGACCTGATGGCCGAGATCAACGTTCTTCTCTCGGGCCGCGCCGAAGCCGCCGGCATCGAGCTCTCGGTCAAAGGCATCGGCGGCTCGGTACGCGCCGATTCGCGGCTGCTCAAGGAAGCGCTCGTCAATGTCGCGGCGAATGCGCTCGAGGCCACGCCCCGCGGCGGCAGCGTCAATGTCACCTATCATGTCGGCGCGCAGAGCACGCGGATCGTGGTGCGCGACACCGGCATCGGCATGGCGCCCGAGGTCAGGAACCGGATCGGCACGCCGTTCTTCACCACGCGCGATGCCGGGACCGGCCTCGGTGTCGTGATCGCGAAGACCGCGATCTCGCAACATCGCGGCACGCTGGAGTACACGAGTACGCCCGGGCTCGGCACGACCGCCACGATCGCGTTTCCGCGCGATCAAACGGTGCGCGCGTGAGGGTGCTCGTCGTCGACGACGATCCGAGCGTGCAGTTCGCGCTGCAATCGACGATCGAAGCGCACGGTGGAGAGGTGATCGCCGCGAAGTCGGGCGCCGCCGCGCTCGAGTACCTGCACGGCGCCGCCGAGCACGTCGATGTCGTCGTGTCGGACTACTCGATGCCCGAGATGGACGGCATGCAGTTGCTGGAGCGGATCCGCGGTCTCGATTCGACGCTGCCGGTGATCCTCATCACCGCGCACGGCTCCGAGAAGTTGGCCGTGCGCGCGTTGAAGCAAGGCGCATACGACTACATCACCAAGCCCTACGACAACGACGAGCTGGTCTACAGCCTCGATCGTGCGGCCGAGTCGCGCCGGCTCCGGCTCGACGAGCGTTCGCGTGCCCTGGAGCAAGCGGTCGGCGTGCGGATCATCGGACGTAGCCCTGCACTCACGCGCTTGCTCGACGCCGCCGCGCGCGTCGCCGACAAGGACGTCACGGTCCTGATCCGTGGCGAAACCGGCACCGGCAAGGAGCTGATCGCTTCGTTCCTTCACCTCAACAGTCACCGCGCGAAGCAGCCGCTCGTGGTGTTCAACTCGGCCGCGATTCCACCGGAGCTCGCCGAAGCCCAGCTGTTCGGGCACGTCCGCGGCGCCTTCACCGGTGCAGTCGCTGCGCACGAGGGCTACTTCGCCCAGGCAAACGGCGGCACGCTCTTTCTCGACGAGATCGGCGAGCTCCGCCTCGATGTTCAGGCCAAGCTGCTGCGCGCGCTGCAGGAGCACGAGATCCAGCCGCTCGGTGGCGCGCGCATGGAGAAGGTCGATGTCCGCGTGATCGCGGCCACGCATCGCGACCTCTCGGCCGACGTCAAGGCGGGGCGGTTCCGCGAGGATCTGTTCTACCGGCTCAACGTAGTCGAGCTGATCGTGCCGCCCCTGCGCGAACGGCGCGGCGACATCGCGATGCTCGCGCGCGAGTTCGCTCGCAAGTACTCCGAGCGATTCGGCCTCGGCTACGTGGTGCAGCTCGCCCCGGAGCTCCTCGAGGAGCTCGAACGCGGCGCGTGGCCCGGCAACATTCGCCAGCTCGAAAATACGATCGCGCGGTCGATCGCGCTCGCCTCGACCAAGATCATCAGCCTCGAGGCGCTCGATCAGCCCGGCGAGCACAACGAAGCCGCCGCGCCCGGGAGCGCACCTTCGTTCCGCGAGCAGGTCGAGGCGTTCGAGCGCAACTTGATCCGCCACGCACTCGCGGCGTCGCACGGCAACCAATCGGAGACCGCACGCCGGCTCCATCTCAACCGCGCCTCGCTCTACGACAAGCTCAAGAAGTACGGGATGACCAGCTCGTAGTACGCTCCGGGCGATGCAAGCTCGTGAAGCGCTCGCGGCCTTGCACCTCCCCGGTCCTGCGATCGAGGCGCTGATCGCGCAGCTCGGCAAGCCCGCAGCAGGGGTCCTCGATCCCGAGGATGCCGAGGCAGCGATCGGGTCCGCCGCGTTCTATCTGACCGCAGCGCTGATCGCCTCTCGCCATCGTGGCGATGCGCTGCCGGCGCTGCTCGACGAGCTCGAGCCACGGCTCGGCGAGATGAGCCCGTACGATGTCGGCCGGTTCTGGCACCTGCGCGGCGTCGAGGCCTGGCGGCGCGATGCCGCGTTCCAGGCGACCCGCGCGCTCAACTTCAGCACGAAGCTACTCGAGGACGATCGCGGGCCACGCGCCGCCCACTACCTCGCGCGCGTCCACGATTTCTTCGGGCAGGTGCTGCACCAGCAAGGCTGGCTCGGCGATGCGCGGCGCGAATTCAATCGCGCGCTCGAGCTCCGCCATGATGACGCGACCGGCTCCGCGCACACCCACGGCAACCTCGGACGGCTGTGCATGGACCTCGGTGATTTCGAGGCCGCGCGCGAGCACTTCGCGCGCGATCTCGCGATCGTCGAGATGGTCGAGGCCAAGATCAGCTCGGCGCGGATCCAGACGCTGTCGCACCTCGCGGAGTGCGAGCTGCGCCTCGGCGCGATCGAGCACGCGTTCCACCTATTCGGACAGAGCCGGGAGCTCGCGACCGAGGCGAACGACGACGTCGGTGCGATCCATGCGGACGTCGGCCTCGCGCGGATCGCGCTCGCGCGCGCCGATGCACCCAAGGCGCTCGCGAGCGGGCACGCGATCGTGGACCGCGTGATGAGTCCGAGCATCCCCGAGCGCGCGCGCATCGCGCTGCTCGCTGCGGCGATGAAGCTGATCGCGGACGCGCAGCTCGCGAGCCACCAGTTCGATCTCGCCGATGACTCGTATCGCGATTCGTTGAAGCACCTCGGCGCCTGCTCGGCCTCGCCGATGGAGTACGCCGAGGCCTTCCGCGGCCTCGCCTCCGCGCTCGGCGCGCAGCAAGAACAGGCCGAGTCCGCGCGCAACCTGCGCATGGCGCTGCGCCACCTCGATGGCACCGCCGCCGAGAGCCTGCGCCGCGATATCGAGGTCGAGCTCGAGAGCGCATCGCGCGATTCGTGGCTCCTCCATGCCGCAGGCCGCTTCATCGGCCAGAACAACATCGAGCGCCTGCTCGACGGTGGCGAGGCGAGTCGAGGCGAGCACCGCCGGGTCGCCGTGCTGTTCTCGGATATTCGCGGCTTCACCACGCTCGCCGAGGGCCAACCGGCCGAGCAGGTGATCGAATTCCTGAACGATTTCTTCACGCACATGACCCGCTGCGTGGAGCGCCACGATGGCGTCGTCGACAAGTTCATCGGTGATGCGGTGATGGCCGTGTTCCCGCTCGACGAATCGGGCGCGAGTCGCGCGATCGATGCGGCCCTCGCGATGCGTGAAGAGCTCTCGCGCCTCAATCGCTATCTCCCGGTCGCGCTCACGATCGGCACCGGCATCCACAGCGGCGAAGTGATCGCGGGTCTCGTCGGTTCGGCGCAGAAGCGCGAGTACACCGTGATCGGGGACGTCGTGAACACCGCATCGCGGCTCGAGGGCATGTCGAAGCAGCTCGGCGCGACGCTGCTCGTGAGCTCGGTCGTCAAGCCCGATCCGGAGACCCACCTCTTGCGCCCGCTCGGCACGTACTCCCCGAAGGGCAAGCACACTGGCCTCGCGGTGTTCGATGTCATGGGCCCGCGCGACAAGAGCCCCGCCTCCAAGGCCATGGATGTCGAGATCCGCGAGACCACGCGCGCGCTCGAACAGCTCGAGCGTGGCGATTTCGGGCACGCCGCATTCGCGTTCGAGCGCTTGATGCAGCACTCGCCGCTGCCGCGCTCGACCGGCTACCGGTTCCTCGCGGCGAAGGCGCGCGAGCTCGCGGCGGCGCCGCCGGCGCACTGGACTGGTTCGATCGCGCTCGTCGACAAATGAGCCCTCGTGGTGCGCGCCGATCGGCGACGGGCTGCGCGCGATGCAAGCGGCGTCGGCGCTGCCTGGCGCATCGGCCTCCTCGGGCTGCTCTGTTGGCTTAGGGCCAGCAAACAGTGCCAAGAATCAAACGGGCATCTCGAAGCGCGCCTCCGTAGATCGCCCACTCGCAAGAGGCTTCGCGTCTTGCTCTCCGCGTGTACCCGCGGTTCCACCGCTGCGCAACCGCGACGCCCGAGAAGGCCGAGGCTTGGCTGCGCGCCACGCCGCTTGCATTCGCGCGCGCCCGCGCCGATCGGCGCGCACCACACCGGGTTGTCGCGCCGCTTGCATTCCCGCGCTCGGCAGCTCGCTGCGCCTCGCATGATTTATTTTTGCGTAGGATGGTTTCCCGCGCCAGGCCGATCGTCGCGCGGTCTTGATGTCGGCCTGGTACTGGTGAGTAGTGCGTTCTCCGTGGTCGTCGTTGGTCAGCGTGCGATCCGGCAGGATTCTGGAAGCTCGATCGGGTCGAGCTCCGAGAGCAGGGAGACTTCGATGCGGCCGCGAACGAGGAGCGAGCTGATGGCCGAGGCAGTGGTACGGTCGAAGCCAGCTCCGGCGCGATCGTGTGCGAAACCGTTGACGAGCGACAAGCGCGTCGCGCTCGAGGCAACAGCAATGCCGTCGCGGTTCAGGAAGTAGAACTCGGTCGCGACGCTGTGGTCGCGGTGGACGACCGACGATTCGGCCATCACGTTGATGTCCAGACGCTTGCCGCGCTTGGTCGACAAGGCGACGTCGATTGTCACGAGATCATTCGGCACGACGTGTCTGGACGCGATCGGCCAGGTCGCCGACTCGGCGACCACATCGACGGCGCCGAGCTCGCACGTCATCAGGGTGCAGATCGTTTGCACGCGGGTCTCGATGACGTAGCGTACCGAATGTGCCGCGGCGAGCTCGGCGTCGTAGACCTCGTGCGTCCACGAGGTTTGTTCGCCGATCACGAGCGGGCTATCGTCATCGTGGTAGCGCTGCGCGCGCACGAGCGAGCCATCTCGACCGAGGAGCATCGCACTCACGCGTTCGATGACGAAGGCGCCGCCGTCATGCCGACGCTGGCCAACGCCGGTCAACTGCAGCTTCGTGCTTCCGCTACCGGAGCGCTCGGAGAGAAGGGTCACTCGTCCGAGCGAGAACGCCGCGTCCGCATGAGCGAACTCGTCCGGCCGACGCGATCGCGATCGCCATCCCTCGAGCGTTTGCATCGCGTCATCATAGGCGAAAGAACATCGCCCCGCGACGCGAGGTAAGCAAGCGGGCGCAATTTTGCTAGTGGGCGCGGTGAGTGAGTGAGCGAGTGAGTGAGTGAGTGAGTGAGTGAGTGAGTGAGTGAGTGAGGCGTGATCGTGAACATGCGAATGCTCGCGCACGAAGAGCGGCTCGTGGGTGCGCGTGTGTTGGCCATCGTCGTGACGATGCAAATATTCATGCGACGGCGACGTGGTGTGCGACAGCCGCCCTTGCTCGGTGAGCTGCATACCGACCCGATCACGGCCGCACCGAGAGCCGCCTTCGCTTGCGACCACATCGAACGCATGGCGCTCCGAGGGCGGTGGGTGAGGTTGTTGTCGAACGCCCGCGCGAGCGTCGCGCCGATGATCGCGATCACCGCGACCACGCCGCCTGCCGAGGTGGATCGGTCTGTCCGCTAGAGCGCGAGCACCGGCGCGTGGCCGGTCAAGAAAGGATCACCACGTCCTCGCCATTCTTGGTCAGAAGTTCGCGCTCGAGGACAGGTCGGATGAATGACCTGTTCCAACCAGATCCGGTCCGGCAGATCGATGCCTTTGGCCGGTCCTCGCGCCGGTGCTCGCGGTCTCGCTCGAGATCACTATGTCCCCGACCTCAGGTATTTTGTTCTGACCGATGAGGCCGCCAGCCTTCGCCGAGCAGCCACGTCTGCAAGATGGACACGCACGGCGGGGATACCGATCGGCGCCTTGCACACGCTGGCCGCTTCGCCCCCCTTCCCTTTCGCGCTCGAACGACAGGTC
>JANXOP010000021.1 GCA_025357755.1 Kofleriaceae bacterium | reverse complement strand
ACAAGCGAGTGCCGTCGTTGGTGGCGTGGATCGCGCAATCGTAGAACGGGCCCACGTCGATCTGCGCGTTGGTCATCTCGGTAGCGCACGAGAACGTGCCACCGCACGAGGTGCAGACGCTGCTCGGCGTGCAGATGTGCGTCGCGGTGCACTCGCCACCCATCGGGCCGAGCCCGTCCTTGCACGGCTGACCACCAAAGGTGCAGTACGGATACACGGTGCCGAGCGGCGACGCGACGAGGCACGAGGGGTGGCGCGGATCCGCTGCGAGCGCACCGCTGTACACGTTCGGTCGACATTCGATGTCCTGATCGTTGGTGTACCCGTCGCAGTCTTGATCGTCTGGATTGACGACGAAGTACGCGACCTCCTCGTTGCCGGTCTGGATGCCCGCGCACTCCGCGGTCGACATGTTCAGCGGCGAATTCGGGCGGCTCCACACACCGAGGCGCAAAGCGCCATCCGGTCCACCTGCGGGACCGAACACGGTCTGCCGGGTATCGAGATCGACTTCGTACGCATTGAATTGGTTGGCGCTCGTCGGCGCTGCGAGGTCGTGCAAGACCCCCGCGGTGAGCGGCTCGTTGTTGCTGTCGTAGCCGACCGCGATCACGAGCGGAATGGCGTCGCTGGTGGCGTACGCGAATCGCACCGTGCGCGGGCCATCGATCGCGACGATGTCGCCGCGGTCATGGGGATCGCGGACGAAGTAGGTCGCGTTGCCGATCGCGCTGCGATCGGTCGGGCCGGTCGCCGCGGGAATCGCCAGGCTGCCCGAGGTCGGCTGGCCCGAACCGACAAACAACCGGATCTGCGTGACGTTCGCGTCCTCGGACTTCACGAGCACGAGGATGCCGTGGTCTTCGGCGCACGCAGCGACGAGTATCAGCGCCACGAGAGATGCTCGCACCAGCCATAGCGTAAGCCGAATCGCGAGTCGCGTGGTAGCTTCCCCGACGATGACGCGTGTGGTGCTAGCACTCCTAGTCGTGACGGCCGTCGCACATGCCGACGTCGTCAGCCAGCCGCGGACCGCCACCGCGAGCTTCGACCCGAACACGGTCTACAAGATCCCGCGTGGCACCGGCCCCACCTCGGGACCCGCTGAGGCGCTCGTCACGGTCGTCGACTGGAGCGATTACGCCTGCGGCTATTGCAATCGAGCCCAAGAGGCACTCGACCGGCTGGACCGGCTCTACCCGGGACAGATCCGCTGGGTCCATCGGATCCTCCCACTCGACGATGACAACACGATCGCCGCGGAAGCCGCGCTCGCCGCCGCCGCACAGGGCCGGTTCCGACCGATGCATGCGCGCCTCTACGCGGTGCGCGGCCACGTCGACCGGGCGGACGTCGAGCTGATCGCGCAAGAGCTCGGGCTCGACATGATCCGGTTCCGCGCCGAGCTCGATTCGGGCGTGTGGCGCAAAGAGATCGCGAGCGACGTCAGCGATGCCGAACAGCTCGGGATCACCGGGACGCCGACGTTCTTCGTCAACGGTCGACCCGTGCATGGCAGCCAGCCCCTCAAGGTGTTCGCCGACACGGTCGATCAAGAGCTCGTGCGTGCGAACGTCGCGCGCGCGGCGCACCCGGCGGATCTGTACGCCGCGCTGGTCGCCGATGGCAAGACTGCGGCGGATGCCGCGCCGAATGCGAACAACGATCCTGGCGACCTCAGTCCGAACCAAGCGTACAAGGTCGGGCTCGGGCTACCCGGCCATCAGCTCGGTCCAGACGACGCGCTCGTCACGATCATCGAGTTCAGTGATTTCCAGTGCCCGTACTGCGCGAAGGAAGCGCCGGTGCTCGCGAAGCTGCACCAGAAGTACGGCGATCAGGTTCGCATCATCTATCGCCACATGGCGATGAGCTTCCATCGCTACGCGAGCGTCGCGGCGGAGGCGGGCGTCGCGGCCGCGGAGCAGGGTAAATTCTGGGCCTTCCACGACCAGCTATTCTCTCACTTCGGCCACCTCACGCGCGCCGATCTCGAGACCTTCGCGCAAGCGTCCGGCGTCGAGATGACGGCGTTCAAAGCAGCGCTCGATCAGCGCCGCTACCGCGATGCGGTCGTGGCCGAGACCGCCGCAGCCGAGGCGCTCGGCGTCGACGGCACGCCGACGATGTTCATCAATGGCCAACCCGTGAGCGGCGCGCGCGATGAAGAAAATCTCTCGCGCCTGGTCGATGCGATGCTCGCTCACGCGAAGGAAGCGGTCGCGCGTGGCGTGAACCCGCACGATCTCTACGCGATGGTGATGTCGATGGCACTCGGCGACGAGCGCGCCGACCCCTCCGCGATTCCGGATGCGAGTGCGAGCGCGGGTGGTCATCTCGAGCTGCGCTCCGATGATCGCGCGCGCGCCGTGAATGCAGCGTGTCGCAGGCACGATGGGGCCCGCGCACAGAAGCTCGCGAACACGCTCGAGGGCGATGCCAAGCACCGCGCAGCGGCGGTGTGCTCCGGTGAAGGGATCGACCTGCCGTGACGTCAAAGCCGACGACACATGAACGCTGCCCAGCTGACACTGACCAATCCTGACTCGGTGTCGCGGGGACGTCGCGGGCCGCAAATTCACGACTAGTCGCCGATCGGCCACAGTTTTCCGAGTCCGACAGGCGTCGAGCGTGTCCAAACCACTCGACCGCGTGGTGGCACTGCCGATGCAACGTCGGCGGACATGCACGCTCGATTTGGCGACTACGAAGTCGTGGCTCCCATCGCGAGCGGTGGCATGGGCGGCGTGTTCTTGGCCACGCACCGCACCACTGGTGACCGAGTCGCCCTCAAAGTGCTCGATCCCATGTTTGCCGACCATGCCGAGGTCGTCGATCGGCTGTACGCGGAGCGCGAGGTCTCTGCGCGCGCCAGCCACCCGGGGCTCGTCGAGATTCGCGCGGCGTCGCGGTCGTCCGATGATGTTCCGTTCCTGGTGATGGAATACCTCGAGGGCGAGACGCTCTCCTCGATCATCGAGCGCGGCACCGTCGACCTCGAGACGATCGTCACCTTATCCGCGCAGATCGCCTCGGCGCTCGCCGCGATGCACGATGCTGGCATCACGCACTGCGATGTGAAGCCGGACAACCTGTTCGTGCTCGACGATGGCACCGTGAAGGTCATCGATTTCGGGGTCTCGCGCCTCGTCGAAGAACCACCACCGGACGATTCTTCGATCGCGGGCACACCAGCCTACATGGCGCCCGAGCAGTGGCGCGGCAAGCCGGAGTTCGCGACGGACGTCTACTCGCTTGGCTGCGTGATGTACGAGCTGCTCACGGGTAACGTCCCGTTCGAAGGCTCGCTCCCGGAGCTCATGGTCGCTCATCTCGATCAACGGCCAGGACGGATCTCGTGGTTGCGGAAGGCCGTGCCGGTCGAGCTCGAACGGCTCGTGATGCGCGCACTCGCGAAGGCGCCAGGCCTGCGTCCTCAGATGTGCGAGATGGCGCTCGCACTCGAACGGCTCGCCGGTCGTTCGCCGAGCGCGACGCTACGCATGGCCGGCTAACGCTTCGATCACTTTGACGCGACCTGCTCCGGCGATCTCGAGACCGGGGAGCTCGCGAGTGAAGTCACGGGGATCCAGAGCGATCGCGGCGAACCCGCAGCGCTCGAGCTCGGTCTCGACTTCGACCGCATCCGCGAAGTGGATGTGGACGCGGCCGCGCACGAACGCGGAGAGCAGCTGCGAGAACCCGGCGACGAGCAGGCCGCGATTCGCTTCCTCGACGATGATGTCCGAGAAATACACGCCCCGTGGGCAGGGCGCCAGGACGCGCGCGAAGCGTTGCCACATCGCCAGGACGGTCGCGCGATCGAAGTAGTTGAGCAAACCCTCGGTGATGATCGCGGTGCCGCGATCAGGATCGAGATCGAGCGCGGCGAAGGCATTGTCGTCGAGGGCATCGAGCTCCGCGGTGCGATGCGCGGGCGATTCGCCGCCGAGCTCTGCGAGGATGCGCTGCTTGTGTTTGATCATACCCGGCAGATCCGCTTCGATGTACGTGATGCGATCGCCGTACTGCTCGTGAAAGCGCCAGCCGCGCGGCGACAGTCCGCACGCGACCTCGACGATCTGCGAGACTTCGCCCGCGTCGATCGCCTCCCGCAGCCGCAGATCGATCAGGCGATGACGCGCGAGCAACATGCCGTCGAGGGAGGGCAGGCCGGTGCGCTCCGCGAACGCATTCGGGAGGCGCAACGAGCGGTGCATGAGCCTGCCTTCGCGGGTCGCGAACGCTGCGTGCGAGAGCCCATTCGCGAACCAGACGTAGCCCGTGTAGTGGGCCGTTGGCGAAATCTGCTCCGGGTTGGAACGGCCCATGCACAAAACAATATCTTTTGTTTCATATATTTACCTGAGGGATCCGGCCTGAACAGATCCGGAGTGGACCACTGAACATCAGACCAGTAAGCTAGAACCTTGAGCATGCGAATCGCCTGCATCCACATTCCGCAGTACGCGCTCCAGTGCGCGACGCGCCTCGATCCGTCGTTGCGTGGCGCCGCCATCGCGATGGTCGATGGTGGAGATAGCCTGCGCCCGGCCCAGCGCTCGGGCGTCGTGGCAGCTGGAGTGCTCCATGTACCCGTCGTCGTGGCGTGCTCTCGCGCCGCATGGGCGCAGGGTGTCCGGCTCGGTATGACCGCCACGGCTGCTCGTTCGGTCGCGCCCGACGTGGCGATCGTCGCGGTCGAAGCGGCGGGCGAGCGCGAGACCGTTCGCGCGATCGCCGACAGCGTGCTCGGCCTGACCTCGATCGTCGATGTCGGCAGTCGGGTCGGTGCTGGTGGTGCACACCTCGCGATGTACGCCGAGGTTCCCCAGAAGACTCGCGGCAACACGTTTGGCGAGCGCGTGATCGAGCGGCTCTCGCAGCTCGGGCTCACCGGTCGCGTCGGCATTGCCGACGACCGCTTCACGGCATGGGTCGCGGCGGCCTACGGCAGCGATGCGCGCGAGCCGCGTACGAACGACGAAGTCTCGGTCACGATGGTGCCGCGCGGTGGATCGGCCGCGTTCCTCGCGCCGCGGCCGCTCTCGCTCCTCGCGATCTCGGCCGAGGTCCAGCACATGCTCGAAGCGCTCGGCGTACGCACGCTCGGCGAGTTCGCGTCGCTGCCGGCGCCGTCGGTCGCGCGCCCGCTGGAAGCGGACTATCGCGCCCTCGCGCGTGGCGAGAGCGGTGCGCACCTCCGTGCATACGCGCCCGAAGCGGCGATTCGCGAAGAGCTTGTCGTCGCGAACAACGTGCTCGATGCTTCGGATTCTCTCTCGGGTCCGACCGCGATCTCGCAGCTCGCTCGGCGCATCGCGCTCCGGCTCGGCGGCCGGGCGCGCGCTGCGTCCCGCGTCGAGCTTTCGGTGATCACCGCATCAGGTACCACTACGATCACGCCGGACCTCGCGACGCTCGCGGCCTTTGGCGACTTCGGGCATCGAGCTGCCACGTCTGCCCGGGCCGATCTGCCGGGTTACATCGAGCCCGCGACTACGCCGGCGCTCGTCGAAGCCGAAGACCTCGCGCGCGCATTCGCTCCGATCCTCGAGATCGCGGCGACCGCATCGCCGACCGCGGCGTGGCGGCTGCGTGCCACTGTCGTCGGCGAATCGATCAGCGCGATGAACGAGCAGGATCTCGTGGTCACGACGGAGTTCTCGATGCCGGTGCGCACGTTCGAGCCGATCGTGGTCGGTCGCGATGCGCGCGACGTCCAAGCTCAGAAGCTCGATCGCCAGGCCACGCTCGTCACGTCGAGCTCGGCCGCTGCGGCGAACATCTCACACGGTACCGTCTCGATGGTTGCCGTCGCCGGCTCGGGTCCGGTCTCGACCGCCTCGGCGGTCGCATCGACCCTCCATGCGGCGAGCACGATGTCGGTCACCTCGGCGATCGCATCGGCGACGGCAGGCACGTCGGCTTCGTCGCACCTCCTTGCGAGCGAGCCGCGCACTCCGCGGACGTCGCGCGTCGCGAATGCGAATGCAAGCTCCGAAGCGGAACACGTGAGTGGCGATGTCGCGAACTCGAACCACTATGGTGCGAGCCACGTGAGCTCCGCGATGCAGGCCGATCCGTTGGCGGTCGTACTGTCGACCTCAGGTTCGTTGTTCGCCCTGTCGGCGCCCGGACAGTCGGATCATTCGGCGCGCGAGCATCGTCGAACGCGTCGCGGCAAGCAGCGCCGCACGCGCTCGATGACCGCACCGGTACAAGCCCGGCTGTTCGATCGCCGCTAGGGTGCCGCGCTCGCGGGAGCGACGACGGATCCATGCTGTCGTTGTTGGATGGCAGCGCTCTATCGAGACACGTAAAGATCGCCATTCCTGTCTAGTCGTCTGAGCCGACGATCTTCTTGATCGCCGGGCTGACCTTGGTCGCGTAGCTAGCTGCGATCTGGATTGGCGACGTGCGCAGGTCGTCGGCCTTCAGCTTTTTCTTCGCGATCGCCGCGAGGATCTTCGGTTCGATCGCCGCGAACTGCGCGACGCTCGCCTTGTGCCACGCGGACAGTTTCGTCCCGCCGGCCTCGCCATCCTCGTGGCGCGCGACGAACAGGATCGGCTGCTTGGCGTGAAGTCGTGGCAGCCATGCGTCGATGTCGGCGTTGAATTGCTTCGACTCGTCGCCCACCGCGAGGATCTCGTCGCTATCGCCATCCCAATGGCTCGCGTCCTCGTCGTCCTCGAGCTTCTTCGCGAAGTCGCGCATCCGCTTTTTCGCCTTCGCGGTGCCGTACTCCTCGACGAGGTGATTCTGGATCCACTGATCCCCCGTCGAGACCCACAGCAGATGATCCGCAGGCCACTGCGCGTCGAGCTGGCACAACTTCGGCGCCATCTTCACGAGTGCGGAGCGCTTTGTCTTCGCGACGGGCTCGGCAAACCACACCCACATCTCGAACCACTCGAAGTACGCGGCGTCGCCTGCGCCGAAAAACGGAAACTCGGGGACCTTGGTCTTCGCCATGCGCGCCGAGTCTAGTAGACGGGCGCGAGATGCCGAAGCAGTTGCGATCGATCTCGCCCGGCTCTTGCCGCCCTTGGCCGCCAAGGGACCGAATCGATCGAGCCGTTCAGCTTCTCTGTGCAAGCTGCGACGGTTCCTGTTCTCTGCGATCTTCATCATCTGACCGGGCGTGACCTAGGGCAGGGCACGGGCATTGCGTCTCGGCCGGCACCGCCACATCAACCGCACCGTGATCGTGGACTTCTCGTCGCCGTCCCACTCGGCGTGTAGGCCGCTGGATGCGATCGCACCAAGGAGGCGGGCGCCGACGGGTTGGCTCGGCCGCGTCGAGACCTCGTCGCCGTCGCGCGTCGCTTCGCCGTAGTAGAGCGAGAGTCCCTCGCCATCGAGTGCATCGAGGATGCCTTGCTGGTGGAAGAAGCAGTAGGGACCGCTGGTAACAGCGGACTGCATCACGAGCTCGATCCCTTGATCCGTCACGAACCCCGCGTACTCGAACACCAGGAAGCCCTCCTGACGGAGCTGATCGAGCGCCGCGAAGAGCCGGTCGCAGTCGGTCTGCTCGGGCCACGTGGCGCGATCGAGGGTGAGGATCGCGGCGGTCGCGGCGACCACGCGTTCGAGCACTTCGCGTGGAAGCTCTTCTTCGAGCTCCACTTCAAGTTGCTCGACGATCTCGTCGACGTCGAAGTAGCCGAGTCGAAGCCAGAAAGCGGCGACTCCGTAGGACTCCCAGGTCGCGACACGCTGGTAGGCGATGATGCCGTCGCCACGCGCGCCGGCTCGGCTCAGGAACTTGTCGACCGTGGTCGCGGCGAGCGTTCCGAGTTCAGCGGCGTGAGCGCCAGTGCAGGGCCGGCTCCGAATCCGACGAACGTGTCTCCACCGATCGCGCGCGCGTTCGCCGTAAATCCGGCCGGCAACGCACCAGCGGCGTGCTGGCCACGTTGCGTTTCGCGGCGAGCCAGAGCGGGTGTGAACACGGGCAGTGCATCCGTGTGAGCGGCAAAGCAGTGGTTGTGAGCGACGACGAAGCGAGTCGACGGATCGGCAGCGAGCACCCCGCAGAGCGCTTGCACCTGCGCGAACATCGGCGCACCTCCTTTGCGGAGGAGTGCGTCCTGATCGAGCGCCGTGATCGCGTCGAGGATCGCCTGGCGCTCGTGCGGCTGAAAGTACCGGGCAGCTTCGATATTCAAGCGCTTGTTGTCATCGAACACGAGGTGCGTACGGAATTCGAGCTCGAGGCCGCCGCGCTCGAGAAACACGAGCGGCGTGATCGGTCCGGACTCACCGGGAAGCTCCTGCGACAACAACCAGTGCATACCGCTGTAGATCGCGACGACCGCCCCCGACAGGCGTAGCTCGCTGTGCACCACATCGCCAGCCACCGAGTAGAGCGCACGGGGCTCCGCACACACTGCTTCGATCTCCCGAGCCGACGCACTGACGAAGTACCATTGGAGGTGCTCTGAGAAGCCATCGCGCATCGCGAGCACACTACCCCAACGTGGTCACGCGCCTCGCGATGGGCCCGCGACGGTCGTTGCTTCGGGACAAGGCGCGTTCAGGCTGCAGCGATGCAGATGGAACGCTCACCCTGGACGAGTGCGACCTCTCGAGCCGAGTCCGCCAAAAGTGATCGGGTCGCCCGGGTCGGGCTATCGCACGTCGCGACATCCATCACCTCGGACCGAGTCACTAGAGGAGTCCGAGCTCGGTCGCGGAGCCTTCAAGGCGCAGCCAGGCGGTTTCGATCAGGCCGCGACCGAGCTCGCTCGCCACGAGCCAGCCCGCGGTCGCCTACCAGGGCACGCTCGCGTCTCGAGCTGCGTGGCGAAGGCGTTGGCGGCGGGGCTGTCGCGCCGCGGTGCCGCGAACTGCCGCGATCGCCAATCCCTCCCGCAAAAGCGCACGACCGAGGAGGCCGAGCTCGCGAGCTGTGCGGCCTCGTACAGCCGCTCCGGAATCCGCGGGCGGAGCCTCGACACCTTACGCGATGCCAACCCGATCGTGATGAGCTCGTCGAACAGTGCGTTAGGTGCCTGCACCTCGCCGTCGAGATCGCTCGCAAGCCAATCGTCCGCCGCTGCCGCTTCGACGTGCAGCAGATCGGTCGGGCTCGGTAGCCGATAGTCTGGCTCTCGAATTGGTCACGACGGTCCCGGCATCCTCGATCACGCTACGCACCTCGTCGACCGTGCCGCGCCGCATCGCCTCGGCCCAGATCGCTTGCGTGAAGCTTGGCCCGCGCTCGTCGCCCGCGATCTGCGCGCGATGGTCATCGAATCGATCGGCTGCTTCACGCCACGCGTGACGCTCGCGAGCGGCATGTCGAGCTCGGTGATGGTCGCGACGAGCTCGCACGCCCACGCCGCGAGCGTCGGGAGTGCATGATCGAGAGGCCGGTCACCTGCCAGTTCGCCATCTTCGAAGATGCCGTGCTCGTGAAAATCGATGGTGCAGTTGTCGAACCGCGTATCGAAGGCATACGAATGTCCAGCGATTGCGGCTCAACACCCAGAGCGATTTGTGCGCGAGATGATCGCGAGGACGGCGTGGATGCGCTTGTCGATGTGCCGTGGCAAATCCGCGGCGAGCGCCTCCGTCGTCGCGCTTGCCGAGCTGCGCGAGCAGCACCATGAAGTCGAGCAAGCACGCGCGGTCGTGGTCCTGGGTACCGTCGGTCTGGGCATCTGGAGGCGGCTTGGCCATCGCCTTCGCGCGCGCGGCAACAGCTTCAGCGCCTCTGCATGGCGCTCGGTTCTCCGTAACGCATCGATCACGACCGCGAGATAGCTCGGCTCGCCAGCGAGTACAGCAGTGCTTCGCGTACTAGATGCGACGTCGGATTTTTGGTGGCGGCCTACACGATCGAGCTCGCTGGAGGGCGCGCGTTCAGGCTCGTCGTTCGCGGCACGACTCCGGTTAGCTCGAAGAGGCCGCGCAATTACGCCGAGAACGATCGCCGGCTCGCTCGCTCGTGCGCGACCGCCGCGTTCGCGAGCTGCCACGTGCCGGTGATATGCGATGGCAGCGTCGCCGCGATATCGACCATACACGGCGATCAGTTCAACGGAGCTCTCGAGATGGATCGAGCGCGGCGGTTGCAAGCATCTCGAGAAGCTGACGGTCTGACGGTCGTCGCGCCTGACAGTCGTGTAGCGCCTGACCTCGGAGGGTGCCCGCGACCTCGGGTTCGCGCGCAAAGCTCATCATCCTTGCAGCCGAGCAGTTGTTCGAGCCCGAAGGCCTCATCGATCAGAACCCATCGTCGACCTCGCCAAACATGGTGGACGTGATGCGGTCCGGCACATCCCGATGGCTGGCTGCGCGCTCTACGACGCGATGGCCACCACCTCGCGAACGGCAAGCCGGCGGCCGCGGTGATCCCGATGGTCACCTCGCGAAGCTTTGGCATCGCAGCTACTAGAGCACCGACCGGGTTGAAACCATCACGATCATGCAGCTCTGGCCGTGGTCGAGATGGCACTGGCTGATGCTTCTTGCCGTCGCTAATTACTTCGAAATTGGTGATTGCGGCGGCGCGTCGCAGATCGAACTCGTTCTTGCGGCTGCCGAGGTAACGGGCGTGTCGGCCTTGCCGTCGGCACGTGTGTGCTTGGCGATGTTCAACAGGCACGCGCTCGCGGAGTTCCTGTCGACCTGCAGAGGTGGCGGCCTGCTTCCGAAGCCGATGTTGAAGAAGCTCGTTGTCAGCGATCGCTATCGATCTTCCGCGGTCGGGTGCAGCATCGGTGCACTTCGCTCGCAGTTTGCAGACGCTACAGGTCTCGGCCGGGAACTCGACCTTGGAGCCCAGAACGATGGGCTGTTGTGCACCGGCTGGAAAGGTAATCGTGCGGTCGCGCATGTTGATCTTGAAGCGCGCTTGCCGTAGTGGTCACCGTTTTGGGCGAGCCAGGGACGACAGAGGATCGCGCCGCGCCGCGCGAGGATCTCGTCGACAATGGGCGCATTGATGTAACCGCGATCGATGTAGAGCGATCCAATCGTCAAACCTTGAGCCTCGATGTCCGCGGTCAAGCTGGGTGCGGCGTCCTGTTCGGGGCGATTGGCCGGCAGCACCGCGACCGCGAGAATGAGCACGGTATCGAGATCGATTGCGAGGTGGCGCTTTGTAGCCGTTGAAGCGCTTCGACTTGGTCTTGCGGCCGTGCCGCATGTCCTTGTCCTCGATCGAGACGCGTCGGTCTTCGGCGACACCATGGCGGATGCGAAGGCGGCCGCTTCCATCGGGGTCGGGTTCGAGATCCTGGCCGATGATCTGCCGCAACGTTGCGACGTGCGCGTCGAGCGGCGGGTGTGTTAGCTCATCGGGCATCCGCGCGGCGACCCAGTGCTCCAAGCTGGTGAGTTGCTCGATGACGGTTGGGATCGCGCTGCCTTTTTCGTCGGGATCACTCCAGTCGAGATCGAGCCCGGCTTTGATGCTCGACGCTAGAAGCAACGGGCAGCTGGCCTCGCGACATACGCGGTCCTCGGTCCAACCCAGCAACTGCGCGGCACACGCGACGATTTTGCGGCCCGCATGGCCCAACAAATTGATCGTGTCCTCGACGCGCCCCGCGCCCTAGAGCGGGCTCGAATCCATCGCGACCCGCAGCGTTTTTGGCAGCTTCTTGGGGTCGAACGCCTTGGTCGTGTAGGCGAGTTCGCGGCTTCGTTCGAGGAGGCGGCGATCGAGATCAGCGGCGATCAAGCGCTGGCGAAAGTCGAATAGCGCACCTTGGGAGAACACCGGCTCGGTGGCGCCGAGACAATCGAGAACCATTTGCCAGCGCAGGTCAAGCAACGACAGCTCTACCGCAGTCGCGTCCGACGCGCCTGCGTAGGACTGTAGCAATAGCACCATCGCCATCAGCGCCGGCGGATGAGCATCTACACCCGCGCCGCTATCTCGATACATCGTCTCGAGCTCGAGCTGAAAGGCGTCGTCGAACAACTGGTCGCGATGTTGTCGAAGGAACGCATAGAGCTTTCCGTTTCGCTTGAGGCGTCCGAGGATGAACTTCTCCTGGCGGCTGACGATCTGACTCGGGCTCCAGCGCTTGATGGCCATCGGTGGAGCGAGAGGATCATGACCGCGACGGGCTGTCGATCGACTCGTGCTAACCGATCGATATCGTTACGGCATCAATCCGATCGGTGCTCTAGCCGCCCGCCGGACAGGGAGAGCTTGGTGATCTGAAGCTTCGCGATCGCGTCGAGCTCGCCACGCGCGGTCCACGCCAGGGCATCTCGGCGACGACGAACTCGTCGAGAAGCGGCAGCCTCGCCTCGACCATCGCGTCGATCGCCGCCACCAGCGGTTCCGTTGCAACGCGCCGGCGCGACGTGGCGTACGAGGCGCATCGTCGCGTGCGCGAACCGTGCCCGCAGCGCCGCTGCAGTCATGGTCGCTGTGGAGGCGTAGCTCGTCGACAAAGCCACCTCGCCAGCCAACATACGCGCGCCGCGATCGCCTTTGCCCCCGCGCCGAACAACTCGACCTTATGGTCGCCCTCGAACGCGACGGCTGCCGTGCGCAGCGCGATGATATTCGGGATCGGCTTCGATCGCGGCACGAAGCGCGGCACGAAGCGGGGCACGAAGCGGGGCACGAAGCGCGGCACGAAGCGCGGCACGAAGCGCGGCACGAAGCGGGG
>JANXOP010000448.1 GCA_025357755.1 Kofleriaceae bacterium | reverse complement strand
CTGCAGCTGCGGTTGCTTGTCGATGATGATCAAGTTGACGTAGCTCTGACTGCGCAGGCAGTGATCCGCGACCGAGAGCAAGCAGTTCGCGTCGGGCGGCAAGTACACGCGCACGACCGTGCCCTTCTTCGAGATCACGGTGTCCATGAAGCCGGGACCCTGATGCGAGAAGCCGTTGTGGTCGTTGCGCCAACAGGTCGAGGTCAGCAGATAGTTCAGAGACGGGACCGGCGTCCGCCAGTGGAGCGCCGCGGCCATCTCGAGCCACTTCGCGTGTTGCGTGGTCATCGAGGCGACGACGAGCGCGAACGCTTCGTAGGTCGCGAACAACCCGTGGCGGCCGGTCAGGACGTAGCCTTCGAGCCAGCCCTGGCAGTTGTGCTCGGACAGGACCTCCATCACCCGGCCCTCCGCGCTGAGGTGATCGTCGATCGGGATCGTGGCCTCCTGCCAGCAGCGAGTCTCGAGATCGAACACCTCGCCGAGCCGGTTCGAGTTGGTCTCGTCCGGGCACATCAGGCGAAAGGTCTGCGGGTTCGCGCGATAGATCGCGGCGAGCAATGCACCGAGCGGGCGCGTCGATTCGCTGTGCACCGTCGCCGGACGTGGCACCGCGAGCGCGAAGTCCGCGATCGGTGGCACGACGAGCTCGGTGAATCGGCCACCCGCATTCGCGTGCGGGTTCGCGCCCATTCGTCGCGCGCCCTCGGGGGCGAGCGCGCGCAGCTCCGCGCGCAAGCGACCTACGTCGTCGAACAGCAGCTCCGGTCGATAGCTCCGCAGCCAGGTCTCGAGCGCCGCGAGCTGGTCCGGATCCGTGCGCACGAGCGGCAGCGGCACCTGATGCGAACGGAACGTGCCTTCGCATGGCTTGCCCCCGACGAACGCCGGACCTGTCCATCCTTTCGGCGTGCGGAGCACGAGCATCGGCCAGCGCGGGGTGCCGCGGACCCCACGCGCGCGCGCGTCCGCCTGGATCGTGTGGATCCGCTCGACACAGACATCGAGTGCCGCCGCGAGCGCGCGATGGACGGGCATCGGCTCGGTGCCGGTGACGAAGTGAACTTCGTAGCCGTGGCCCTCGAACAGCTTGCGGATCGCTTCGTCGCTCTCGCGCCCGAGTACGGTCGGCCCCGAGATCTTGTACCCGTTGAGGTGCAGGATCGGCAGCACCGCACCGTCGCGCGCGGCGTTGATGAACTTGATGCCCTTCCACGAGCCTTCGAGGGGACCGGTCTCGGCTTCGCCGTCGCCGACGACCGCGACCGCGACGAGGCTGGGGTTGTCGAACACCGCGCCGAAAGCGTGCGCGAGCACGTAGCCGAGCTCGCCACCCTCGTGGATCGAACCCGGCGTCGTGGGCCCGACGTGGCTCGGCACGCCACCCGGCGTCGAGAACTGGCGAAACAGGCGCGTCATGCCCACTTCGTCCTCGCTGACCGTCGGATAGACCTCGGAGTACGAGCCCTCGAGATACGTATTCGCGAGCAGCGCGGGCCCCCCGTGGCCGGGGCCCGCGAGCACGATCACGTCGAGGTCATCGCGCTTGATCACGCGGTTGAGGTGCGCATAGATCAAGCTCAGGCCCGGCGATGTGCCCCAGTGGCCGAGCAGACGTGGCTTGATATCCTCGACGCGCAAGGGCTCGCGCAGGAGCGCGTTGCTCTTCAAAAAGATCTGACCGACGGTCAGAAAATTTGCCGCACGCCAGTACTGATCGATCGCGTTCAGCTCGTTGTCATCGCTCATCCCTACCGACCTGCACGATCAGCACCGCTCCCCAGATGGCGGCATGGGCGGTGCACGGTACTTTCACGCGCAGCGTTTTCGCTCACCCGGGCGCCCACGTGCGCAGCAAGGTCCACGTGTCGCTAGCCAAGAACATCCTCGTCCCGACTGATTTCTCCGAGCATTCCACGCGAGCGCTCGACTACGCGGTCGAGCTCGCGCACGAGCTCGATGCGACGATCCACGTGCTCAACGTCATGGGGCTCCAGTTCGCCGAGTATCCGATCGCGGTCACGGCAGCGATGATCGAAGATCTGATGGACATCAACCGCAAGACCGTCGCGAAGGCGATCGCCGCGCGCGCGGGCAAAGCCTTGTTCGCACCGCCGATGTTCGAGGTTGGCGATGTACGCGTCGCGATCGAAAAGGCCGTCCGCGATCTCGCGATCGATCTGATCATCATGGGGACGCACGGCCGGACTGGCGTCAAGCGGCTCGTGCTCGGCAGCGTCGCCGAGGCCGTCGCGCGGTCGGTGTCGTGCCCGGTCCTGTTGATCCGCTAGGGCGCAGGACTTGCGCGGGGCAGCGCAACCCGTGCGCACGATTTGCGGCCTGGCCAGGTCGCGAGCAGGCCAGCGTTCGCACAGCGCTGGCACGATCCGTGAGTTAGCGATGCCGCGTGAAGTGGACCGTGTTGGCGTTGCTCGTGGCTGGCTGCGAAGGTCCTGCCGGGCCTCCGGGCGCGACCGGTTCCGCGGGCCCCGTTGGTGACGCGGGTGATGCGGGCGATGGCCACGGATCGCTGACTGCGTGGACCACCAGTCCTGGCGTCTCGATCGCGGTCACCAACCTCGCGTTCACGGATGCCGTCGCGACGGTGAGCTTCACCCTCACGGACGGATCAGGGCTCGCGGTCGATCCTGCCGGTAGCTTGACCCCGGGTTCGATCGAGCTCGGGTTCGTGCTCGCGCAGCTCGCCCAGGATCTCGATGGCTCCGCGGGTCAGTACACCGCGTATACGACGATCACCGCGACGAGCCCGATCACTGGTGTGAGCGCGATCCAGGGCGCGACCGAAGCCACCGGTACGCTGCGCCCGATCGATGTCGCGCAGGGCACGTATCAATACGATGTCGCCGCACCGCTCACGGGCCTCGACCCCGGGCTGACCCAGACGGTCGGCGCGTACGCCCTCCGCACCGGCGCGCCTGCGATCTCGAGCATGACGTTCTCCGCGCGCCCCGATCACGGTGCCGTGATCGCGCGCGAGGTCGTCACGGCCGGTGCGTGCGATTCGTGCCACCGCATCCTCGACGCGCACGGCGGTCGCTGGACCAAACCGGAGGCGTGCGTGCTGTGTCACCAGCCGCAGTCCAGCGATCCGGATACCGGCAACACCGTCGACTTCAAGGTGATGATCCACAAGCTCCATCGCGGCGCCGAGCTCCCGAGCGTCGTCGCCGGGACGCCGTTTCAGATCATCGGCTACGCTCAGAGCGTCAACGACTTCTCGACCGTCGAGTTCCCGCAGAACATCGCGCGTTGCACCACGTGTCACGCTGGCGCCGAAGGCGATCGCTGGAAGACCGAGCCGGCGAAGCCTGCCTGCACATCGTGTCACGACACGACCTCGTTCGAGCTCCCGGTGCCCGCGGGCATGGTCCTGCACGGCGGCGGCGCGCAACCCGACAATGCGATGTGCGCGGTCTGCCATCCGGCGACCGGCAGCCTCGCGGGGATCGCCGACAAGCACCTCACCGGCCTGCTCGCGGCGACCGCGCCCCAGTTCGACCTCCAGATCCTCTCGATCACGAACACCTTGCCGGGCCAGGCGCCGGTGATGACGTTCACGGCGAAGACCAACGGCGTCGCTCGCGACCTCCTGGCGCAACCACTGACCTCGATCACCGCGACGATCGCGGGACCGACGACGGACTTCACCACCGAGTGGCAAGCGAAGATTCAGGGCAGCGGCGCCGTCGGTTCGCTCGCCGCGATCGACGCGAGCACCGGGACGTTCAGCTATACGTTTCCCGCGAGCGCGATCATCCCGACGGCCGCGACCGGCAGCTACCAGGTCGCGCTCGATGGGTACCTCCAGCCGACGCCCGCCGACCCGCGGTACGCCGCGCTCAACCCCGTGCTGGCATTCCCGGTCACCGGGACCGTCGTACCACGCCGCACGATCGTCGATCGCGCGCTGTGCAACAGCTGCCACTTCGATCTCGCGGCTCATGGCGGCACGCGCAAGAATCCCCAGTATTGCGTCATGTGCCACAGCCCCGGTGGCTTCGACAGTGCGGGGGCGCCGCGCTTCCAGGCCACGCAGAACGTCGCCGCGCCGAGCCTCGATTTCCGCAGGATGATCCACAAGATCCATCGCGGCGAAGACCTCACCCAGCCGTACGTGCTCGGTGGCTTCCCGCTGCCGACCGTGGCGAACCCGGGCGGCACGCCGAACGACTTCTCGGGCGTGCGCTATCCGCGCGCGATCATCGAGTGCGAGGCCTGCCACGCGGTAAAGAACTGGACGCTGCCACTCGTGGCGTCGACCGCCTACGCACCGACCCAATCGGGCTTGATGGGCTGCGCCAGCGGCGGCGGCACCGACCCGACGCAGTACTGCGCGACGCCGTTCTGGACGACCTCCTCGGTCCTCACGATCGGTCCTGCAACCGCGGTGTGTACGAGCTGCCACGATAGCCGCGATGTCGCCGCGCACGCGGAGGTCAACACCACGCTCGGCGGCATCGAGTCGTGCGCGACGTGCCATGGCACCGGTGCGGCGTACGACGTCGGCGCGCTGCATGGGCTTCCTTGAGCGCGTCGAGAGCGTTGGTCGTCCTGATGCTGCTGGCGAGCTGCTCTGACGAGCGGGTCCTCGCGACGCCCTGCACGACCGATTGCGGGACGCCGCGGATCCATCCCGCCGATTTTCTCGTTCCGACGAGCGAAGCGTTCCATGGCAAAGAGCTGCTGCGCCGCAACTGGGACTTTCCGCTGTGCGCGAGCTGCCATGGCACCGACTTTGCGGGCGGCACCGCGGGCGTGTCGTGCCTGACGTGTCACGTCGAGGGCCCGACCGCATGTTCGACGTGCCACGGCTCGAACGGCCCGACGACGTTCGCGCATCAGGCCCATGCACCGACCGTCGCGTGCGGCGAGTGTCACATCGTACCCACGACGTGGGACAGCGATGGCCACATCCTTCACGATGGGGTCGCGATCACGGCACCGGTGCGCGTGGTCTTCGGCGCGCGCGCGAACGAGACGATCGATCCCGCGGATCGCGCTGGCCCGCCAGTGTGGGATGGCGCGACCTGCACGAACGTCTATTGCCACGGCGCCGCGCTGCACGCAGCTGGTGGCGCGGCGACCAGGCCTCGCTGGGACGATCCTCTCCCACCCGGCGGGTGCACGACCTGCCACGGCGCGCCGCCTCCCACGCCGAACCACGTGCGCAGCGATTGTCGCGCGTGTCACCCGCCCTCTGCCGCGCACATCGACGGCATCGTCGAGCTCGGTACGACGTGCTCGAGCTGTCATGGCAGCGCCGCATCGATCGCACCGCCGATGGATCTCGCGGGCAACACGTTCACGACCGCGATCGGCGTCGGCGCGCACCAGGCGCACTTGCAAGCGAGCTCGCGGATCTCGGCACCCATCGCCTGCGCGACCTGTCATGTCGTGCCCGCGACGATCACCGAGCCCGGCCACCTCGGACCGGGACCCGCGGTGGTCACCGCCGCGCTTGGCTGGGACCACGATGCGCAGACCTGTTCGACCGCGTACTGCCACGGCGCGGCGCGCCCGCGCTGGACCTCGAGCGGTGAGGTGAGCTGCGGCAGCTGCCATGGCATTCCTCCGGTCGACGCGCATCACGACGCGACGATGACGTTGACCACGTGCGCGACCTGTCATCCCGGCACCGTCGATGCGTTCGGCAACATCATCGTCATCAACCACGAGAGCGAGCACATCAATGGCGTCGTGGATCATCAATAATCTGTTCGCCGCGGCCGCGATCGGATGCGCGATCATCTCGACGGTCCTCGTCGCGTGGTTCCTCATCCGCCGCCCCGCGCTCACGCACACGACGAAGATCGTCTTGCTGTTCGCGATCGGGGTGTTACCGATCGCGACCGCGGCGACCGGCAATGTCTCGGGCTTCGAAGGCACCAAGCAGCGGACCTTCTGTGGCTCGTGCCACGTGATGGCGGAGTACCAGCAGGATTCCGAAGATCCGAAGAGCCTGTCGCTCGCGGCACGGCACGCACGCAACAACTTCTTCGGCGACGAGAACTGCTACGGCTGTCACGCCAACTACGGGATGTTCGGCACGGTCGTGACCAAGCTGGGCGGGCTCCGCCACGTCTACGAGTACACGTTCCATTACCACCAGATGTCCGCCGCGGAGGCGCGCGCGAAGATCCATATCCGCGAGCCGTTCCAGAACTCCACCTGCATGCACTGTCACTCGACGGAGCTCCCGCTGTGGAGTGCCGTGCGCGAGCACGCGAGCCTGCTGCCACGCTTGCGAGACGGCACGGTGAGCTGCGCGAGCGCTGGCTGTCACGGTCCGGCGCACCCGTTCAGCAAGGTGGTGGCGAAGTGACCGCGCTCCGCATCGCGTGCGTGCTGACGATCATCGGGCTCGCGCTGATGTGCTGGTCGATGCTCCAGCCGACCTGGTTGCCGGTGATGGTCGCGATGAGCGTCGGCCAGCTCGTCGGTACGACCGCGTTCGCGATCTTCGCGATCACGATCATCCGCGATGTCCGGAAGACCTATCAAAAGAAGCCGGCTCCACCGTGAAGCGGTTCGCCTTCACGCTCGTGCTCGGGACCGCCGCGGCCCAGGCCGATCCACTCGTGCTCACC
Organism: Kofleriaceae bacterium; assembly: GCA_025357755.1. Lineage (GTDB taxonomy): Bacteria > Myxococcota_A > Polyangia > Haliangiales > Haliangiaceae > JABFXX01. The sequence goes on along the minus strand of JANXOP010000448.1, from coordinate 1,566 downwards.
GCGAATGCGCTCGCGACGACCGCGTCGCCGGCGGGCCTCGTCTCGGTCTCGGCGAACGCGACCCCGGCGGATCACGTCTCGGTCGAGGCGGTCGTGTGGACTGGCGGCGGTGGCAACCTGCAAGGCGATAGCCCCGCCGACGTGCTCGTGATGGTGATGCGCGCGCGGACCGAGGGCGGGCTCGCGAGCATCCAGCTCGGGCGCTATGTCGCGAGCCTCGGCGCGTTGCGGCCGATCCAGATCGATGGCGCGGGTGGTCGCGTGCGACTGCCGCATCGGCTCGCGCTCGAGGCGTATGCCGGCGTGCCCGTGCTGCGTGATCTGGCGATGTCGCGGGCGTGGAACTGGGTCGTCGGCACCCGCGCGTCGCGCCAGCTCGGAGACGACGGCTCGATCGGCATCGCGTACCTCCAGCAACGCGAAGAGGGTCGGCTCTCGGCCGAAGAGGTCGGCATCGACGGCGGTGCCGCGATCGGTGCGCACGAAGATCTCGCCGCGAAGCTCGCGTACGACCTCGCGAACCCGGGCGTCGCCGAAGCCACGCTGACCGCGAGCCACAGGCGCGGCGGGTTGCGCAGCGAGCTGTTCGCGACGTACCGCGCCGCCTCGCACCTGGTGCAGGCGACGTCGCTGTTCTCGGTGCTCGGCGACGTGCCCTCCGAGCTCGTCGGCGCGACCTGGACGTGGAAGGCCGCACCGCGGCTCGATGTCGTCGCGAGCCTCGCCGTGCGCCATGCCGATGGCAGCCCGATCGACGGCCCTGCGGTCGCGACCGTGCTGCCCCTCGCGATGAGCGCCGTGGCGGATCCGATCGCCGGATCGACCGCGCCGGAGGGCTTCGTACGCGCGAAGCTCCGCCTCGACGATCGCGGCGCCAGCATGCTCGGTGCCGAGCTACGCCGCGATGGCGTCGGCGATGCCGGGTGGACGGGCGCACGAGGCATGGCGCGGATCGCGTTGCCGGCGCAGCTCACCGCGAGCACCGAGCTCGAGCTCGTCCTACCCGATCACGATCGCGGCCTCGGGCGGATCTGGCCGTGGGCACTCGCGGCGCTCGGCTGGACGTGCGGGCCCTGGAATGCGGCGCTCGCCGTCGAGGCCTCGGCGTCGCCGAGCGATCGCAGGCGCCTCGATCTGCTCGTCCAGCTCGGTCGCACGTGGGGGGTGAAGTGAAACGCCTCGCCCTCGCGATCGCACTCTTATCCGCGTGCGCTGGCATCCTCGGCTTCACGCGCAGCGCGCCGCAAGCGTTCCCACATCGCAAGCATGCGATCGCGGGTGTGCCGTGTACGCGCTGCCACACGAACCTCGCGACCGACGACGGTCGCACGCTGCACCTGCCGAGCGATGCCTCGTGCGTCGAGTGCCACGACAAGCCCCACGATCCGCATCCGTGTCTCGCATGTCACGTCGCGCCGACCGCGCTCGACGAGCTCGCGGAGTCGCGCGCGCACCTCCGGTTCGATCACGGCACGCACCTGCCCGCGACCAAGGGCGACTGCGTGCGTTGCCACACCGGGATCAGCGAAGGTGATAGTCACCTGCGGCCGCCGATGGCGACTGCAA
>JANXOP010000422.1 GCA_025357755.1 Kofleriaceae bacterium | reverse complement strand
GCGCTATGTCGACCAGGCACTCGCGAAGGTCGATCGGCCTGACCTCGAGCTGCTGATCCGGACAGCGCTCGCGTGTTCGCGGCAGGGAGTGACCTAGCCTGCTCTCCAGCTGCGCACGATGACCAGGTGTCTTCGGCGCGGCAGACCGCGGGAGCGCGCGAAGTGCCTTCGACCGGCGCGACGCTGCTGAGAAACGCCCGAGGATCGAGATGGAATCGATCCTGCTGGAGGCCAGCTGACTGCGTGAGGTGGCGTTCACGTCCCGCTGCGCGAGGCGAGCAGCGCCAGACCAACCACCCTATAAAACGAATGACGAGCGCGATTCCCCTCGGTCTCGATGTTCGCCACGGTTCAAGTAGAACCCAGTCTCCTCGCAACTAGCCCGGTCCGTATGATCCTCAACCTGCGCGATTCTGCGTAGCTCGCTCGGTGTGGCTGCTGCGAGCGGCCTCGCTTTCGGGGCTGCACCGAAGGCTCCCGCCGATGTGGCGGGATCCCACGGCTCCTAGTTGTTTCGGCGTGCGGAAGGTGGTGGCGTCGTGCCGTGGGGACCCTCGCTAGCGCGGCGGTGCCGGGTCAAAACGCCGGCAATGTGCGAGGTGCGCTCTCGCGAGCGCAGCGGTCAGTCGTTGCTGGCGAGCAGCGGGAGATAGCTTGCCCATCGTCTCGAACAACTCGATCGCATCCGTGTTCTTGAGGTTCGCGCTCCAGTACGCCGAGTCTGCTTCGGCGGGCGCGTCGCAGATCACGTGGACCGCGTCGGTGAAGCTCTGACCGTGATGCGTGGGCTCCGTACAAGCGAACAGGAGAGGCAACAACCACGCGCACTTCATGCGTGAGTAGTAGCAGTGGGACGGTGTTTCTGGCGGTTTGGGTCGAGCTCGCACGCGGGCGGGCGTTCTTTGGCCACGGAGGCGGAAGAGTCGCCGGAGATCTGAAGGAGCAGGGTTGCGTTCGCACGCGGCGGTGGAGGTCTGAAGAAGGGCGGTGTTCGCACGCGGACAGTGCCGGGCACGGAGGCGGAAGCAGTCGAAGAGGTGTCAAGAAGAGGGTGTTCGTTCAAATGGCGGTCGCGCCGCCACCACGTGCTGCACACGCCCTCGGGGAGCACGCGGGCCGTTGGATGTCTCGATCGACTTCGAATCAATCCTCGTTCCCTTCGCCTCCAGGTGGTGGGCCTCGCCCCGCGGCGATCGCGCTTTGGTCGCGCCACCGCCGGAGTCGAGCAGCGGCTGACTCGAACGCGATCGTGGTGTCTGCTCCGGAGCGGCTTGAACAATCGCGCGGCACCGAGCTGCATCGTGCGCATACGCTCGCGATCCTCCGACCGACCGTGCGAAGGCGCGGCTTCTTCCTTCGTGCAGTGGCCGGGCATTCGTAACGTCAAAGAGGACGCAACGAGTGGCCGAAACGAGAAACGGCCCCGATCGAGGGGCCGTCGCTTCACCAACAGCAGCGATGGTTAATCGTAGTACTCGGCGCCGAGGTGCGTGATCAGCTCGTCACCCTTCACGTGGCGCAGCGTGTTCTTCAGCTTCATGAGCTGGATGAACAGATCGTGCTCCGGGTACAGGCCGTCCGGGGTCATCGGCGACTTCCAGTAGAACGACAGCCACTCCTGCACGCCGCTCATGCCGGCGCGCGAGGCGAAGTCCATGAACAGCGCGAGATCGAGGACGATCGGCGCGGCGAGGATCGAGTCGCGGCAGAGGAAGTTCACCTTGATCTGCATCGGGTAGTTCAACCACCCGCGGATATCGATGGCGTCCCAGCCCTCCTTGGCATCGCCGCGCGGCGGGTAGTAGTTGATGCGAACGACGTGGCTGATGTTGCCGTAGAGGTCGGGGTACTTGTCCGGCTGGAGGATCGAATCGATCACGCCGAGCTTCGAGACTTCCTTGCTCTTGAACGACTCGGGATCGTCGAGGACTTCGCCATCGCGGTTACCGAGGATGTTCGTCGAGTACCAACCTTCGAGGCCGAGCATGCGGGCCTTGAAGCCCGGAGCGAGGATGGTCTTCATGAGGGTCTGCCCCGTCTTGAAGTCCTTGCCCGTGACCGGCATCGAGTGCTTGCGCGCGAGCTCGAGAAGCGCGGGCGTATCGAGCGAGAGGTTCGGCGCGCCGTTCGCGTAGGGGACGCCCATCTTGAGGCACGCGTACGCGTAGATCTGCGACGGTGCGATGTCGTCGTGCGAGGCCTTGAGGCCGGCTTCGAACTTGTCGAGCGAGCTGTGGACGTCGGTCGGCTTGCGATAGACCTCGGTCGAACCGCACCAGACCGCGACGAGGCGATCGCAGCCGTTCTTCTCTTTGAAGTTCTTGATGTCAGCCATGAGCTGATCAGCAAGATCCATCTTCGAGGTGCCCTTCTTGACGTTCGGGCCGGTGATCTTCTTGACGTACGCCTGCTCGAACACGGCGGTCATCGGCTTGATGGCCGAGAGCTCGTCCTTGATCGGCTCGAGATCCTTCGACTCGAGCACGCCGGCGCGGACGGCCGCTTCGTACGCGTTGTCGTTGAAGATGTCCCAACCGCCGAACACGATGTCGTCGAGCTTCGCGAGCGAGACGTAGTCTTTGATCGCCGGCGAGTTGTCATCCGTGCGCTTGCCGAGGCGAATGTGGCCGAGCTGGGTCAGCGAGCCGATGGGCTTGCCGAGGCCGCGGCGGATCGACATCACGCCCGCCATGAACGTGGTCGCGACCGCGCCCATACCGGGGAGCAGGATGCCGAGCTTGCCTTGCGCCGGCTTAACGTCGACGCCTTTTTTGAGAGCCATGCGAGAACTCCGTGTCCGTGGTGGAAGGTTGGAAATTGCACCTTCCAACCGTCGCTGGCAAGTGGAAGCGAACGGCACGGTGCGACCAACCGCATGTTGGTTTTCCAACACTTGGCCGGTTTCCCGGCTAGCACCGCGAAACATGGCGAAAACGCCTTATGTTGCGCCATGCGCGCGGCGGCGATCTTTGTGGTGGCAGCTTGTGGATCCAGCGCGCCGCCTGCAAATCAGCCGGGGCCCGCCGGGACATGGACGTGCAAACAGATCGTCGAGTCGTGCGACAGCATGTGTCGGACCGGGATGTGCCTGCGCGCCTGCTCGACCGAGGGTGACCAAAATGGCGGGTCACTCCACGCGGCGCTGATCCAATGTGCCGCCGCGAACCGCTGCTACAACGACGCGTGCACGCGGGCGCTGTGTTCGTCGCAGGTCGATGCGTGCATGAACGATACGAACATCACGAACGTCACGAACATGGCGATGTCACCGGAATCGACTCCGCCCGTGCCGAACCCGACCGGAGCGACGGGACCGACGGGACCGACGGGACCGACGGGTCCAGAGTACGGCACAGCGCTTCAGCCGCAACTGACGTCGCCCGCACCGTCCGACGAGACGCCGAAGATGACGGCCGACGCGCTCACCGGCACGTGGAGCTACGGCGCGAA
>JANXOP010000391.1 GCA_025357755.1 Kofleriaceae bacterium | reverse complement strand
GAGGGTCGGCCGGCAGGCCGAGGTGCTCCAAGATCGCGCGGGTCGCGTCGCCCTCGGGCAAGATTGCGAGGATCCGCATCGCACCGCCGCACGCGGTTTCGGGTCTGGCTCTATCAGGCATAGGCTGGCTGGCTGGCAACCGATCTGGCGTGATCGCGCACCAATCGCGATGCGCTGGTTCGTGTGGTTCGTGATCGGATGTGCTGGGACGCCGCCGCGGACCACAGCGGTGACCCGCGTGATGGTGGGTGGAGAGCTGGCGACGGACCGGCGCTCGGAGCCTGCGCCTGCATGCACGGCATCGCGCCGGATCGTCGTGGTGGATGCGAACGGCGCGTCGATCCCAGATGCGCACGTGATCGTCCAGGCGCGGCTCTCCGAGCATGCGGCCGAGGAGACGCTCGCGATCTGGCGATACAGTGCGGCGCCGGTGCGCACCGATGCGCAAGGTCGCGCAGCGATCTGCGATCCGGATCACCTGATCCCCGAGCCTCGACACGGATCCTTGGACATCGGGGCCATCGAGGGTATCGGCGGTGGGTCGACGTATCGCGATGGCCAGATCGTCGTGACCACCGAGACCGGTGCCTCGACGACGATCGCCGCCCCGCGCGCCGGCGTCGAGGTGCGTGTGGTGGTGCCCGCTCGATGACACGCTTGTCGTAAGCTCGCCGCGTGCCGCATAGCGCATCGTCGCGAGGATCACGTCACCATCTTGACGCTCGCCGGGCAAGCCAGCGCGCAGGTGAGCTTCACCACGAAGACCTACGACGGCTCTGATCCATTCGATCCAGTGTCGTCCGTTGACACGCGTACCGGCGGACTTCGCTGCTTCGAGCGCGCCGGTCGGCCAACGCGCGCCGACGACGTCTGCGCCGGGCATCTGAGTCGCGGCACGTATCACAGCCGGTAGCGCGACGTTCTGCGGAAAGCTACGCGGCGAGCGTGAGCGTGCTCAGGAATTACTACTCTCAGCGCCGCCGAGTGCTTCCCATGAAGCGTCCACAATCTCACCAGGGGTTGCCATCTTCATTTCTTTCGGCACGCGCCTCGCTTCGGCCTCCCCGTCGGGCTGCCCGGAACCACCTGGATCGAAGCAAAAATTTCGTCCCAGGTAGAAGCCCGACAGAAAACGCTTTTCGATCTCCATCGCAAGATCCCACACTTCCCCGCCGTACTGCGGACGGTCGAGCAAGAACACGCCATCGGTGAGCCAGTAGATCATCAAAGCCGTCCCGCGATCGCACAGGGGATTCTCGATCACGCCTCGCATGTCGCGAATGCCGTCGTCCCAGTTGTAGTGGCTCGCAAAGGCGTGCAGCTCCTCGGGGGTCTGGAGCTCCGTGAATGCGGCTCGTTGGACTGCGCTGTCTTCCTCATAGAGTGCGGTCTCGAGGCGTTGCCGCTGCTCCGCGCTGAGGAAGAGAGGACGTCCCATCTCGCGAATCTATCCTGGGCGCAGATGGCTTGCCAGTGCTCCGGATATCGGCGCGTTGCGCCCGATGTGTGTGTATTGGCGCGAGCGCGCCGTGGAAGCGCAGCAGCGGGTACCGTGGAGGGGCCACCATGGCGGCAAGGCCCGCCAAGGTTTCGAGCGGCGGCATCACGCGCTCGGTCATCCACCGCGGCTCGCCTGCGCTCGGCCTCGGCGCCTTCTTCCGGAAACGCTCACGTGAGCGAAGGCCGCGCCGAGGCGCGCCCGCGGCCGGGCCCTATCGCTAGCGGCGCCGAGGCGGAGGCCACCCGAACTCGGCCAGGTCAAGCCGCTCGCACCCGACGTCTGCGCATAGCGTGAAGGGCGGAGCGCACTTGTAAGCGCGACGATCCATGACCGCCACCGGGAGCAATCATCCGCGATAGACCACCACGACCTGTCCTTCGCCAGCTGCCGATACGTAGAAGCGCACCACCTCGTCAAAAACACGGCGAAAGAGCCCACATTCGACCATGTTCCTTTCTCCCTGCCACTGCTCGAACGAGTAAAGGTACTCACCTAGGTCGCGCGCGGCGTATAGATCGGCAACGATGCGGTCGTAGTCAATCGCGCTGAGGTAGTCAGCCACGTCGCGCACCGTCTGCACTTCGTGCAGAAACAGGGCCGACGTCATCGACACATCGGCCCCGTTCGTCGGTCCCCACACGACCAGGCATGCTGGCTCTTCGCCGCCCTCCGACGTCCCGGTCAGGCCGACGTGCAGCGCATGCCAGGCCCGGTGGGTGTGGATTCCCGCCACGTGCCCAAGAGCCGACCGGCTCTCTGCCGAGTCGTCAGACAGCCGATCGCGCAGGTCGTGCAACGACGTGACGGCAATGGCGCGCTCGAACGTGTCGCGATCGTACCGGTCGAGCCACGTCCAGATACCCATGAGCGCCAGGTATCACAGCCAGTTGCATGGAGCCCGTGCCGAGCGCGTCAACAGTTCGTAGCGTCGCACGTGTTCTTCGCGAGCCTGAGGCCTCAGGCGTTCTGAGGCTTCGTGGGATGCGATAGAAGGCGCGACGCGCCGCGATGCGCGAACACGTGCAACGGCACGGGCTGCCAGTAGCGCTCACGAAGCGAACAGATCGACGTCGCGCATCGTCTCGGAGAAGCAGCGCACCGGTACATCGCCGAGAGAGATCGCCTGATCGCCACGGAAGAACGTGACGTCCCCGATCGTGACGTTCAAGTAGATGCCCGCGCCCGAGATGGTCTCGTCGCCCGCACCGCCGACGTCGACCCGGACGGAAAGCCCGTAGGCAGGCAGCGACTTGGTCGGCGCGTTCGCGCCATCGAAGCCGCCTTGCAGCCGATACGCCCAGCCCCGCTCGCGACACAGCGCCGCGAGGCGATGCTGCTTGACCACCCGGTTCGCGAACCGCGCCGAGGACCGGCTCGCGCGCTGCGCCGGATCGACCGCATAGATCTCGCGCTCGACCTGCTTGATCGGCTGCGTGAGCTCGAGCGACGCGAGCAGTGCACGCCATCCGTCGATCTCGGACTCCGGACGACCGATCGGATGCCACAGCGCGAGCTGGGTGTCGGGAGCGAGCTCGAGCTGCGTGCCCGCGACATCGATCGGATAGCCATCGAGGAACATCACGGTCGTCTCGCCGGTGACATAGATCAGCCGACGCGCGAGGCGAGCCGCGAGCGGATGATCGAGATAGCGCGCCTGCAGATCGACCAGCGCCCATGACCTCGGCTCGACGAGCCAGCGCTCGAGCCGATAGCGCAAGGTGGGCACCAGCGCGGCGAGCTCCTTGTGCGCCGACTTCAGCTCCTTGAGCTCCTCTGCGTGCGCGGTCTTGACCGCGGCCGGCACCGACTTGAGCTGCTTGGCTCCCTCGAAGAACGCGAGCGTCGCCTCGTCACCCGCGATCGCGATCTCGGCGGAGTACGCCCCGAGCTGGGTGCGGGCGCGACCGGCGACATCGAGACCGAACGTGGGTAACGCGAGCTCCTCGAGATCGATCGGTTCGACGCCTGCCCTCTTCGCACACTCGAGCTTCGCCTTCTCGATCAGCTCGAGCGCCTTGGTGTAGCGAATGCGCGCGCTCAAGCGCGACAGCTGCGAGACCGAGCGCATGCCTGGCAGCTGCGACAGCACGTAGATGCACGCGTTGCCGGCCTTCGCGGACAGCGCGCCGACGTTCGGGATCTTCGTGAAGCACCGCACTGCGAGATTGCCGATCGCGACCGCGAGCACCGCGCTCTCGCGCTCGGAGGTGATCGTGGCGCACGCCCACACCAGGTTGCGAAGCCCGGCGCTGTTTTCGTCCGCCATTGCGGGTGTGAACCAGTTCTCCTCGTCGCGAACGACCGGGCGCGGCGCCACGAGCGCGAACCACGCTTGCACGGTCTCGACAAAGCCTGCCACGCCGATCGTGGCGACAGCGTTCGTCGCCATCGCGTTCCACTTCTTGGTCGGCCTGGATCCATCGGCGGCATCACCGAGCAAGGCCAGCCAGGCCTCGCCATGCTCGATCGTCGGTAGCGCCGTCCGTGCGGCGAGTGCCCACGGATCTTCGTCGGAGAGCGGAACGGTATCGCCCGTACGCATCCGGGTGAGGAGCTGGCGGAACTGCCGAGCGGGCTTGCCCATCGCGATCATCGGATGAACCGCGAGCGCCATCTCGAACTGGGTGTACTGCTCCTCGCTCAGCGGGCCGACCGCGACGAGCTCGGCGAACTTCGCCGCGATCATCTCGGGAAGTGCGCGCTCCGCGGAGAGGCCGATCGCTGATAGATCGAGCTCGATCATCGGCGGCTTCGTGTTGGGTGCGACGATCACGCGCCAACCCTCCCTCCACAGCTCGGTCTCCCATCGAGAATCGAATGAGACCTCGCCACCGCCGTCGAGCGCGACGCGGATGATCGCTGCAGTTTCGACGATTCGCCCTTTCTCGATCCGCTTGGCCACGGTCCGAGCAGACCACAGCTAGAGCAGCGTATCGAGCGTGATCGGAACCGACGGATCCGCTTGCCCGTCGCGTGAAAGATCGCATTGCCGATCGCTGCGGCGACGCCGACGATGCCGATCTCGCCGACGCCCTTCGCGCCGAGGGCGTTCGCGACGTCGTCGTGCTCGTCGACGAAGATCACGTCGATCTCGCCGACATCCGCGTTGACCGGGATGTGGTAATCGGCGAAATCGTGGTTCACGTAGCGGCCGAGCGTGTGATCGGTGAGCGTCTCCTCGTGGAGTGCCTGGCCGATGCCGCCGACGATCGCGCCCATGATCTGGCTGCGCGCGGTTTTCGGGTTGATGATCCGGCCCGCCGCGATCGCACTGACGACGCGCGTGACCTTCACGATACCGAGCGCCTGGTCGACCCGGACCTCGACAAACACCGCGGAGTGGGTCGCCACGGTGTGCTTCATCCGCTGGAGCACGTACGGGATGCTCTTGACGGTCTCTTCGAGCGTGTCCTGCTTCGCGAGCGCCATCAGCTCGGTGATCGCGAGCCGCTGCGACGGATCGGCGGCGAGGACGATCGCGCCGTCGCGGAACAGCACCCCGTCGCGCTTGGCATCGGCGAGCGCGCCGGTCGCATGTTTGTGCGCTAGCTTCACGAGTGAATCGCACAGCTGATCGCACGCGAGCTTCACGGCCGAGCCCACGGTCGCGACCGTCCACGAGCCGCCTTGTAATGGAGAGGTCGGCATCGACGAGTCACCGAGCTCGAACGAGACGTCTTCGATCCCGAGGCCCATGATCGGCCGCGATCTGGGTCATCACGGTGTACGTCCCCGTGCCGATGTCGGACGTCGTGCTGCACACGGTGAGCTTGCCGTTCGCCGTGAGCGTCGCCTTGGCCTCGGCGACGACCTGCATCGCATCCCACACGCCCATCGCGACGCCGTAGCCGACCCACGCGTTGCCTTCGCGCTGCGCTCGCGGGGCCGGTGCGCGCTTTGCCCAGCCGAGTCGCTCGGCACCCTGCGCGAAGCGGGCGCGCAGCTCCTTGCTCGAGAACGGCCGGTCCTCGACGGGATCCTTGTCGGTGTAGTTCGCGAGCCGCAGCTCGATCGGATCCATCTCGAGCGCATATGACAGCTCGTCGATCGCGCATTCCATCGCCGGGACGCCGACCGAACACGTTGACGACGTAGCTCTGCGTTGCCTGCACGCCCTGGGTCTTGTCGTAGATCGTCAGCGCGCCATCCTCGCCATAGACCACGGTGGAGCCGAACAGCTCCATCGGGTTGTGGTGCTCGGTCGCCTGGCTGTACTCGACATCGGGCGGGACGTGGGCACGGGGTCGCGGAGGGTCGGCCGGCAGGCCGAGGTGCTCCAAGATCGCGCGGGTCGCGTCGCCCTCGGGCAAGATTGCGAGGATCCGCATCGCACCGCCGCACGCGGTTTCGGGTCTGGCTCTA
>JANXOP010000356.1 GCA_025357755.1 Kofleriaceae bacterium | reverse complement strand
CACCGAGAAGGCAGATCCCGGCGGCCCGGGTCGCATCGTCGGCGAGTTCTCGAAGGCGTGGAAGGCCGGCTGGCTGAGCGGCGTCGAGCTCTTGATGATGCTCTCGGTCTATCTCGGCCTGTTCAACTTGTTCCCGCTCCCCGCGCTCGACGGTGGCCGCCTCGTGTTTCTCGGGTACGAGCTCGTCACTCGGCGGCGCGCCAACCCCAAGATCGAAGCGATGGTCCACATGTCGGGCATCATGGTGCTCGGCGTCGTGATGATCCTCGTGACGCTGCACGACTGTCACGTCCTGTGAGATCTGACCTCCGAGAGTGACAGCGTAGCGTCAACAATCGGAGCGTAGGACTGCCATGGTTTCGGCAGCGCGCTAAGGTCGGGCGTGGTCACCGAGGAGGTCCTCGCACGCATCCCGACCGACGCTGGCGTCTACCTGTTCAAGGACGCCAAGGGCGAGGTCGTGTACGTGGGCAAGGCGCAGAGCTTGCGCACGCGCGTGCGCCAGTACTTCCGCGAGGGCGGTGACGAACGGTTCTTCGTCGCGGCCGGGTTCCTCGCGCGCACCGCGACCGATGTCGAGACGATCGTCGTGTCCTCGGCCAAGGAGGCGCTGCTTCTCGAGAACCACCTGATCAAGAAGCATCAGCCGAAGTTCAACGTCAAGCTGCGCGATGACAAGCAGTACCTCGTGCTCCGCCTGCTCGATCCCGCGCCGGCCGAAGACGCCAAGGACAAGCGTCACCTGTTTCCGCGCGTCGAGGTCGTGCGCAACATCAAGGACGACAAGGCGAACTACTTCGGCCCGTATCACTCGGCGACCTCCGCGCGCGAGACGCTGCGCACGCTCAACCGCCACTTCAAGCTCCGCACGTGCACCGATCACGTGCTCGAGACCCGCGGTCGACCGTGCCTGCAGTATCAGATCAAGCGCTGCTCGGGGCCGTGTGCCGTGCTCGTGCCTCCCGAGGGCTACGCCGAGCAAGTCACGGACGTGAAGATGTTCCTCTCGGGCAAGAGCGCGGAGCTCGTCACGCGCTTGCGCGGCCGCATGCAGATGCGCAGCGATGCCGAAGATTTCGAGGTCGCTGCGGCATTGCGCGACTCTCTGTCGGCGGTCGAGCGTTCGCTCGCGCGCCAGCACATCGTCCAGGACGACTTCGTCGACCAAGACGTGTGGGGGCTGTATCGCGAGGCCGATTTCGTCGAGGTCGCGGTGCTGTTCGTGCGCGGCGGCAAGCTCGTCGGTCGCCGTACGTTCACGCAGAAGGATCAAGAGCTCCCGGATGCCGCGGTGATCGCGGAGTACGTCCAGCAGTACTACGCGACCGGCATGCTGATCCCGGACGAGGTCGTCGTCGGCGTCGAGCTCGAGGGCGGCGACGTGGTCGCGGAGTGGTTGACCGTCCAGCGCGGCAAGCGGACCAGGCTCGTCGAACCCAAGCGCGGTATTCGCGCTCGCCTGGTCGAGCTCGCCGATCGCAACGCCGCGGCCTCGGCGACCTCGCGCCGCAACAAGGATGCCGACGCCGAGCAGATGCTCGCCAAGATCGCCGAGCGGTTGAGCCTCGTGCGGCCGCCGAAGCGGATCGAGTGCTTCGACATCGCGCACATCCAGGGCAGCGAGACCGTGGCCTCGATGGTGACGTTCGTCGATGGTGTGCCGGCGCGTGGTCTGTATCGCAAGTTCAAGATCCGCACGGTGGAGAACAACGACTTCGCGTCGATGTACGAGGTACTGACGCGCCGGTTTCGCCGCGCGAACAAGCCCGGCGCCGGCGCAAACGAAGGTGAAGATCCGGCGTGGGCCCGGCCCGATCTGCTCGTGATCGACGGCGGCAAGGGCCAGCTCGGGATGGCGGTCGCGGCGCTCACCGATCTCGGCGTGCCGCTCGGCGGCGACCAAGGCGTCGAGGTGATCGGCCTTGCCAAGGAGCGCGACCTCGAAGCCGGCAGCGCGCCCGATCGGATCTATCGCCGCAACGTGAAGGATTCGATCCCACTGCGGTCGAATTCGCCGGAGCTCTACATGCTCGCGCGCATCCGCGACGAAGCACATCGCTTCGCGAACACGTTCCATCGCGATCGCCGGGCCAAGGCGACGCTGACCTCCGAGCTCGATACGATTCCCGGCATCGGTGCGACCCGGCGGCAGCGCTTGCTCAAGCACTTCGGAAGCGTGCGCGCGATCCGCCAGGCGACCGTGGAGGATCTCGCGAAGGCGCCGGGCATGAACAAGGCGGCGGCCGAAGCGATCATGAAGTACTTCGCGACCGCGGTCGGTGAAGTCCCGACCGCCGACTACGAACAAGAGCCTTAGTCCGGGTCTAAAACTTTGGCGTCGATGTGATGCCATGTAGGATAAGGTGCTCCACGGAGTACCTATGTCCAAAAACCCAAAAGTTAACAGCAGATCGGGGTCGTCGGGCGCTGTCCACGACCGCCGCCGCGAGGTAGCAGGGGTCGTTGGCCTTGGCACCGCGCTGTTCCTCCTGATCGCGATGATGTCGCTTCAGGCGGGCGCGATGGTGATGGGTCCGTTCGGGCGTTCGGTCGCGGGGTTCTTCTACGGGATCGCCGGCATCCCGGGCTACGGCTTCATCCTGCTCGGTGCGATCGCGGCCGTACGCATGTTGCTCGATCGCGACCGCGTGATGCCGCCGTCGATCGCGATCGGTGCGGCGATCGGCGTGCTCGCGCTCGCCACGCTCGTGCATCTGATCGCGCCGCACTATCGCGTCGCCGGCCACGGTCCGGGTGGCGCGATCGGCGAGCACCTCGCCGAGATCACGCGCGCGATGATCAGCACGGCCGGGACCGCCTTGCTCTCGCTCGTCGGCCTCGTCGTCGCCGTCGTGATCGCGACGCCGCTGCGCATGCGCGACGTGTTGCACGCGATCTGGCACGGCCTCCAGGCGGTCGGTGGCGTGATGAAGACCGCGGGCCTCGCGTTCGCGCGGTTCTGGGGTGATGTCGTGCGCGCGATCCTCCCGGATCGCGATCGCCGCGACGACGATGACGATGACGATGAAGTAGACGAGGAAGACGTCCTCGAGGCGTCTGACGACGAGCACGGCGACGAGCCCGAGATCATCGAGCGCGGCAAGAAGCCGCACGCCATCGAGGTCATCGACCTCCTTCCCGAGTCCAAGAAGAAGCGCGGCAAGAAAGACGTCCAGCAGACCGAAGTCGATCTCGCCGTGCCGGGCCCTGCCGCGGCCGAGGAGGGCGCGAGCGTCGCGTCCGAGGTCATGCCGAAGAAGGGCAAGACTCGCATGGCGTCGGGCACCGAGGCACCGCCGGTCGGGGCGACGACCGCAGCCGCAGCCATGCCGCCCGCCGAGGGCACCGATCACGCGGGCCCGGTGATCTTCGAACCGAAGTTCCAGCACGCCGACAAGGCGACGATGGCGGCGAAGGAGAAGGCCGCGGACCAAGAGCGCCAGAGCTTCATCAAGCTCGGCGATGGCGACTACCAGCTGCCTTCGATCCAGCTGCTCAACTACGACGCCTCCTCGGTCAACGCCGTCGACAAGTTCGCGATGCTCGAGCTCTCGGCGAAGCTGACCCAGACGCTCGAGAACTACAGCGTCAAGGGCGATGTCGTCGCGATCCGTCCGGGTCCGGTCGTCACGATGTTCGAGTTCGCGCCGGCACCGGGCACGCGCGTCAACAAGATCGTGAACCTGACCGACGACCTCGCGCTCGCGCTCGAGGCGCTGCGCGTGCGTATCGTCGCGCCGATTCCGGGCAAGGCCGCGGTCGGTATCGAGGTGCCGAACAAGTCGCGCGAGATGGTCTTCCTCAAGGAGATCCTCGCCGACGACATGTTCCGCAAGGGCAAGGCGAAGCTGCCGATGGCGATCGGCAAGGACATCGAAGGCGGGCCGTCCGTCGTCGATCTCGCGAAGATGCCGCACCTCCTCGTCGCAGGGACGACCGGCTCCGGTAAGTCGGTCGCCGTCAACGCGATGATCACGTCGCTGCTCTATCACTGCTCGCCGGAAGACGTCCGGATGATCATGGTCGATCCGAAGATGCTCGAGCTCTCGATCTACGAGGGCATCCCGCACCTCCTGCTCCCCGTCGTCACCGATCCGAAAAAGGCGAACCTCGCGCTGCGCTGGGGCGTCGAGGAGATGGAGCGTCGCTACGACCTCCTCGCGCAGATGGGCGTGCGCGACATCGCAGGCTTCAACGAGAAGGTCTTGAAGCAGCAGCAGAAGGTCGAAGCCGACAAGCTCCGCGCTGCCGCCGACGCGGCCGCCGAAGCGCTCGAGGACGATATCGAGAAGGCCGTCAACGCCGATTCGCCCGAGGCGGCAGACGCACGCGAGAAGGTCATCTCGGTCACCCAGCACAAGCTGCCGTACATCGTCATCGTGATCGACGAGTTCGCGGATCTCATGATGTGCGCGCCGAAAGAGGTCGAGACCTCGGTCGCTCGCATCGCCCAGAAGGCGCGCGCCGCCGGCATCCACCTGATCCTCGCGACCCAGCGTCCGTCGGTCGATGTCATCACCGGCCTCATCAAGGCGAACTTCCCGTCGCGCATCGCGTTCCACGTGACGTCGAAGATCGATTCGCGCACCATCCTCGATCAGAACGGTGCCGAAGCCCTGCTCGGCGCCGGCGACATGCTGTTCTCCGATCGCGGCGGCGCGCCGCAGCGTTTGCACGGCTGCTACGTCGACGAGCACGAGATCCAGCGCGTCGTCGATTTCCTCAAGACCCAGGCTCGCCCGGTCTACAACCTCGACATCGTCAAGCCGCGCGACGAAGACGCCGAGGGCGGCGGCGATTTCCCCGGCGGAAGCGGCGCGCCCAAGGGCGACGACGATATGTACGACAAGGCCGTCTACATCGTGACGACCACGCGCAACGCGTCGATCTCGTGGGTCCAGCGCCAGCTCCGCATCGGCTACAACCGCGCCGCGCGCATCGTCGAAGAGATGGAGAAACAGGGTGTGGTCTCGCCGCCGGATCACACGAACAAACGCGAAGTTCTTGCGCCTGGCGCGTGACGTCGCCGTGCGCCGCAGCCCACCGCCCGGCTCTCACGCTGCGATCGCTCTCTGCAAACCTTCGAGCACGAGGCCAGCGAATCGCTGAGGCCTACCCGGCTCGGGACCCGCGCTTGCAGCAGGCGGATCGAACAAGCGAGGGAGATCTATGCGTCTCATGATAGGGTTTTGTGTTTTCGCCGCGGCGGTTGCGGCATGTGGTGACAACGCGGGTGTTGCAGGTATTGCAGGCGATGCCGCCGTGGACGGGACGACGGGTTCGGGTTCGGGCCCGCGGGTGACCGCCACCGTCCCACCTGACACCGCCACTGACATTCCGCTCGACGAGCTCCTCACCGCGACGTTCAGCGAGCCGATGGATCGCTCGACGCTGACCAGCGCGACCTTCACGCTCGAGTCCACGGCGGGCGTCGTGACCGGCACCGTGATCTCGACGAGCACGAGCGTGACGTTCGAACCGAGTGCTCGGCTGGCGCCCAGCACGTCGTACGTCGCGACCATCACCGTCGGCGCGCAGAGCGCCTCCGCGATCCCACTATCCTCCCCTCATCGCTGGAGCTTCGAGACCGGAACCACCATCAGCACGATGGGAGTCGGGGTGAACCTCGGGACTGCTGGCGGGTTCGTGCTCCTCGGCAAGAGTGGAATCACGAACGTACCGACCTCCGTCATCGTCGGAGATATCGGGGTGAGCCCCATCACGTCGACCGCGATCACCGGCCTGCCCCTGGCTCCCGACGCGTCGAATCAGTTCGCTACGACCCCGCAGGTTACCGGCAAGGTGTACGCCGCGGACTATGCGGCGCCGACCCCCGACAAGCTGACGGCCGCGATCGATGACATGCAGACGGCGTTCACGGCCGCCGCCGGGCGCGCGCCCGACGTGACCGAGCTCGGTGCTGGCACGATCGGATCGGTCACGCTTGCGCCGGGCGTCTACAAGTGGAGCTCGGCGCTGCTGATTCCGACCGCCGTGACCCTGAGCGGCAGCGCGACCGATGTCTGGATCTTCCAGATCGCGCAGAACCTGACGCTGAGCAGCGACATCCTCCTCGCGGGCGCGGCGTCACCGAAGAATATCTTCTGGCAAGTCAGCGGCGCGGTCGTGGTCGCAGCCGGCGCGCATCTCGAAGGTAACGTGCTGTCGCAGACCGCGACCACGCTGGACACCGGCGCGACGTTGCACGGTCGCCTGCTCGCACAGACGCTCGTCACGATCCGCGGCGCGACCGTCACCGCTCCCTGATGGCGACCTCGGACGTACATCCAACCCACCCCTCGTGAGGGTGACGTTAGGTGTCCCGCGGTCGCCGGCGCGCGCCGTACACTCGGCCTCGCGTTAGCGATCTGCGCGCGTCAGTCGGTCGTTCCGTAGCGCGCCGAGGTCTAGATCCTCGAGACGCTGTTTGCTACGAGGGAGCCGAAGCGGAAAATCCGACGAGGATTTTTTGTCGAGTGCGCGTGTCGGGTCGCCGAGAGGACTTGGATGCGTTCGATGCTTGGAATGCTCGCGCTCGCTGCGGCAACCGCGGCGTGTGGGTTCGGCGCGCATGACGGAGATGCGGGTGACCCGGGTGTGGACGCAACGGACACGACGGGGTCCGGACCGCGAGTGATCTCGAGTGTGCCCGCGGACACCACGACCAACGTTCCGCTCGACGAGCGCCTCACCGCGACGTTCAGCGAGGCGATGGATCCCTCGACCTTGACGGGCGCCACGTTCACGCTCCACTCCGATCACGACGTCGTCGCGGGGAGCGTGAGCTCGACGAGCACGTCCGCGACGTTCGAACCGAGCGGAGAGCTGGCACCGAGCACCACCTACGTCGCGACGATCACGATCGGAGCGACGAACACCGCGGCGATCGCGATGGCGGCACCGTTCAGCTGGACCTTTCAGACCGGCACGAACACGACCGCGCTCGGCGCGGGCATCGACCTCGGCACCGCCGGCACCTTCGTGCTGCTCGGCAAGACCGGCATCACCAACTTACCGACCTCGGTCATCGTCGGCGATATCGGCGTGAGTCCCGTCACCTCGACCGCGATCACCGGCTTCGCGCTCACCCCGGACGTCTCGACTCAGTTCGCCACGACTCCCGAGGTCACCGGCAAGGTCTACGCCGCGGACTTGACGTCGCCGACTGCCGCCAAGCTGACCGTGGCGATTGGTGACATGCAGACCGCCTTCACCGTCGCCGCCGGTCGCGCGCCGGATGTGACCGAGCTCGGTGCCGGCACGATCGGTTCGATCACGCTTCCCCCGGGAGTCTACAAGTGGAGCTCGTCGCTCCTCATTCCCACCGCCGTCACGCTCGATGGCAGCGCGACCGATGTCTGGATCTTTCAGATCGCGCAGGACCTGAGCCTGTACAGCAACATCGTGCTCAGCAGTGGCGCATCGGCTAGGCATGTCTTCTGGCAGGTCAGCGGTGCCGTGGTGGTCCACACCGGCGCGCACCTCGAGGGCACCGTGCTGTCCCAGACCGCAGCCATTCTCGACACCGGCGCGACGCTGCATGGTCGCTTGCTCGCGCAGACGCTCGTCACGATCCGCGGCGCGACGATCACGCTGCCTTGACTGATGAAGAACAACGAAAATACATAATTTCAGTACCCTAGAAGAGGGACAGGACGTCACGCACGAGATTCTCGAGGCCCTCTACGACCGAGTGGTCGGAGCGATCGAATCCGGCGACTACCCGGTGGGCTTCATCGAGTTGGAGACGCTTGTCTTCAGAAACATCGACAACAAAGCGGGAACCTCTAGCTCAGCCGCTTGTCGCTTGGTTTCCAGCGATCACCGTCTCGATGC
>JANXOP010000343.1 GCA_025357755.1 Kofleriaceae bacterium | reverse complement strand
TGAAGACGCTGCGGCCGATGCCGACCGTCGAGGGGCACTCGGTGCCGGGCGGGTACAGCGGGCAGAGCGTGCGGCCGATCGCGCTGCGCCAGGTGATGGAGGTCGCGCGGGCGAACCCGGGCGTCGAGATCAGCGGCATCGGCGGGATCGAGACCGGCTTCGACGCCGCGCAGTTCTTCTTGCTCGGCGCCTCGACCGTCCAGGTCTGCACGGGCGCGATGCTCCGCGGCTACGAGATCATCAGCGAGCTCAAGGAAGAGCTCGGCAAGTTCATGACCGATCACAAGTTCGAGAACCTGCGCGAGTTCATCGGCAAGAGCCTGCCGTACTTCACCTCGCATCACGACCTCGTCGATCGCCAGAAGGCCTCGCGCGAGGCCAAGGAGGCGGCGCGTGGCAACAAGAACGCGCCGAGGGCCGCAGATGTCGAGACCTGGAAGGGTGACATCGCCAAAGAGACGTCGACGCTGGTGACGAACTAATGGCGCGCCAGGTCCTCTCGGGGTTGATCCAGGCGAGCAATCCGATCAACGACGAGACCCGCTCGGTCGCCGAGATCCAGGCCGCGATGCTCGAGAAGCACATGCCGATGATCCACGACGCCGGCAAGAAGGGCGTCCAGATCCTGTGCCTGCAGGAGATCTTCAACGGGCCCTACTTCTGCCCGGGGCAAGACAAGCGCTGGTACGACGCGGCCGAAGCGGTGCCGGGGCCGACGACCGAGTTGCTGGCTCCGATCGCGGGCCAGTACAAGATGGTGATCGTCGTCCCGATCTACGAGCGCGAGATGGCGGGCGTTTACTACAACACCGCCGCGGTGATCGATGCCGACGGCACGTACCTCGGCAAGTACCGGAAGAACCACATTCCGCAGACCAATGGGTTCTGGGAGAAGTACTTCTTCCGCCCGGGCAACCTCGGCTATCCGACCTTCCAGACGCGCTACGCGAAGATCGGGGTCTACATCTGTTACGACCGCCACTTCCCCGAGGGCGCGCGCGCACTC
The DNA here is from genome assembly GCA_025357755.1 of Kofleriaceae bacterium. Lineage (GTDB taxonomy): Bacteria > Myxococcota_A > Polyangia > Haliangiales > Haliangiaceae > JABFXX01. Next base: position 22,110 of record JANXOP010000343.1, on the reverse strand, counting down.
GGCGTGAATGGCGCGGAGATCGTCTACAACCCATCGGCGACGGTTGCCGGACTCTCGCAATACCTCTGGAAGCTCGAGCAGCCCGCGCACGCGGTCGCGAATGGCTACTTCGTCGGCGCGATCAATCGCGTCGGGACCGAAGCGCCGTGGAACATCGGCAGGTTCTACGGCAACTCCTACTTCTGCGATCCGCGCGGTCAGATCCTCGCGTGTGCGAGCGAGGACAAGGACGAGCTGATCACCGGCGTCCTCGAGATGGACATGATCGAAGAGGTCCGCCGCACCTGGCAGTTCTTCCGCGACCGCCGGCCGGATAGCTACGGCATCCTCACCGAGGATCGCTGATGTCCCGGTCAACGATGGTCCAGATCCACGGCGGTACCGTCGTGACCGCGTCGGACACGTTCGTCGCGGACGTCATCATCGACAACGGCAAGATCGTCGCGTTGACAGCGCCCTCCGTGTCGCCCGCGGGCCCGAGCCTCGAGGTGATCGATGCGACGGGCAAGTACGTCATCCCGGGTGGCATCGATTGCCACACCCACATGGAGATGCCGTTCGGCGGCACGTTCGCGTCCGACACGTTCGAGTCCGGCACGATCGCGGCGGCCCATGGCGGCACCACGACGATCGTCGACTTCGCGATCCAGGCGAAGGGAAGCACGCTGCGGGCAGGCCTCGATGCGTGGCACGCGAAGGCCGAGGGCAACGCGGCGATCGACTACAGCTTCCACATGATCATGACGGAAGCGAACGCCGGCACGCTCGAGGAGATGGGCCAGCTCGTTCGCGAAGGCGTCACGTCGTTCAAGATGTTCATGGCCTATCCCGGCGTGTTCATGGTCGACGACGAGCAGATCTTTCGGGCGATGCTGCGCGCGGGCGAGCTCGGTGCGCTGATCACGATGCACGCCGAGATCGGGCTGCCGCTCGATATCTTGATCAAGCGCGCCCTCGGCGAAGGTCACACCGCGCCGATCTATCACGCGCTCTCGCGGCCCGAGATTGCCGAAGCGACGGGCACCGAGCGCGCGATCGCCCTGGCCGAGATGGCGAAGGTCCCGGTCTACATGGTCCACCTCTCGGCGCAACGCGCGCTCGAGCGCGTGATGGAGGCTCGCGATCGCGGGCTGCCGGCCTACGCCGAGACCTGTCCGCAGTACCTGTTCCTCGACGAAGACTACCTGCGCGGCGAGCCGGGCAACGAGTTCAAGGGCGCGGGCTACGTCGCGACCCCAGCGCTGCGCGCGAAGCACCACCAGGAACATCTGTGGCGCGGGTTGAGGAACTACGACCTCTCGGTCGTGGCGACCGATCACTGCCCGTTCTGCATGAAGGATCAGAAGGAGCTCGGGCGGAACGATTTCTCGAAGATCCCGAATGGCATGCCGGGTGTCGAGACTCGCTTGCACCTCCTGTGGGAAGGCGTGACCCAGAAGAAGATCTCGATGAATCGGTTCGTCGAGATCACGTCGACCGCGCCGGCGAAGATCTTCGGCATGTACGGCAAGAAGGGCACGCTCGCGGTCGGCGCGGATGCCGATGTCGTCGTCTGGGATCCGAACAAGCCGAAGAAGCTCGGCGTCGACACGCTGCACATGAAGGTCGATTATTCGCCGTACGAAGGCCGGGTCGTGCCGGGCTCGCCGTCGCACGTGCTGTCGCGCGGTGAGCTCGTGGTCGAGAACGACAAGTGGGTCGGTAAACAGAAGAAAGGCCGTGGCCAGTTCGTGCGCCGCGGGACGTTCAATTTATGAGCTCGGAACCCCAGAAGATTCGGTTGGACTCGGCGTGGCTCGATGCGCACTGGATGCCGTACACCGGCAATCGCCAGTTCAAGCAGAGCCCGCGGATGATCGTCGGCGCCCAAGGCGCGTACTACACCGACGCCGACGGCAAGAAGATCTTCGACGGGCTCTCGGGCCTGTGGTGCTGCGGTCTCGGCCACGGCAACAAGCAGATCATCGAGGCGGTCCAGAAGCAGGTCGCGACGCTCGACTACGCGCCCGCGTTCCAGTTCGGTCATCCTGGCTCGTTCGCGCTCGCGAACAAGATCAAGGAGCTCACGCCTGCCGGCCTCGATTACGTGTTCTTCGTCGGCTCGGGCTCCGAGGCCGCGGATACCTCGCTCAAGATGGCGCGCGCGTACTGGCGCGCGAAGGGCCAAGCCACCAAGACCCGCCTCATCGGTCGCGAGAAGGGCTACCACGGCGTCAACTTCGGCGGCATCTCCGTCGGTGGCATCGTCGCGAACCGCAAGGCTTTCGGTCAGACGCTCGAAGCCGATCACATCAGCCACACCCAGCTGGCGCTCTCGAACAAGGCGGCCGCGTTCACGCGCGGGATGCCGGAGACCGGCGCCGAGCTCGCCGATGATCTCTTGAAGCTCATCGCGCTCCACGACGCGTCGAACATCGCCGCGGTGATCGTCGAGCCGATGGCAGGATCGGCGGGCGTGATTCCGCCGCCGAAGGGCTACCTCGAGAAGCTCCGTGCGATCTGCACGGCGAACAACATCCTCCTGATCTTCGACGAGGTCATCACCGGCTTCGGTCGGATGGGCGCCTTCACCGGCGCCGAAGCCTTCGGCGTGACGCCGGATATCTTGAACTTCGCGAAGCAGGTCACGAACGGCGTCCAGCCGCTCGGCGGCGTCGTCGCGACCAAGGAGATCTACGACACGTTCATGGCGCAGGGTGGACCGGACTACATGCTGGAATTCCCGCACGGCTACACGTACTCGGCGCATCCCGTCGCGTGCGCGGCCGGCAACGCCGCCCTCGACGTGCTGATCAGCGAGAAGATGATCGAGCGGGTCAAGGAGCTCGCGCCGTACTTCGAGAACGCGGTGCACGGGCTCAAGGGCAGCAAGCACCTCACGGACATTCGCAACTTCGGGCTCGCGGCCGGGCTCACGCTCGAGGCCGTCAAGGGCGAGCCGGCAAAGCGCCCGTTCGAGGTCGCGATGAAGTGCCTCGAGAAGGGCCTCTACGTTCGGTACGGCGGAGATACGATCCAGCTCGCGCCGCCGTTCATCTCGACCCGTGAGGAGATCGATCGCTTGGTCTCGATCCTCGGCGACTCGCTGAACGCGGTCGCATGAAGCGGCTCTCCGAGCGAGAGGCGCGCGAGCTCTCGGACCTCCTCGCTCGCTCCGAGACAGGCATGTCGCTCGAGTCGGCCCATGGCTATCTCACTGCGATCGTCTCGGCGCCGACGATGATCACGCCGAGCGTGTGGCAACCCAAGGTGTTCGGCGATCTGAAGCTCGAGACGCAGGCGCAGTTCAAGCGCGCGATGGACCTCCTCGTCCGGTTCTACAACCAGATCGCCGTCGATCTGTTCGAGAATGAGGTCGCGCCGCGACTTCCCTCCCTGGACGAAGGGCTCGCCGCATGGTGTAGCGGATACCTCGAGGCCGCGGAGCACGACCCGATCTGGCAGGCCGACGAAGATGCCGACCGGCAACTACTCGCGTTCAGCGTGATCGCTGGCGAATTCGATCTCGTCGGCCAGGAAGATCTCGACGGAACGATCATCACGGACGCGGCGCCGCACATCGCGCAGTACGCCGCGAAGCTAAGCGACTACGTGCTCGCTCTCTACCGCTACTGGATGAAGTGGCGGCGCGCGAACGAAGCGCGCCCGGCGCCCGCGACCTCGACGAAGGTGGGTCGCAACGAGCCTTGCGCGTGCGGCAGCGGTAACAAGTACAAGAAGTGCTGCGCGCTGAACGCGGCTAGCTAGCCTCAGCGCACCTTGGCGGCCGGGCAATACCGCGCGAGCCGTGCGAGCAGCCCCGCGACCTTGAAGGTCTCGCAGCGAGCTAGCGTGGTCCGCGTGACGATCGTCAGCGAACGACGCGTCTCGACGATCTCGACGATCTCGGCGGGTCGTTCGCGCAGGGTCTCGAGCACGGCAGGCCCATCGACCTTCGTGGCGCCGTACGCATGTGCCGCGCTGCCGAACAGAGCGATCGCGCCGAGCAAGACACCCGCCTCCCAGTAGCCTCGCGCGAAGTCGAGCGGCACGCTCGCGATGAAGGCCAGGGCCAGGCCTACCCTCCGTACGATCGTGGCGTTGCGACTGCGGTCTATGCCTCGTTCGACATCCGCGATCAGCGCGGTGACCTCGCCCGGAGTCAGGCCCCGCTCGGGGACTTCGACGAGCGCTCGAGCGGGTACGTGCGCGAGCTCGGCCTTTAGCCGATCGCGCTCTCCTCCTACGCGCTCGAGCTCGACCGCCAGCGCATCCGCCCGCGCGAGCGTTGCATCGCGGTCATCGCGGTACGTCATCGCGCCACTATAGCGAGTTCATTCCCGGTCTCGGGCACGACGGGAGACGCACCCGCATGCCGCTCCAAGCGAACCTGTGACGCCACTATCAAATTGAAGTCAATAGCAGGGCAGTCGCGTCAGGAAGGCTCGGTGAGCGACGGCGCTCGGCCTAGGGTAGGCATCACGCACACTTAGGCTGGTATCGATCTTGGACTAGGAGCCCGCGATGTCTCGCTCGCTTGCTCTCCTGATCACCTCAGGTGTGATCGCGAGCGCATGTCACTCGACGCCCCCACGGCGACCGGGCGAGGAGTACCTCGCGAGCGTCAAGTTCGAGGGCAACAAGAAGATCAAGAGCAGCGACCTGCTGACCGGCCTTGCACTGCATCGCGCGGAGCAGGCCGGCCGCCCGGCCGACCCGTATCAGGTCACGAGCGATGCGAGCCGGCTCAAGGGCCAGTACCAGCGCGAGGGCTTCCTGGAGATCGACGTCCAGCCGCGGATCGAGCGCAAGGATCTAGCGACGACGATCATCTACAAGGTCGACGAAGGCACGCGTTCGATGGTCAAGGTCCGGATCGAGGGGCTGCCGACCGATCCAGCCTTGCCGTATGCCGCGGTGCGTGCCGCGATGCCGCTGCGCGATGGCGCGCCGTTCGTCTACCAGGTCTACGACGACGCGAAGCTCGGCGTGCTCGGGGTCGTGCAGGACGCGGGCTACGCCCGCGCGAAGCTCGATGCGACGGTCGAGGGCGACCTGCCCACGCACACCGCGGTGATCATGTTGCGGTTCACGCCCGGACCGAAGTGCACGTTCGGCAAGATCGTCGTCGAAGGCGTCCAGGGCGAGATGCGCGACGCGATCATCAACCGGCTCCACTTCCAGCCCGGTCAGGTCTACTCGAACCGCGCGATCACGAAGACCCAGCGCGACATCTACGGCCTCAATCGATTCTCCTCGGTGCAAATCCAGCCAGATCCAGGCGACACCGCGCAGGTCGACATCCACGTCGCGGTGTCGGAGAGCGCCGCGCATCAAGTCACGCTCGGCGGTGGCTTCGGGATCGATCCGCTGAGCTATGAAGTGCGCGGACGCGCGGGCTATCAGATCGTCGGCTGGCCGTTCCCGCTCGATACCGTCACCCTCGATTTTCGCCCCGCGTACGCGTATCTCCGCGACGGCACCGGCTACGAGCCACGCGTCCGCGCGCTCGCGAAGCTCGAGCGCCAGGATCTGTTCTTCACGCACGCAAAGGGCTCGGTCGAGGCAGGCTACACGTACCTCGCGTACGAGGCGTTCACCGAGTACGGGCCGGAAGGTCAGCTCGGCTACGAGATTCCGCTCGGCACGCAGCGCGTGATGTTGCGGCTCGGCTATCAGGTCCAGCAGTACAGCTTCAGCCATCCGAGCGTGCTCGTCGACGATGCGCTGCAGAAGCAAATCGGCATCGATCACTCGGAGTTCCTAGGTGCGTTCAAGCAGGCGCTCGTGGTCGATCTTCGCGATCATCCCGTCGAACCGCGGTGGGGGTTGTATGGGGAGCTCCAGGTCGCCGAAGGCGGCACGTTCGCCGGTGGCTCGTACAACTATCAGCAGATCATTCCGGAGGTCCGTGCGTACGCACCCCTCGGCCCGGTCATCCTCGCGGCCAAGGTTCGGTACGGGCAGCTCACTGGCGACGTGCCGCCGACGGAGCGCTTCTACGCGGGTGGCGCGTCGAGCAACCGTGGCTTCGCCGAGCGCATGTTATCGCCGTCGGTGACCGGTCCCGTGAATGGCTCCACGATCACGGTGCCGTACGGCGGCGCGGGTATGATCGATACGAGCTTCGAGGCGCGCATTCCGATCGCGTCGATCAAGAAGATGCCGCTCAACGGCGTGGTGTTCGTCGACGGTGGCCAGGTCACGGATACCGCCTCCCAGCTCCGACCGCAGCAGCTCGACTGGGCGGCCGGTGTTGGCTTGCGTGTGCTCACGATCGTCGGGCCGGTGCGCGCCGATTTCGGCTATCGCCTGAACCACACCGGGCCGATGGATCCCGAACCTCTCTCGAAGTACGCGTTCCATCTCAGCCTCGGAGAGGCGTTCTGACATGTCGGCGTTTGCAGCGGATCACGAGGTTCACGGCTGGCGGCGCGGGCTGCGCTGGGTCAAGCGGATCTCGCTCGGGCTGGGCCTGCTCGTGGTCGCGGTGGTCGTCATCGCGCTCTCGGTCCTGCACACCGACTACGGCCGCGAGAAGGTCCGCGGCATCGGCAACGATCAACTCGCGAAGTTATTCGTCGGGGGCGGCTCGATCGGCAAGGTCGAGGGCACGCCGTTCGGCGATCTGGTGCTGCGCGATGTCGTGATCAACGGCCCTGATGGCAAGCCCGCGATCACGATCAAGAAGCTGACCGCGACGGTCGGCGTGTTCAGCCTGGTCAAGCGCGACATCAAGCTCAAGGAGGTGATCGCCGAGGATGTCGACGTCGCGATCAAGCGCGAGGCGGATGGCTCGTTCGCGATCGCGAAGCTGATAACGCCTTCGGATCCGAACGAGCCCCAGACCAAGTCCGCGTGGGACGTCGACCTCGACGATGTCGAGCTGATCCGCGGCCACGTGATGGTCGACACGGGGCAACCCGACCTCGGCGTGATGAACCTCGACGGGGTGTTGATCGATACGAATGGCCACATCCACGCGGTCGGCACGCGCAACGCCGGGCTGCGCCTGGTGGCGACCTGGAGAGAGCGCGATGCGCCGATCACGATCCTCGCCCAGGTCCACGACGATGCCGAGCAGACGCGGGCGTCGCACCTGGAGGTGATGATCGGCGGAGTCTCGGTCGCAGCCAGTGACCTGTCGATCCTGAAGTCCAAGGTCGAGGGCAAGCTGCCGCACTTCTCTGGAACGCTCCTGGTCGCGGCGCCGAAAGCCGCGGTCGCGAAGCTAGTGCCGCGGATCGAGCTCCCCGGCGACCTCGCGCTCGGGATCACGGCGCATGGCAACAACGGCTCGGTGATCCCGCTGACTCTCGACGCGAGCATCGGCGCGGCAAAGGTCGGCGCGAAGCTGTCCGCGGATCTCGATGCCATGCACGTGACAGGCACCCTCGAGACAAACGATCTCGATCTCGCGGTGCTCACGCAAAACAGGGTGATCGCGAGCGGCGGGCTCTCGGCGACCTTCGATGTTGCCCAGGGCGCGCCGGGCGCGCTGCCGACGGCGTCCGCGCTGATCAAGGGCCACGGCACGTACCAGCAGCTCCCCCGCACCGAGTTCACGGTCGACCTCTCGAGCAAGGACCAGACGGTCGCGTCGAAGGTCGCCGTCACGGGACCCATGAGGGCAACCATCGACGCGGCGATCACGCGCGCCGGTCAGGCGATTCATCTCGATCGCGCGATCGTCACGGCCATCGCCGATCCTGCGTTCGCGTCGGGCGGCAAGGCGCCGCTACACGGCACGCTGCATCTCGATCTGAACGCGAGCGGTGCCCTGATGCCGACTCCGGACCTCGCGGTCAAGGCGACCGTCGATGGCAAGCAACTCGCCATGCAGGACCTGCGGATGGCGTCGCTGAGCGTCTCGATCGACGGCACTCACATGCCGAGCCAGCCGCACGGTAAGGCGAGCGCGAAGGCCGTCGGCATCGTGCGCGGTACGATGGCGCTCGGCAAGCTCGAGCTCACCGCGGCCGATCGCAACGACGGACGGATCGCGGTGAACGTGACGTCGCATCCGTATCAGGATCCCTGGCTGATCGAGCTGGCCGCGCTGGTGACGCCGCCTGGCAAGGGCAGCACGGTGACGGTCGAGCTCGGCCATCACCACGTGCGTGCGGGCAACGGATCGGACTGGACTGGCGAAGGCGGTCGCTTCGTGATGAATCCAGACCACCTCGCGCTGACGAGCTTCGCGACGTCGTCCTCCCGAGGTGGGCGTATCGCTGTCGGTGCAGAGCTCGATCGCGCCGGCCGCAACGCGGGCGATCTAGATGCGAAGATCGAGATCGATCAGCTCGCGCTCGCGGTGCTCGGCCCGAAGTATCGCGGTGCGATCACCGCGCACGCCGCGGTCACTCGTAGGGCCGATCGGTTCGCGGGCACGCTCGAGCTCTCCGGCAAGGGCGTCGCGGTCGATCCCACCAAGCCAGCGGTCGATCTCGATGCGACGATCGCCGCTGCGCCGGGCAAGGTTAAGGTGATGGGCTCGGCCTCGAGCGGCACGCTGGGAAGTGCAAAGATCGCGGTCGAGCTCGCGGCGCCGCAGGATCTGACCAACGTCGCCTCGTGGAGGCGCGCGGGGCGCAACGCGATCACCACCGCGAGCGTGCAGGTCGCCGCCGTCGACCTGGCTCAGGTCGCGAACTTGATGGCGAAGCCCGTCGATAGGATCGCCCCGTACGTCGACCACCTCGTCGTCCTCGGCCGGCTGAACGCGCTGACCCAGCCGAGCACCGGTAAGGTCGTCACGGTCACGAAGCCACCGATGGGCGGCCGACTCGACGGCGAGCTCACGATCACGGCTACGACCGCGAAGGGCAACTTCAAGATCCAGCAGCTCGAGCTCCCGCAAGTTCGCGGGCTCGGTCGCGTCGATGCCGAGCTCTCGATCGAGCAACCCACGCTGCGCGAGCTCGTGCCCACGTTGACCATCAAGGCGCCGCAGGTCGGCACCGTGACGGCACGCGCCGAGGTCGCCTTGCCGGGGGACGTCACCGATCCGGCGGCGTGGCAGCGCCAAGGCCTCGCGGCCTTGCACGCCGCTTCGATCAAGACTGACAACATCGCGTTCGATCCGGCGATGCTCGAGCGGTTCGGTGTGGAATCGACGATGCGCGGCAATGCGAGCTTCGCACTCGAGCTCGGTGAAGGCGCGAAGACTGCGACGGTCCAGCTCGATGTCACGCACCTGCGTGGCTCGCCGATCGCGCAGCCGGTCGATGCTCACTTCGGAGCGAAGCTCGATGGTCAGAACGCGACCGCGAACATCACCATGAAGACCCAGAAGGGTGCCGTGACGCTGCTCGACTTCGAGGGCAAGCTGCCGGTGACCGTCGAGCAGCTACGCACCGATCCAGCGAGCTTGCAGACCGCCGCCTTGAAAGCGACCCTGTCGTTGAAGCAGACGTCTGCGCCAGCCCTGCTCGAGGTTTTTGGTCGCAACGAGATCATCGGCGGTACGCTCGACGGCAAGGTCGACATCACCGGCACGCTCGGTGCGCCGGTGGTCAAGGCGAAGTTCACCGCGAACGATCTGAAATCGCGCCCCGGGCCAATGGGGCGGCCGCCGGTGCGGATCATCAAGACGATCACGCTCGAGGCCGACTACGAGCTCGCGAGCGGCGCGAAGATCGAGCTCCACGGCACCGAGGATCGCGGCGGCAAGATCGATCTCAGTGCATTGGTCGATCCGAAGCGCCTGGCCGCGGCGACCGCGAAGCTACAGGCCAAGGACTTCGAGCTCACCCCACTGCTCGCCTTTGCGCCCGAGCCTGGCAGCGCCGCGCGCGGCACGCTAAACGCGGACCTAACGATCACCGGATTCGATCCGCGCACCGCAGTCATCCTCGGCGAGATCCACCTCAAGGAGGCACGGCTGCCGATCGCACCCCAGGTCGGCACGATGCGGCGGGCTCAGATCGATGTCGTGATCGGCAAGGATCAGATCAAGCTCGCGGCGACCGGCAAGCTCGGCAAGGGTGACCTCAGGGTCGATGGCACGATCGCGCTCGAAGGGGCGAACCTGAGCGGTGGTACCGCGAAGCTGATTCTCCACCACGTCTCGCCGATCGGCTCGGTCGAGCCGCTGATCGATTCCGAGATCACCGCAAAGATCAGTCGCAAGGACCAGACGTGGATCGCGGATGTCTCGATCGACAAGACCTTCATCAAGGTCGACAAGACCGGTGGCGAGGCGCTCAAGCCTGTCGGTACACCCGCGGATCTACACATCGGTCTCCAGAAAGCAAAACCGCCGATCGTCGCGGCCGGCGCGAATGGCGCGCCGAATGCGCCTGCTCCGCCGACCCAGCCCGGCCTGATCGCGCACGTCAAACTCAACAAGACTGAGGTCGAGGCCAAGGAGTTCCGGACCACGGTCGAGGGCAAGCTCGACGTCACGATGGATGCCGAGACGATGGGCGTGCAGGGTACGATCGCGGCGAACAGCGGCGACCTCGACCTCTTCGATCGGCGATACCGCATCGAGCGAGCCGCGGTCTATTTCGACGGCACGGTCGATCCTCAGCTCGAGGTCCGGATCAGCCACGACTTCACCGATGTCACCACGGTCACGCAGGTTCGCGGTCGCCTCTCCAAACCGCAGCTCGTCCTCAGCTCCGATCCCGGCCTCTACTCGCAGAGCGAGCTCCTCGGCTTCCTCCTCGGCGGCGAGCCCAACGGCGATCCCAACAGCGGCAGTGCGCGCGATCAGGCGACCTCGGCCGGCGCTTCGATCGTCGCGAACCAGATCGGTGGCTACGTGAAGCAGGCGCTGCCGTTCGATGTCGATGTCATTCGCTACGAATCCGCATCCGCGACCTCCAGCGCTGCGGTCACGGTCGGCTCGTGGATCACGCACACGCTGTTCTTCTCGGTCACCCAGCACCTTGCCGCGCGACCCGACGAGAACTCCAGCGAAGGCACGCTCGAATACTGGTTCACGCGCCAGCTGGAGCTCGAGACCACGGCGGGTGATCGCAGCTACGACGGTATCGATCTCCTCTGGCGCCACCGCTACTAGCGGTTGACTCGCGGAGATCACTGCGCGCGCGACCGCGGGCCGCGTCGACTCCGATCTACTCGACGTCGTCGAGGGTCTCGAGAAACGCGACGAGATCATCGATGTCGCTCTCGCTCAGCTTCAGGTCGCCGACGTGATGGTCGAGCGTGGCCGCGACCTCGGGCGCGGGCCACGCGCAGCGCACCTCGGCCTTCGCGCGGCTACAGGTGCCGACCTCGGTCGAGCCGGTGTCACGCGTGTTCAAGAAATCGAGGAAGTAGGCCAGGCTCGCGAAGTAACCATTGTGGCCGTATGGCGCCGTGCGACCGATGTTGCGCAGCGTCGGCGTGCGGAACTCGCCGTCCTCGCGAACGTCGTCGAGCGTGCGACCGAGTCCGCGATCCAGATACGCGGCGCCGTCGGGGTTGAGCGCCTGAGGCTGCTCGTAGAAGAGATTGTTCGCGTACGTGGGGATACCCAGGTTCGCGTATGCGTAGGTCGTGAACATCGGCGGCGCACCAGCCGCACTCGGCCGGTTCGGATGGCAGCTCGCGCAATTGCCACGCGCGGGATCTTCGAAGATCGCGAGGCCGCGCTTCTCGGAAGCGTTCAGCGCGGCGGTGCCGGCGAGGTAGTGATCGTACTTCGAGGAGAACGGCGCGAAGGTGGGTGTCCGCTCGTACGCGGCGAGCGCGGCGGTCATGTGGGCATACGCGCCGTCGACCTCGTCGAGCGCGTCGTCGCCGAACGCGGCGCGGAAAGCCGCGGCGTTCGGGCCGAGGCGAAGCTTGTCGACGACGACCTGGGTGGACGGGTTCGCCATCTCGAGCGGATTCATGAGCGGACCGTTCGCCTGATCCTCGAGCGAATCGGCGCGGCCATCCCAGAACAAGCCGCCGACGGTCTGCGCCGCCTCGGGATCGTAGTGGAGCGTCGGCACGAGCGCGGCGTACATCGCGGATTGCGAGTTGCGCGAACCGAACCGGCCGGCGACGACCCCCATCGAGGTCGAGTGATCGGCCTCGGGATCGCGAAACGCGACGCGCGGATCGTGGCAATCGGCGCACGCCTGGCCGACGGGCTCCGACAGCGACGGATCACTGAACAGGAGCGCGCCGACCTGCGCTGGTGTGGTGCTCGCGAGCGCAGACGGCTCGGGCGGCGACTGCGTACACGCGCCGAGCACGCCTGCCAGGCCGAGCGCGAGCGATCCGATGGCGGCGTGAACGTCCACTAGGGAGTCACCGCGAGAGTGGGCGCCGGCGGATCGGCGAGCGGTACGTTGAACAGATCAGCCATCGTGTTGACCGACGCGCTCTCGGCGTCGCAGGGCAGGGATCCGAGCCCGAGCACGGCTTCGACGGTCTTCAAGTACGAGCTGGTGTCGTAGTTCGCGAGCGATTGGAAACCGGGCTTGGCGTTGTTCGAGATCGCGATGAACGGCGGGTCGTCGTTCGCGGGAGTGCCGCCGCCCTCATCCCAGAGCAGGAAGATCACGCCGCCGTTTTGATACGCCGGGCTCGCCATGATCTTGGGGATCTCGTGCGACAGCCAGGCGTCACCTTCGGCGATCGAACCATCGTGCATGTCATCGTCCAGGTTGGGCGTGATGAAGGCATAGTTCGGAACGGTGCCAGACGCGAGATCGTGTTCGAGCACCGAGTAGTCGACCACGTGGTCGATGCAGCGCTGGGTCTTGTGCACCGTGGCCCCGTCCCACCCGTTGAGGTCGTCGAAGTAGACGAACGGATCGTGCTTCGGTGCGTAGCGCCCGTGCGAGACGAGGCCGCACGGCGCGCCCATCGACTCTTGGTACGATCTCCAGGTCAAGCCGCCGTTCTCGATCTGATCGGCGATGTGGGAGGTCGAGTTGAACGAGTGCTTGTTCGGGTCGTCATCGTCGAGCACGCCGAAGTTCTCGCCCGACACCATCCAGAGGTAGTTCGCCTCGCTGGGATGGACGTACGGGTCGTGATAGCCCATCGCGACCGCGGAGGTCTTCGCGAGCTGGTTGATGAAGGGTGCGTGGCGATTGCCAAAGATCTGGCTGCGGCTGTGGTTCTCCATCGCGATCGTGAAGACCGTGCCGTTCCAGCCGGGTTTCTGCAGCGCAGGCTGGACCGCCAACTTTTCGCAGCTGACGAGCGAGCTGCCCGAGTTGTTAGGCGTGCACGCAGCCGCAACTGCAACGAACCCCAGCCAGAGTCGTTTCATCACCGATCAAGGTGGGTCGCGAACGCGCGGGCCGCAACGAGCAAAAGGGCTAGGGAAACCTCGTCAGAAGTTACCCGTCAGCCCCAAGCCCGCGGATTTCGTGTCGGTGTTCACGACCGGCACGATCTCGACCGGCGAGTTGTGCACCGACGCGATCAACACGCCGAGGGACGAACCGACGATCGCTCCACCCGTGACGTCCGTGATGAAGTGGTAGCCCGCCATCACGCGCGAGACGGCGACCAACGTCGCCACACCGAGCCCGACGCCGAGGATGACTTTTGGTCGCATCGATCCTGGATGGAGCCGCTTCTCGGCGACGTAGAGCGACGTCACGATCGCGAACGCCTCGGCGGTGTGGCTGCTGAGGAAGGACAAGCCGGCATCGGCGCTGTTGCGTACCGAGAGCGGAGCGCGATCCGAGTAGAGGAACGGTCGCGGTCGACCCGCTGCGAGGGTCATGATCGAAGCGACCGCCGTCGCGCTCAGCGTGGCTTCACCCACAACGACGGCGTCGTTGAGCGCATTCAACGCACCCTCATCATGAAGCAGCAGGACCGCGGCGGCGGCGCCGAGCCCATAGAGCTCGAAGTCCGACGCGGTCGACCAGGCGCTGCTGTAGCGTCCGGCCGTCAGCTTGTCGATCGCATTGAGGCCAGTCTCGGCACACAGGGGCGCGCAATACGCGGGCTGGACCTTCGTGAGTCGAGCGAGCGCGAAGACCGTACCCGTCGCGACGATCGGAAGATCGATCTCCGCGTAGAGCTGGAATGCGGGCCGCGTCGGATTGTCGGGGTTCGTGATGATCGGCGTGAGCTTCGCCTTGTCCGCAACCTTCTCCGCTTGTTCGACCTTCGCAGGTGGAGCATCCGGCGCGGGCGGCGCGATCTTTGGGGAATCGGTCGCGGGACTGCCGACCGGAGTGTCGGGCGAGGGCTCGGGAGCCGCGGCCGCGACAGCAGTACAAACCATGAGAATAATGAGAGGACTCGAGCGGCTGACCATCCGGGTAGGATAATGCAAATTCGGAGACCATCGAAGGGTGACGGTTTGGCCGTAGAAACGTGGCGGGTGGGCGCAATGTGCTGCAAGCGCACGGCTCTTTCCTGCTCGCTCGTCCAACGCCTGGTTGGAGCGAGCACTCGTGCGAAGCTCTGTGCCCTTGAGGAGTACGAGTTTTTTTGGCGAACGGTTTGCACGGGGCAGACACATTCGCACCTGCATCTCCATCTGCCTGGCTCTCGCAGTCGCCACCTCGGTGGCTCGTGCCGATGACCCGAAACGCGACGTTCCGGACTACGACGGCCGAGGCAATCCCGACGTCGACGACCATTCCTGGGCGTGGTGGATCCCGCGCGTCGTCTTGTTCCCGCTCTGGGTTCCGTACGAGTACGTGATCCGCAAGCCGATCGGTGCGTTCGTGACCACCGCAGAGCGCGATCACTGGGCCGATACGGTCGAGTCGATCTTCACGTTTGGCCCCGATGGCAACAACGTGATCATCCCTACGGTCCTGTTCGACTTCGGCTTGTTGCCGAGCGTCGGCGTCTACTACGCGGGCAACGACTTCCTCGCGAAGGACAACCAGCTCCGCCTCCACTTCGCGACCTGGGGCGCGCCCTGGATCGACGCGACGGCGGCCGATCGGTACTCGGTCACCAAGAGCGATGTGGTCGAGGCTCGCTTCGAGTTCAAGCGCTCCGAGGACAACATCTATTTTGGTATCGGTCCCGACGTCAAGACCGGGACGCTGTCGCGCTACGGCCTCGAGAAGATCGAAGGGAGTGCGAGCTATCGCCACAAGATCGTCGACGAATCGAGTGTCCGCTTCCGTGGCGGCGTCCACCGGTTGAGCTTCGTCTCGGGCGGATGTTGCAACAACCCGACGGTGTCGGAGCTTGTCGACAACGGGACGCTCGAGAAACCGCCGCTGTTCGGCGACGACTATGCGACCGCCTTCGGTGGCGTCGACCTCCAGATCGATTCGCGCACACCGAAGCCGGCACCGGGCAGCGGGTGGTTCTTGAAGGCGAACGGGAATACCAACTTCGATCTGCACCAGACCCGCTCGTGGATCCAGTATGGCGGCGTGCTCGGCGCGTCCGTCGATCTCACCGGCCACCAACGCGTGTTGAAGATGCAGCTCGCGCTGCAGTTCGTCGATCAGCTGCAAGGCGATGGCATTCCGTTCGACGAGTACGCCGTGCTCGGCGGCGACCTCATGCCGGGCTTCGTCCCTGGCTGGATGACGGGACGGAGCACGGCGGCGGCGCAGATAGGCTACACTTGGCCGGTGTGGCTCGGCCTCGACGGCCAGACGCGCGTCACGTTCGGCAACGCGTACGGCGAGCACCTCGACGGGCTCGGACCGAGCAAGCTGCGCTTGTCGTGGGACATCGGCGTGACCACCAGCTCCGTACGCGATCAGGGCTTCGAGATCCTGTTCGGCCTTGGCACCGAGACCTTCGATCAAGGCGCCGGCATTACCTCGGTGCGAGTCGCGTTCGGCTCGCGGCAGGGATTCTAAGATGAAGCGCGCGGCCCACCTCTTGCTCCCTGTTCTTGGTGCCTGCGCTGGCTCGGCCAAGCCGTTCCCGTTGCGCGATCCGATGACCGTCGATCCGGATACCAAGGATGTCTCGATCACGTGCCGTGCGGATCCCGCGCCTGACGACAAGAACCGTCAGACCTGCGCGCCGCTCGAGTACGTCTCGCCGTTCATCTGGGATCAGGTCGACAACGTGGTGTTCGCGCGCGTCTCGCGGGGGCTCGCGGTCGATGTCTCGGGCGAGGCACGCAACGTCAACTCGATGGACGAGGTCGCGGATTCGTCCTGGTACACGAACCGGCCGAGAGGTGAGGCGGGCCACGACGAAGCGCCGGGCGCGTGCAAGCCCGAGGACATGCTGCCGGAGCCGGCCGACGTCAAAGACGAAGAGTGGCTGATCGATCACGGCAAGGACAACGGCTCGACGCTTGGCTTCCGGATCAACATCAAGGGCAAGGGCAAGTACATGCTCAAGGCTGACGATGAAGGGCTGCCGGAGCGCGCGAGTGCGGCGAGCGTCATCGGTGCGGCGATCTACGACGAGCTCGGCTTCAACACTTCGTGCGAGCAAGTCGTCACGCTCAAGCGCTCGCAGCTCAAGCTCAAGCCCAACCTCGTGGTCTACGACAACGAAGGTCTCAGCCATCCGTTCGACGAGAAGGCGCTCGCGAAGGCGCTCGACAGCACGACCCAGCTCGGGGACGGGGTCGTTCGCATGCAAGCCTCGAAGTGGCTACCCGGGCTCACGCTCGGCCCGTTCCGCTACATCGGCGTACGCAAGGATGATCCGAACGACGTCGTCGATCACGCAGATCGTCGCGAGCTTCGCGGCGGCCAGATCCTCGCAGCGTGGCTCGATCACTGGGATGCGCGCGAGCAGAACTCGATGGACATCTGGATGGCGAGCGACGAGAAGAACCCCCGCTCGTCGCCGGGTCACATGGTGCACTACATCCTCGACACCTCGGACACGCTCGGCGGCGAGGTCAGTGTCGACGAGCTCTCTCGCCGGCTGGGGCACTCCTACAACTTCGACTTCGTCGATGTCTTTCGATCGCTGTTCACGTTCGGCATCGAGGAGTATCCGTGGGACCGCGCCGAGAAGATCGAGGCCAAGAAGAAGTTTGGCTACTTCTCGAACCGCGATTTCTCTGCGGGTCGATGGAAGCCGCTGTATCCGAACCCGGCCTTCCTGCGGATGACGGAGCGCGATGCCGCGTGGATGGCGCGCAAGATCGCGCGGTTCTCGCCGGCAGATATCAAGCGACTCGTCGAGCTCGGTCGCTGGAAGGATCCCACCGATGTCGCGTACCTGGTCGAGACGCTGATCGAGCGCCAGAACCGGATCCTCGCGCGCTACTTCTCGAAGATGTCGCCGATCGGCGATGTCCGGTCGGAAGCCGATAAGATCTGCGCGACCGATTTTTCGCGCAAGCGGCTGGTCATGATCTCGACCACGTATCGCTACAAGGCGATCGAGCGGGGCAACGGTCAAGCGGTCGAGCTGCCCGTCACGCCCGGCGAGGATGGCGAGCTCTGCATCCAGCCCAGATCGATCGCGAATCAAGCCGGTCCCGAGGACGATCCGAGCCGGCGGGTCTCCATCGAAGTGACGAACGGAACCCACGCGGGTCCGCTCGTGATCCACACGTACGACCTCGGTCCGAAGGGCCAGAAGGTCGTCGGGCTCACGCGTCCAGAACACTGACGAGACCTGGCGATGGTACTGAAGACGAGAGCGAACGTGCTGCGCTGGATGCGTGCTCTCACGCTGCGCACGTTCTTGTTGCTCGCCGGAGCGCTCGCCGCGAGCGTGGTGTTCACGATCGTCGCGCGCGAGCTTCGCAACCCCCGGTTCGATCAGCTCGACAAGCAGATCGAGCTTGCCGTCCACGAGCTCGATTCGACGCCTGCCGACCTCGTCGCCGCAGCAGCTTCATTCATCGGCTCGAACATGGTGCTGATTCCGGTCGTCACCGCGCTCGCGATCGTGTGCGCGCTGCGGAAGCGGCGCGTCGGGGCGGTCGTCCTGGTCGTCGACGCGGCCTTCGTGATCCTCGTCAACCAGTACTTGAAGACGATCTTCGCGCGCCCGAGGCCGCAGCTGTTCGACAAGATTCCGCTGCCGACCGATTACAGCTTTCCGAGCGGGCATTCGATGTCCGCCGTGGGCGTGTGGGGCGTGATCGCGGCCGTGCTGGTAGCGCTCTATCCCGCGCACCGCCGCGCGATCGTGTTCGCGGCGGTGACGTTGATCCTGTGTATCGGCCTGTCACGGATCTATTTCGGCGTGCACTGGCCGTTCGACGTGTTCGGCGGCTTTCTCGCGGGCTTGCCGCCCTTGATCGCGAGCGTTCACCTGATTCACCGTCGGAAGATCGACCACGATCGCAACGTGGCCGACTTCGTAGAAGCCATCGAGAGCCCATGACCGGACCCATCCCCAGCCAACGCAGCGCGACCCTCAATGCCAAGCGCGAGCTCAAGATGGCGCGCAGCGCCCACGCGTTCGTACGCGGCAGCACGAGCCAGTTCTACAAGTGGCTCGCCTCGCCGCAGACCACCTCGATCCCGCAAGGCCCACCGGTGTGGATCTGCGGCGACTGCCACATCGGCAACCTCGGCCCGATCGGCCATCACGACTCGACGGCGGTCGTCGAGATGCGCGACCTCGACCAGACCGTGATCGGCAACCCGGCGCACGATCTAGTACGCCTCGCACTCTCGCTCGCGATGGCGGCGCGCTCGTCGGATCTGCCGGGTGTCACGACCGCGCGACTGACCGAGGACCTCGTCGCGGGCTACGAGGCCGCGTTCGAAGGCGAGGCGGTGTCCGAAGAGATCGACGAGTTGCCCCCGCCGATCCGGCTCGTGATGAAGCGCGCGGTCAAGCGGACCTCGAAGCGCTTGCTCGACGAGCGCATCGGAGCGCGCAAGCGCATCCCGATCGGCAAGCGGTTCTGGGAGCTCTCCGACGAAGAACGCGATGCGGTCAAGCGGCTCGTCGAGCAGGAGCCGATCCGCGGCTTGATCACGGCGCTCGAGGGCAACGACGCGCAGCGGCCGATCACCCTCGTCGATGCCGCGTTCTGGGTCAAGGGTTGCAGCTCGCTCGGCCTGTGGCGCGTCGCGGCGCTCGTCGAGTATCGCGAGAAGAAGCAGCGCACGCTCGCGCTGCTCGACATCAAGCAAGCGGTCGAGGCCGTCGCGCCGTGGGCCGCCGACACGAATACCGGACTCGCCCCGGGGATGCGCGTGCTGCAAGGCGCGAAGCGGCTCGCTCCGGCGCTGGGGTCGCGCATGCTCGCCGGTGCGATCCTCGACCGTTCGGTGTTCATCCGCGAGCTGCTGCCGCAGGATCTCAAGCTCGAGCTCGATCACGTCGATGCCGAGGAGGCGCGTCGGCTCGCGTATTACCTCGGCACGGTCGTCGGGCGCGCACACCGCCGCCAGATGGATAGCGAGGCGACGCGCGCATGGACCGCGGAGCTCGCGTCGCATCGCACGAAGAACCTCGATGCGCCGAGCTGGCTGTGGCAAGCGCTCGTCGAGCTCGTCGCGTTGCACGAGCACGCGTACCTCGAGCACTGCCGGCGCTACGCAATGGCCGCGGCACGCCAGGCCGAGCCACACCAAGCAGAAGAGCTCTAAACAGGGTATTCGATTCGTTCGTCAGCGCCGTGATGTGCATCGAGCGCAGCGCGACCGCGGTACTCGCTGGCCCACGCGGGCCGTTGACGTTTATCGATCGCGTCGATCTCCATCACGTGGTGCATCGCGAACACGGCGGCGGCCACGAGGCCGAGAATTTGACCCTCACCTACGGCACACCATCGCGCTCTTCATGAAGGCAAGCTACAGATCACGGGCTCGGCGCCGAACCTCACGATCACCTATGTGAATCCCTCGCCCTCGCCCTCGCCCTCGTCGTCGTCGTCGTCGCCGTCGTCGTCGTCGCTCCCGATCACGCCGGCGATCGATGCGAGCGAGGCGACTCCGTCGCGACCGTGCAGCGCGCCTTCAACCGCGATTCCGTTTAGTCATGCCCTGTCGGGTTCGCGCTACGCAGCACGGGATCGAGATTAGCCGAGCGCTGGCGCACGGCTCACTGCAAGGGCTGCTACGCTAGAAGCCCTGGAATGCGTTGGCCTGCAAAACGCCTACGAATTTCCTTGGCGTTCCCATTGCATCGTGCGCACCTGTGGATTCGTTGAACGCGTCGGATACCGGAGAATCAGCGTTGGGCCGGGCACTTAGGAAGTTCGCCCCGGTCAAGAGGAGCGAGGTTCTCACGGTCGCGCTGCTCGCCCTGAACGTCTTTCTCCTGCTGTGTTGCTACTACGTCCTCAAGGTCGTACGCGAGCCCCTGATCCTCCTCGGTGGAGGTGCCGAGCTCAAGTCCTACGCGTCCGCGGGACAGACCATGCTCCTGCTCGGCGTGGTGCCCGCGTTCAGCTGGCT
Organism: Kofleriaceae bacterium; assembly: GCA_025357755.1. Lineage (GTDB taxonomy): Bacteria > Myxococcota_A > Polyangia > Haliangiales > Haliangiaceae > JABFXX01. The sequence continues at coordinate 1,900 of JANXOP010000343.1, read as the reverse complement.
GGCCAGCAAGGTCACCCGGATCCGGCTCATGACGACGATGCAGATCATCTTCATGGGCTGCCTGGTCGGGTTCTACTTGCTCTCCGAGGCGAAGGCTCCGATCGGCCTCGCGTTCTACATCTGGGTCGGCGTCTTCAACGCGCTCGTCGTCTCGAACTTCTGGTCGTTCGCGAACGACATCTACACCGAGGAAGAAGGTAAGCGCGTGTTTGGCGTCATCGGCATCGGCGCGAGCATCGGCGCCATGCTCGGCGCGTACGTGCCCAGGCTGCTGCACGGGCTCCTCGGAGTTCCCGGTCTGATGACGCTCGCCGTGGTGCTGCTCGGCGTCTCGATCGTGCTGTATCACGTGGTCGAACGGCGCGAGGCCGCCAAAAAGCAAGAGGTCGCGCAGGTCAAGTCGGCCGAGCCCGAGGATGGAGCCAGGAAAGACAAGAAGGGCGGCTTCGCGCTCGTCCTTCGCGACAAGTACCTCCGCTTGCTCGCCGGGATGCTACTGACCGCGACGATCATCAACACGGCGGGCGAGTACGTGATCAGCGAGCTCGCGACGAGACATGCCGAGACGTACGCCGCAGAGAGAGTCCATCCGAGCGCGGGTGCTGCTGTAACTCCCGACGCAGCTGACAAAAAGATCGACGACGCGACCAAGCAAGATCCGTTGTTCAAAGCCGCGAAGGGGGGGTACCTGAGCGACTTCTTCTCGAGCTACTACTTCTTGGTCAACATCGTCAGCTTCTTCCTCCAGACGTTCATCGTCGCGCGGCTGCTCACGACACTCGGTGTGCGGCGCGCGCTGTTCATCATGCCGCTCATCGTGTTGGGTGGCTGGTTCGCGCTGATCCTGTTCGTCAACGTCTCGCTCGTCCGGGTCGAGAAGACGACCGAGAACGGCCTCGATTACTCGCTGCACAACACGCTGCGGCAAGCGCTGTTCCTGCCGACCTCGCACGAGGCGAAGTACAAAGCGAAAGCCGCGATCGATACCTTCTTCTTCCGCATGGGCGACGTGGTCGCGGGCCTCGGCCTCGTGTTCCTGTTCGTCGAAGTCCTTCATTTCGGCGTCCGCGCATTCGCCGTGACGAACGTGGTCCTCGCGTGCCTGTGGGTGTTCCTCGCGTATCGCTCGGGAAAGATGTTCGACAAGCTCGTGGCCGAAAACCACCCAGACCAGGTCGACCAAGGTGCGATGGGTCGCTTACCGACCGCACGGGTGGTGCCCAAGGCTACTCTTCCAGAGCCAGCGGGCTGAATCATGAGCGTCGACGACCAGCAGCGGCGCCTCGCGCGCCTCGCGACAGTCTCGGCGCTCCTCGTCGTCGCGTCGTTCCTCGCGGCCAAAGCGGCGCGCGACGCGACGTTGCTCGCGCGGTTCTCGATCAAATCACTGCCGCTGTTCATCGGCGTGTCGGCGGCGCTGTCGCTGCCGATCATCATCATCGCAGGCAAGCTGATGGTCCGGTTCGGGCCGATGCGGCTCGTGCCGGCGATGAACCTCGTGAGTGGGCTCGTCGCACTCGCCGAGTGGGCGATGATCTCGCACTATCCGCGGCCGGTCGCGGTCATCACGTTCTTCCACCTCAACATCGCGAGCGCGGTGCTGGTCTCGGGGTTCTGGTCCATCGTCAACGAGCGCTTCGATATCGCGAGTGCGAAGCGCCACATCGGGCGCATCGGCATGGGCGCGACCTTCGGTGGCATCCTCGGCGGCGTGATCGCCGAACGCACGGCGGTCTATCTCGCGCCCGATGCGATCCTCGCCGTGCTCGCGGCCATGCAGATCGTCTGCGCGGTGATCCTCTTTGTCTTCGGCCGAGGCGAGGTCGTGGTGCCGAAGAAGCACCCGGAGCGCGAGCCGATGTCGACGTGGAGCGCGCTGGGCGGCGTGGTCGGATGGGGC
>JANXOP010000228.1 GCA_025357755.1 Kofleriaceae bacterium | reverse complement strand
CTCGCCGCCGTAGCGCGCGAGCACGTCCTCGCGCCGGATCCGCGTCTTCACGACGGAGGCGAGGTGCTTGAGGACGTGGTCGCCGGCGAGGTGCCCGAAGCTGTCGTTCACGCCCTTGAACCGGTCGATGTCGAACATGATCAACGACAGATCGCGGCGATAGCGCAGCGCGCGACCGATCTCGCGCGCGAGCGTCTCGACGAAGTAGCGGCGGTTGAAGATCTGCGTGAGGCCATCCACCGTCGTGAGGCGGTAGATCTCCTCGTGGTACGCGTTCTCGATGTTGTTGCCGCTGAGGAACTTGAAGATGCAGCGGCCGACCTTGATGAAGTCGCCATCGCGCAGCACGTACTCGTCGATCATCTCGTCGTTGACGTAGGTGCCGTTGGTCGACCCCATGTCGCGCAGCATGATCGCGTTGCCGGTGTTGATGATCTTGCAGTGGTTACGAGAGACCGCTTCTTGATCGATCTGGATGTCGGCTTTGCTCGACCGGCCAATGATGATCTGGGGCCGGTTGAGGTTGAACTTCTTGCCAAGCTCGAGCCCATAGATGACGACTAGACAGGCCTCCTTGGCGACGGGGCGATCGCTGATCTTCGAGATCGCGGTGACCACCGTCTTGTTCCGACCTGTGTCGCTCACCACCTCCGATCCTAACAGTAAATCCTAAGGATCACCGCTTGGTGTCGGCGCATTCGAGGCGATCGTCCGAGGCCCGCTTACACTGGAGCACGTCACCGTCATCGATGAGATATCCGCCTCGAAGGAAGCGGTATGGCTGGAGTAACAGCCGGCCACTCGCTTGATTCCAGTAGGCGCGTACATCGCTCATGTTCTCGTCGCCTTTGGTGACGAGTGGCTCGAGTGCAGCGCCTGCGAAGTTACCCAGGTAGCGAGCACACTCACCTGGCGCGGCGCCGACCTTGAACACGTTCCAGTAACAGTTTCCGCGCGCGTCGCACTTCGCGCGATCGACCACGATCACTTCGAGCCGACCATCGCCGTCCAGATCACGATCCGCGTGCTCGACTTTCGGAGCGTTGCTCATCACGCCGTCGCGACCCGGGACGCCACACTCGCCCGGCTGAACGCTCGGGGTCGGCACGAGCTGCGGAGTGGTCCGACCCTGCCGGGTGCAGCTGGCGACGCTGACGGCCAAAACGGCCAAGATCGCGACACCACGAAGGGACATGGAAGTTGACCCTAACAGGGGGATGACGCTACATCCAGGGTCGATGCGACGCGTTCTCGTGCTCACCGGCGGCGTCGTGCTCGCAGGTGTTGCGATGTTTGCGAGTGCCGGCAGCAAGCGCGACAAGCCTGCGGCCGCTGCGGGCCCCGCCGCGATGATCAGCGGCGCTCCCCTGGTCGAAGGCGCGCAGCCGATTTCGGCTCCCGCCGCCGTCGCGGTCCAGGCCGAGCTGATGCTCGACAAGATCGAGCGCGTCGGCGATCACTACGAAGCCCCGCTCGCCGACGGCCGCCGAGCGATCCTCACGCTCGATCCCAAGCTCCAGACCACCGCGGAGGAGCTGCTCGACGAAGCGAGGGCACCGCGTGGGGCGATCGTCGCCATGGCGCCGGACGGGCGGATCCTCGCGCTCGCCGGTCGGCGCACCGAGGACAACAAGGGCGGCAAGAACGGCAAGCTCGACTGGCACCTCGCGACGGATGTCTGGGCACCCGCGGCGTCGGTGTTCAAGCTCGTCACCGCGAGCGCGCTCGTCGCGGGCGGGCTCGATCCCGACGAGAAGGTCGCCTATCACGGCGGCATTCGCTCGGTCGTCGAATCGAACCTCAAGGACGACAAGCGCGACTCGAACAAGGAGTCGCTGCTCTACGGCGTCGCGCACTCGAACAACGCGATCGTCGGCAAGCTCGCGTACCAGCACCTCGAGCCCGCGCAGCTCGACAAGGTGGCGCACGACATCGGCCTCGGCGGCACGTTGCCCGGCTCGCTCGCCCTGCCCGCCACGTTCGCGGAGCTCGCGTTGCCCCGCGACAAGACCGTCGATTTCGCGCGGGCAGCTGCCGGCTTCGCGGGCTCGCGGATGTCCGTGCTCGGGGGCGCCCTGCTCGCGGCGACGTTCGCCGACGAAGGCAACCAGCCGATGCCCCGCCTGATCGCTTCGATCAAATCTCCGGACGGAGGGTCGGGCATCCGCCTCGAGGCCGGCGCGATCAAGCGCGTGCTCGCCGAGAACGTCGCCAAGGCGGTCAGCCGGATGATGGTTGGTACGTGCAACTTCGGCAGCGCCTCGCGCACTTTCGGCAAGCACGCGAAGGTCACCGTCGCCGGCAAGACCGGCACCCTTGCCACGAACACGCCGTTCTACATGGAGCACTCGTGGTTCGTCGGCTACGCGCCCGCGGAGAAGCCGCAGATCATCGTGTCGGTGTTGCTCGGCAACCCCGAGAACTGGCATCTGCGTGGCCACGAGGCGGCCCGCCGCATGATCGACAGTGCCATGTCGGATGGCTCAGATCACGCCGATGTGAGCGACGCCCCGGCAAAGCGCCGCTCGAAACGGCATCGGTGATATTGTTACCGGGTCGTCTGTGGGGGAACTATGAATAGGCTCGCTCTAGGGTTGGCACTGACCACCTCGTTGTCTGTCACGTTGTCTGCCACGTACGCTCACGCCGAGACGCAGGCCGAAATCGCCGCCGCGGAGAACGAGGAGGGCAAGAACCTCATGTTCGCCGGCAACTACAAGGGTGCCAGCGACAAGTTCCGCAGCGCGGCCGATCGTGCGCCCGAGGCAAAGTACTACTTCAACCTCTGCACCTCGCTCTACCAGCAAGGCATCTTCGGCGCGGCACTCACCGCGTGTAACGCCGGCGATAACCTGAGCCCGGATCCGAAGCTCAAAGAGAAGATCCAGAAGACCCAAGAGAAGATCAAATCCGACGCGGCCGGGCAGCACATCGATCTCGCGCCGACCGGCGCGGGTGGTGGCGCTGCCGGACCGGAGACCGGCAATGGCGGCACGACGACGATGGGCCAGGATGCGCCGCACGACGGGCAGCCACCGCAAAACCTCGGCGGTGGCCCGGTCTCCCAACCTCAGTACGCGGTGGGTCGCCCCACCCAGAACCTGATCGCGGTGGTGAAGCCCGAGCAGTCCTACGTGTGGACGCTCGGCATCGACCTGTACGGAGGTGGCGGTCGCATCGGTCAGTCCGGCGCGTTCGGTCAGACCTCCGGCGGCTTTCGCCTCAAGGGCGACTACATGGTGAACCCGGCGGCGA
>JANXOP010000290.1 GCA_025357755.1 Kofleriaceae bacterium | reverse complement strand
CGCTCGATTGGAAAGCGCACGACGCCGACAAGCTGCGCAAGAAGGTCCTGAAGATGATCCTGCACGACGGTGGCGGCGTCGTGTTGATGCACGACGTGAAGCCGATCACCGCGAAGATCATCGCGGACGTGCTCGACGATCTCGAAGCGGAGAATTGTGCGCGGCTCGCGGCGAAGACCGAACCGATCTGGCCGGTGTCGCTGCACTATTTTCTGCGCGACGAGCCGGTAGATAAAGGCGCCAAGAAGACCTCGCGCGCGATCCCCGCGGACGTGACGAAGCGAACCGAGACCTACAAAGCTGCGTTGCCGAAGCGCTGCGCTAACCGCGCCAAACCTCCGATCAAAGCCGAGTAGCGTTGCGATCCTCGACGCATGGTTAGGTGACTGGAATTGACCATTCGCGTCACAATTCGTAACAAGTGACCTGAGGTCACTTCGCTTTCGATTGACAACTACATCCCCTCACACTAGCTTCCGCCGACGTTGCTGGGGCACGTCGTGCTGAGAACTGCGTTGAAGAACTCATGGAACATTCGGATGTTAGGGCTGAGCGGCGGGGGAACCTCGTGTCGCCGCTGACCTGGGACCGCCACACCCCGGCGCCGCGGCCCAAGACCGGGGAACCGGATCTCGACACCCTGGATACCGGTCAATTCGAGACCGAATCCGGCATGGATTTCGGCGAGAGCGAAGGCGAGCGCACGCAGATCACGACCGCGTCGTACGACTTCAAGCCGAAGTTCACGGGGCGAGCCGCCGCGATCAAGCAACTGCAAGACGTCGTCGGCAAGGCCTTCAAACAAGACGGCACGCTCGGCTTTGCCGTGGTGGTCGGCGAGCCCGGCATGGGCAAGAGCCGCATCCTGTCGGAGTTGATCGGTCGAGCGAAGGCGCAGCACCCGGGCATGACCGTGCTCCAGGGCATCGCCGACGACAACTCGCACGCGTACGGCCCCATCGCGCGCGCCTTGACCACGCGGTTCGGCGTCGTCGTCGGCGAGAACCCCGACGAGAGTCGCGACAAGATCCAGGCGGGCGTCGCCGAGATCGTACCCGCCGCACGCGTTCCGGAGATCGCACACCTGATCGCGCACCTCCTCCGCGTGCCGTTCGATGACAGTCCGGTCGTCGGACCGCTGCTCGATTCGCCTCAGCGCCTGGAGGGCCGGTTGTTCATGGCGCTCAAGCGCCTGCTCACCGCCGAGACCGACAAGCATCCGGTGCTGATCGTCGTCGAGAATCTCGAGCTGTGCGAGAACGACACGATCAACTTCATCCACTACCTCGCCGCGGGCATGACCGATCGCCGGCTCGCGATCGTGGGCACGGCGACCGCCGCGCTCTACGAACGCCACCGCACCTTCGGCGACGGCGAAGTCCCGCCGACCAAGATCGATCTCTCGGCGCTGTCCCCGAACGAGGCCGAGGAGCTGCTCCGCGAGCTATGCAAGCAGCTCCACGACGTGCCGCAGAAGTTGCTGCAGCACGTGCGCGGTCTCGGTGGTTCGCCGCGCGCGATCCACGAGCTCGTGCGGCTGTTACTCGAGAGTGACGTCATCACCCGCGAGGGCATGATGTGGCGGCTCGAGCCCGCGACGCTCGAGGCCTTCGACCTGCCGAAGACGTACGAGGAGCTCGTCGCGGCGCGCTTGCGCGTGATGGAGCCGATCGAGCGGCGCGTCGTCGAGATGGCCGCCGTCGTCGGCGAGCGCTCGTGGCTCGATGCCGTGATCGCACTCGAGCGATCGTACGCGACCGCGGGTCACACCGATCCAGACGGCCCTACCCTCGCGGATATCGCGAGCTCGGGCGATCACTCGCGCCTCGCAGTCGTCGCCGCGATCGGTAAGTTGATCGAACGCGAATGGCTCGTCGAGATTCCACTCTCGACGGTCTCCGGCGAGCGCGAGCTCCACTTCGCGTATCCGAACCTCTGGTCGATCGTCTACAAGGCGGTCGACGCCCAGAACCGCCGCGGCTACCACAACGTCGTCGCGCGCTGGCTCGAGCTCCATCCCGAAGGCCGCTCGCCGGCTCAGCAAGAAGAAGTCGGTCGCCATCTCGCGCTCGCGGGAGAGACCCGCGAAGCCGCGATTCGCTATCGCCGCTCGGCAGAGGCCGCACGTGCGGAGTATCAGAACGAGAAGGCGATCCGGTTGTTCGATCGCGCCCTTGTCTGTCTCGGCGCGCAAGACCTCGCGCAGCGCCTGCATATCTGGCACGACCTCGGCTCGGTCTACGAGCTGATCGGAGACTTCGAGGCTGCGCTCGGCGCGTTCGAGCGGATGCTGCGCCTGTCGTGGGTCGCGGCGAGCAAGACCAAGGCGGCGGTCGCGTTCAACAAGATGGGCCGAGTGTGGCGCCGCAAGGGCGATCTCAAGCTCGCACTCGAATACCTCGAGCGCGGCCTCGAGCTGTTCCGCGGCGCGGCCGACGGTCGCGGGATCGCGAGCTCGCTCGACGATATCGGCAAGACCCTGCAGATGCTCGGTCGCTACGACGAAGCCCACGCGAAGGTCACCGAGGCGCTATCGCGGCGCTCCAAGAGCGGCGACAAGCGCGCGATCGCCACATCGATGTCGCGGCTCGGCGACATCCAGCAGGACCGCGGTCGATACGAGTCCGCCTACAACTGCCACAAGGAAGCGCTGACGCTGCGCAAGGCGATCGGTGATCGCTGGGGCCAGATCGTCTCGGCGAACAACCTCGCCGCGCTCGCGTTCGAGCTTGGCGATGTGGCCGAAGCGAGGACCGGTTGGCTGGCGGTCCTCCCCGAGGCCGAAGGCATCGGCGCGCTGCCGCTGTCTGCCCTGATCCTGTGCAACCTCGGCGAGGTCGCGCTGGTCGACGGCAAGCTCGAAGAGGCACGTAGCCGGCTCGATAACGCGCTCGAGATCATCGAAGACATCGATGACCGCGGGCTCGAGAGCGAAGCGTGCCGTCACCTGGCCACGCTCGAGAAGCTGCAGGGTCACCCGCAGGCGGCTCGCGAGCTCGCGGAACGGGCGCTCGAGGTCGCGAAGAAGTCGGGCCAGCGCGAGCGCGAGGCCCAGGCCCTGCTGACGCTCGGCGATGTCCTGTCGACGAGCCTCTACGACGCGACCGACCACGCGGATGGCGCGGACACCACGCTCGATGCATCGGTCGCGTACGCGAAGGCGATCGAGGTCCTCCATGCGATCGGCAACGAGGCGCAACTCGGTAAGGCCTTGTATGCGTTCGGTCGTTACAAGGCCGAGACCGGTGCGCTCGCCGACGGCAAAGACATGCTGCGCGACGCGATCGCGACGTTTACGAAGCTCGGCCTGACCCGCCGCGCGACGGACACGGAAAAGCTCCTGGCGACGCTGCAGTAGCAAGCCGGACTCGGTCCCGGCGAAGTTCGTTAACCCATTCCCGCGCTTGCTCCCGTGCCGTTCGCTAGGCATGGTTGCCGGACGCGCTGATGATCTGGTTCTGGCTCGGATTTTTTGCGCTCGTAGCGCTGCTCCTGTTCCTCGATCTCGGGGTGGTGCATCGCCGTGCGACCGAGATGTCGCTGCGCACCGCGGCCGGATGGACCGTCGTGTGGGTCACGCTCGGCCTGTCGTTCTCGGGCGTCGTCTACCTGATGTACGAGAATAATTGGCTCGGCGTGCATCAGGGCGCCGGCACCGGCAGTGACGCGACGGTCACATACGTCTCGGCGTATCTGCTCGAGCAGGCGCTGTCGATCGACAACATCTTCGTGATGGCGCTCGTCTTCAAGAGCTTCAAGATGCCGCTGAAGTACCAGCACCGGGTCCTGTTCTGGGGAATCCTGGGAGCGGTGTTCTTCCGCGTCGTCATGCTCGGCGGCGGCGCGTTCATCGTGAAGAAGTTCGACTTCATCTTCTACATCTTTGGCGCGTACCTCGCGTACCAGGGCCTGAAGCTGTTCAAGAGCGAAGACGAAGACAACGACGAGATGCGCGACAACTTCGCGGTCAAGAACCTACGCAAGCTCGTGCGCGTGGTTGATGGCGACTATGGCGGCAAGTTCGTCGTCAAGATCGATGGCCGCCGAGCCCTGACCACGATCGCGGTCTGCCTCGTCGTGATCGAGCTGACGGACATCGTGTTCGCACTCGATTCGATTCCCGCGGTGCTGTCGGTGTCGCAAGACACCTTCATCATGATCACGTCGAACATCTTCGCGATCCTCGGGCTGCGCTCGCTGTACTTCGTCCTCGCCGGCGCGATGGAGAAGTTCAAGTACCTCAAGTACGCACTCGCGGTGCTGCTGATCTTCATCGGCGTGAAGATGTTGATCCACAAGTGGCTCTTCATCGAGCACTGGATCTCGCTGCTCGTGATCGCCGGCATCATCAGCGCCGGCGTCGCACTCTCGCTGCTCCTCAGCGAACGAGAACCAGCATCTCCGTCTCCATGAGCTCCTCGGCCCAGCGCCGCTTGTAGGCCATCTCGGTGCCGAGGTCGTAGCGGCCGACACCGTCCGCGCACAGCTCGGTGATCTGGCGCAGCTGCATCAAGTTGCCGATGTCGAGGTGCGCGGCGTCGTCGGCGTACGAGAACTGCAGGCCGCGATACTCGCCCGCCATCACCGCACCGAGGATGTATCCGACATCGCGATCACCGAGGCGCGCGAAGATCGTCCGCTGCTGACCGAGCTCGCACAGCCGCGGCAGCATCGCGGCGTAGAACGCGCGCATCGGGCCCTGCGCGATGCCGACGTGGTCGTGCGACTTCCAGCTGTGTTGCTCGACCGCCTGGATCCGCTCGTAGAGCGCGGCGCCCTCCCCCGGCTTGGCCCGGACCGCTTCGAACGTGAGCCCGGCCACGGTCGCCGCGCGCTCGGCTTTGCGTAGCGACTTACGCATCTCGCGCGAGCGCCGCGACAAGAACCCGTCGAGTCCGCCCTCGAGGCTCGCGACGTGACGGATCGTGGGCTGGCCGCGACGGCGCTCCCAGCGAGGCGGCAGTGTGGCATCGAGGGCACGGCGTTGCGGGCCAGCCACAGTGTGACCCGACAAGATCACCAGCTGCCAGTCACGCCGGTTGGCGAGCATCGGAACGAGCTCCTCGACCAGCGCGACCGGGTCGCGACCGATCAGCGGCGCGGCCAGCCCCCAGGCGAGCTCGACCGGTTCGATGTACGGGAAGCCCGCGGGATGCACGCCCCGCATCGCTGCGAAGTAGCCATTGGCGCCCTTGAACGAGAACGCGGTCCTCGGAGGCATCAGCGCGCCGGCGGCCGAGAGGATCCACGGCGTCGAGCTGCAAAACCGATCGATCGCCGGCGTCAGCGAGACCTCGGCGTCGAAGTCGTTCGCCACGGTGGCGAGGTCGACTGGCTCCACCCGCACATCGTAGGCGGCCCCAGCCGATCGGCACGGTGGCTGCGCATGGATTCTGCAATAATCAGCGAAATGCTGAAGACGGGCCTCGCCTTGGTTCTCGCCACCGCTCTGCCACTGGGAGCGTGCGGAACCACGACCTACCAGATCCCAGCGTCGGAGCTGCAACGCCTCGCGACCCTGCCGCCGGAGCAGCGCGGCCAGAATGTTCGGGTCGTCCAGCAGCTCACCGATGCTGATGTCGGAGCGCCACAGCCCGTGAACACCGAGACCCAGATCGTGTTCTTCCCGACCATCGTGGTCGATAGCGGCGGTGGTCGCCGCCGCGGTGGCGGCTGGGGCCCAAACGCCACCGTACCTCACGGCTCCGGGAACGGTGGCGGGCAAGGTGGCGTGCACGTCGGCAGTGGTGGGGGCAGCAGCTCGGGCGCTGGCGATGGCAAAGCCGAGGCGATCGCGATCGTCGTGCTCGCGGTCACCGCGCTCGTCGTGGCCGCCGTGATCGAAGGCTCGCGCGAGGACGGGTTCGCGCAGATCCATCCGATGACGCCGCTCTATCTCACCGGCCAGGATGGCAGCAGCGTCGTGATGCCCCTCGCGGCACTCGATCCCGATTCGGCCGCCTTCTCGCGCTACGGCTACATTCGCTCGAACGAGACGCCGTGGCACTGGAACGGCCGCGCGCCGCTCGACCGCGCAGGCTTCACGTACGCGGTGCTCGCCGGCACGGGCACGTTCACCTCCGCGGATGGCAGCAAGAACTCCGGAACCGCGACGACGATCCAGTTCGGCTTCTTCCCCGAACAACACATCGGCATCGTCAGCTCGCTGTTCTTCGGCTGGCGCGACAACAACGCGGCGCAGACCCTGTTCGAGACTCGGTACACGCTCGAGGCGGATGGGTACCTCGCGCAGGCCGGCCCCCTGCATTTCGGGCTCTACGCCGGTGGCGGCGGAGCGCGCCGGCTCGAGGACGGGATCCCGGGCGGTAATGCGAGCAGCCTCGCGCTCCTCGGGGGCGCGCAGATCCAGCTCGACATCAACACCCGGCTCGCGCTAACCGCGCGGTTCGGCCAGACCTACGCACACGACGAGCGCATGACGGATCTGCTCTTCGGGCTCGCCGTGTACTAGTGGACTACTTCTGGAACTTGGTCTTCCACTCGTCGTACGGCATGCCGTAGACGATCTCCCGCGCGGCGGGGTCGCTGATCTCGACGCCACGCTCGGCGGCAGCGGCCCGGTACCACTTCGACAAGCAGTTGCGGCAGAACCCGGCGAGGTTCATCACGTCGAGGTTCTGGACGTCGGTGCGCTCGCGAAAGTGCTCGACGAGCCGGCGGAACGCCGCAGCTTCGATCTCGGTTCGTTGCGCTTCGCTAATCTCGGTCGCCATGTGATCTGCATAGCATGTGGTATTGAGGCAGCATGGAGTTGCCGTCCTCTGTCACGACGATGAAGCGAGGCGACACCACGTTTTACGTGGTCGGCACCGCACACGTGTCGCAGAAATCGGTCGACGACGTCAAAGCCACGATCGACGCGGTCCATCCCGATGTCGTCTGCGTGGAGCTGTGCACGGCGCGGTACGACGCCTTGACCAAGGACTCGGCGTTCCGCGACCTCGACGTGTTCAAGGTCGTCCGCGAAGGCAAGACCCTCTATCTCCTCGGCCACCTCGCGCTCGCGAGCTATCAGCGTCGGATCGGCGCGAGCCTCGGCGTTCAGCCGGGTGCCGAGCTCGTCACCGCGACCAAGACCGCCGAGAAGCGGAACATCCCGGTCGAGCTGATCGATCGCGATATCAACATCACGCTGCGCCGCACCTGGCGCAACATCGGCCTGTGGCGCCGGCTGACCTTGATGTGGTCGCTGGTCTCGGGCGGTGACGACGAAGCGACCGATGGCAAAGGCGTGACCGCCGAGACCGTCGAGAACCTCAAGGAGCCCAAGGCGCTGTCCGAGATGCTGACCGAGCTCGGCAAGGCAGTGCCCGAGATCAAGGGCCCTCTCGTCGACGAGCGCGACAAGTACCTCGCGAGCAAGATGCGCGAAGCTGGCGAAGGGAAGAAGACCGTCGTGGCGGTCGTCGGTGCGGCGCACGTGCCAGGCATGACACTCCAGCTCGATCAGCCCATCGATCGCGCCGCGCTCGAGAAGATTCCTCCCGCCGCGTTGTGGTGGCGGATCGCGAAGTGGCTCGTGCCGCTCGTGTTCCTCGGCATCCTCGTCTACGTCGCGAAGGTCTCGGACTTCGACACGTTCGCGAAAACGATGCTCGCGTGGATCATCCCGACCTCGATCGGCGCGGGCTTGTTCACCGCGCTCGCCGGTGCATCGCCATTCTCGGTCGGCGCCGCGATGCTCGCGTCCCCCGTGGCGCGCGTCTATCCATTGATTCGCACCGGCATCGTCGTCGGGATCGTGGAGGCATGGCGCCGCAAGCCGTCGGTCGCGGACTGTGAACGCCTGCCCGACGACACCCAGACCATGAAGGGGTTCTGGAAGAACCCGGTCACCCGGATCTTGATCATCGCGGTCTGCGCCGGGCTCGGAGCTCTCCTGGGCTTCGCCGTCGGCGTCGGATGGCTCGCCTCGCGAATGTAACTTTCGACAGGCGAATTCATCACATGGCGGTGTGGGATGTCTCATGGACACTCACGGTCGGACCACGCTACAAACGTCGCCATGATCAATCGACGTAGCGCGATGAAGCGGATCGGTGGGATGGCCGGAGCTGCGGCGATGGCGCGCTTCCTCCCGAGCTGCGGTAGCGACACCAACGATCCGGTCGGCATCACGACGTACGTCTACATGATGCTCGAGAACCGCAGCTACGATCACGTGCTCGGCTCGCGCTCGCTCGTCGAAGGTCGCCCGGGCAACGGCCTCGTGGCTGCGATGCGCAACCCCGACGTCAACGGTCAGCTGATCGCGCCGTGGGAGCCGACAGTCGATCAGATGTGCGATCCAGATCCGCCGCATGGGTGGACCGAGCTCCACAACAGCTGGAACAATGGCGCGTGCGATGGCTTCGTGAAGTCGCACCAGCTCGATCACTCGAGCACCACGCTGATCGATCCGATGCAGTACCTCACGCGCGCGCAGATGCCGATCAGCTACGCACTCGCCGACGCGTACACCTCGTGCGACAACTACTTCTGCTCGGTGATGGGCCCCACGCTGCCGAACCGCGCGTACTGGCACACGGCAACCTCGTTCGGGATCGGTCCCGCTGCCGATGCGAACAACGAGATCCTCGGCGCATTCGGCAAGGGCTCGCCGGTGCCGTCGATCTACAACAAGCTCCACGACAAGAACGTCGACTGGGCCTACTACTTCGGCTCGATCGCGGTCGCGGCGCTGATCGGCGGCGCAGGTCCCTATCAGCTCGATCTCGGCGCGAACGACGGCACCGGCAACATCCGCCGGTTCGGCGACTACCAAGGCAGCAGCGGCCAGTTCTTCACCGACGCGGCCAACGGCACCTTGCCCGCGGTCTCGTACATCGATCCGTTCTTCTATCTCAACGACGATCATCCACCGATCCATCCGATCAACGGCCAGCTGTTGATCTCGGCCGTGTACCGCGCGCTCGCGGCGTCACCGCAGTGGAAGAATTGCATGCTCGTCGTCACCTACGACGAGAACGGCGGCTTCTTCGATCACGTCTCGCCGCCGACCACGACCGACGACACGCTCGAGAAGTTCGGCGTCGATGGGTTCCAGCAGATGGGCTTCCGCGTGCCGACGCTCGTCGCCGGGCCGTATGCGAAGCAGAACTACGTGAGCTCGGTGGTCTATGATCACTGCTCGCCGCTCAAGCATTTGCAGACCGCTTTCGGGCTCGAGCCGCTCAACGTCCGCATGGACGCCGCGAACGACCTCAGCGATTGCATCGACCTGGCGCGCCTGATGGCGGGCAAGCCGGCGGATCCGGTAGAGCTCCCCGCGATCAACCTCGACGACTGGCCGATGAATTCTCAGGACTGCTCGCACTCGGGCGGCTTCAAGTACCAGGATCCGATCAGCCAGTGGGCCGACGCCACGGGTAAGGTCCCGAAGAAATACGACCTTCGTGACGACCCGACCGGCTACCAGCAGGGTATTCGGGACTACGTGCGTGCCTCGCAGGTGCGCGCTAAGGTCCGGGTATGAAGAAGCTCGCACTCATCCTCGTCGCCACCACCTCACTCGTGGGCACCGCCATGGCGTGCCCGGACTCCGAGCACGAGGGCAAGACCGCGGAGAAATCCGAGAAGCCCGCGCCCAAAGCGACGGACAAGGTTCAACCGAAGGAGACCGCGAAGAAGGACGCCCCGAAGCCGGCGCCTGCGACCAGCGATACGGCGAACAAGGTCTCGAGCAAGTAGCTCCTGCGCGTTCTCGTCTTCGATCGCACCGCTCCCAAGCTGCATGTCGCGTGGCGCAGCGGTGCGCACCTCTATCGCGGCCTGCGCCGCATCGATGCGAGCTTCGGCACCGCGAGCTGGGCGGAAGCGTTCGGCTGGATCGAAGCTCTACCCGAGCCGATCGACGAGCTCCAGTACTGGGGCCACGGTCACTGGGGCTCGGCGCTCGTCGGTAACGACGTAATGAGTGCGAGCGCATTCCACGCGGGTGACGCGAACCATCGGCACCTCGAGATGCTGCGCGAGAAGCTCGCGTCCGACGCGCTGATCTGGTTTCGCACCTGCGAGACCTTCGGCGCGCGCGCCGGCATCGCGCTCGCGGAGCGGCTCGCCGATTTCACCGGTGCTCGGGTCGCGGGGCACACTCACATCATCGGCTTCCACCAGAGTGGGCTGCACGGGCTCGCGCCGGGTCAGCGTGCGGACTGGGCCGAGGACGAAGGGCTGCTCGAGGGCACGCCCGAATCGCCGCGACGCGCGCGCCGCTCGGCGCCGTGGCGCACGAATACGATCACGTGCCTCGCGAGCTCCGTGCCCACGCGCTGGTTCAGCAGAGAATATCGAGCAGCTGCGCCCGCGTGAGGTAGCCCTCGAGGGTACCCGCGAACTCGTCGATCATGAGATCGAGCTCGAGCGTGAGCTTCTTGCCGTTCGCGCGGAACACGCGGCCCGAAATCGGCACCTCCGTGCCCGCGAGATCCGCGACCCCCGAGAGCCAATCACCGACGAGGGGTGGCTTCGCGTTCGCGGGCAACTGCACCGTGACGTGTGTACGCGAGAGATCGGCGACCGGCGCGACGCCGCTATCGAACCGCACCGTCGCGGCGAGCGCCGCGGGTGGCTCGACGCGATAGTTCACGCGGCGGTTGTGCGTGATCAACTTGTCGAGCGTGTCGTGAACCGGAGCCGACAGCGGCGTCTCGACGCTCTCGAGCACGAGCTCGCGCAGGCGCTTGAGCTCCTTCTGCGTCGAGATCAAGTTGCTCCGCATATCCGCGAGCCGGCGTTGATCGCGATGGACCTTCTCGGCGACGACCGACAGCAGGTTCACGAGGAAGCGGACCCCGAGCTCTTGATGGTTGCCGAGGAAGTCCTGGATCTGCTTGGCCGAGATTTCCCAGAGCTCGGAACCCGCGAGCACGGTCGCGGAGGTCGAGCGCGTGAGGTTCGTCAGCGCACCGAGCTCGCCGATCAACGCCGGTGGGCGAAGCCGGAACACGTCGTCGCCGGTGAGCACGACCTCGCCCTTGGTCAGGACGTAGAACGTGGTCGCCGGATCGCCGACGTCGAACAGCGGCTTGGTCGGGTCGACGGCGACCGGTTTGAAGCGGGCGCCGATCTCCCCGAGCTCGGCATCGCCGAAGCCGGCGAACAGCGGAATCGTACGCAGCTCGCGAGCGCTAGGGGCCATACGAAGGAACATAACGCGGTATCGTCCGAGGGTGAGGCTCGGTGTGGTCGTTCTGTTGACAGCGGCTTGCGGGAGCAAGGCCGAGACGCACGAGCCACCTGCCCCACCACCGGTGCGCATCGCGGATGCGGGTGCGCCGACGCTCGTGATGCCAAAGGTCGCGACGTACGACGATCTGGCGACCGCGCTCGAGTCGGTGATTCCCGCGGATGCGCGCGTCGTCGGTTTCGGAGAGCTTCACTCGCGCACCGATCGACCGCAGATCCGTTCGACGCTCTCGCACTTCACCGCCGAGGCATTTCCTGCGCTGGCGAACAGGTTGAGCGACCTCATCCTCGAGACCTGGTTGATCGACAAGGGCTGCGGCAGCGCCGCGACCGAAGCGACGACGAAGGTCGAGATCACGATGCGGCGCCCGATGGAGACACACAACGACATCGGTGACCTCGCTGATGCCGCGCGCAAGGCGAAGGTCCAGCCGCACGCGATGCGCGTGACCTGCGCGGACTACGCGCGCATCTCGCCACCCGGCAAGCCCGTCGATACCGAGGCGATGCTCGATCTAACCACCCGCGAGCTCGGTCGGATCGCGACCGAGGCTGTCGTCCACCGCGATCGCGATCCCGATCATCGGCCGCTGATCGCGCTCTACGGCGGTGCACTCCACAACGATCGCTTCCCCGATCCAGCGCTCGCCTCGTGGAGCTACGCGAAGCAAGTCGACGAGGCCGCGCACGGCCACTTCGTCGAGATCGATTTGATCGCGCCCGAGCTCGCGGAGCCCGATGCGCTGATGCAGAAGCAGCCGTGGTATCCCGCCGTGAAGCAGGCGACCACGAAGGTCCAGGTCTGGAAGCGCGACGAGCGCTCGTTCGTGATCGTGCTACCGCGCGAGAAACCGGCGGACCCATGATCGGCGTGGTGCTCGTTCGTCTCGGCGAAGCGTGGCTGCTGTGCGCGGGGATCCAGCTCCTCTTGTGGGTCGTGCAACAGCGCACGCGTAACGCTGGCATCGTCGATGTCGGGTGGGCCGCGTCGTTCACCGCGGTCGCGGGGCTGTTCGGCCTCACGGCATCGAGTGATCGCGCGAGCTTCTTGCCGATCGGCATCGTGGTCGTTCTGTGGAGCACGCGGCTCGCGAGCTATCTCGTCTCGCGCGGTGCCGCGACCGGAAAAGAAGAAGGCCGCTACCTCACGCTCCGGCATAGCTGGGCGAGCAACGCCTCCAAGCGCTTCTTGTTATTCTTTCAGGCGCAGGCCGCGCTCGCCACCCTGCTCTCGAGCGCGTTCGTGATCCCTTTCATCACGGAACCTTGGGATGAAGGCGCGCTCCGCGCGACCGGGCTCGCCGTCGCTGTGGTCGGTATCGTCGGCGAGACGCTCGCCGATGCGCAGCTCGCACAGTTCAAGCGCGAGCCGGCGAATCGCGGCCGCGTGTGCGATGTCGGCCTGTGGAAGTACTCGCGCCACCCGAACTATTTCTTCGAGTGGACCGTGTGGGTCGGCTTCGCGCTCTACAGCCTCGCGTTTCACGGCGGCTGGATCGCGCTATTCCCGCAGGCGATCATCCTCGCGACGATCTTCGGCGTCACTGGGATTCCTCCGACGGAGAGACAGTCGATCCAGTCGAGGGGCGAGGCGTATCGCGCGTATCAGCGGCGCGTGAGTAAGTTCGTGCCGTGGCCGCCGAAGGGCGGATGATCCGCGGATCCGCGATAAGAGCGTCAAGGTCTGCGTCGCCTCGTTCGCCACCGGCGCGACGCCGAGGCTGCAGAAGAAGAGCATCGCGTCAGGCAGCGCAGGCTCGATGCCTGGCTTCGAGCGATCAAGGACCAACGCTCTCACGAAGAGTACGAGAGCCGGATGCGGCTATATCTGCCGATCACCTTCGCAAGGCCCCAATCGATCACGATCGTCTCGCCGTTCTCGCCGACCGCAGCGGCCGAGGCGACGGGCGATTTCACGGTGCACGGCGTGACCGCGCCCGTGACGCTCGGAATGAGGCCACTGTGCGGCCCGCCAAGGACCCGACTTCGGGCACGCCAGGATAGCTCGCTGTGGCCCGCGTTTCGCAGTGCCGGCCGGGATGGCTACGATACTTCTCACGGGCGCCGGCGGGTTCATCGGAAGTCACGTCGCCGTCGCATTGGCGGCGGCAGGGCACACCGTGCGGTGCGGAGCGCGCGATGTTGGTGAGGCGAGGAGGAAGCACCCAGCTCGGACGTGGGTCGAGCTGGATCTCGACAAGCCCTCGACATTGCCGGCGGCGCTCACCGGCTGCGATGCCGCGCTCTACCTCGTGCACGGCATGAGCGACGGTCACGATGACTACCCGGACCGCGAGCGCCGAGCTGCAGCGGCCTTCATCCGCAGCGCCGAAGCCGCGAAGGTGCCGCGCATCGTGTACCTCGGGGGCGTGATGCCCGCGCGAGACCCATCGCGCCACCTGAAGAGCCGCGCGCGCGTCGGCGAGCTCTTGCGGAACGGCGCGGTCGACACGATCGAGCTCCGTGCCGCGATGGTGATCGGCACCGGCAGCTCGAGCTGGACGATGGTCCGCGATCTCGCACGTCGCCTGCCGGCGATGGTGTTGCCGCGATGGCTGCGAAACGTGTCGTATCCGATCGCGGTCGAGGATGTGGTCGCGGGGCTGGTCGCGGCCGTGGCGCTACCAGCAAAGGGCTCGCGGATCCTCGAGCTGCCAGGGCCCGAGCGGATCCGGCATCGCGACCTGCTGGTGCGCATCGCCACCGCTCTGGGGCAGCGGCCACACATGGTCAACGTGCCGGTGCTCTCGCCTCGGCTGTCGAGCTACTGGATCGCGCTCGTCACGCGGACGCCGCTCGCGCTCGCGAAGGAGCTGGTCGAGGGGGTGCGCCACGATCTCGTGCCGGCCGGCGAATCGCTGTGGTCGCTCGTCGGCCACAAACCAATGTCGCTCGATGCGGCGATCGCCGCGGCCCTCCGCGATGACGACGTCACGCAGGTCCCCTCCGCCGCGATGTCTGCACGACTCGCACGTATCTCCGCGTGATCGACCGTCGGTGGATCGTCGCGCTCGTCGTCGCGACCGCGGCATTCGGACTCGCGCTGCTGCTCCGGGAGCGGATCGATCCTTGGCTCGCGACGGCAACGGCCGCGGGGATCAGCGCCACCTGCGCCGTGTGGGCGCTCGGCCGCCATCGCTTGCGTACGCTGCTTGCCGTCGACGCGCGCGGCCTGGGAGCGGCAGCACTCCTCGGTGTCGCGCTCGTGTTCGCAACCCACCTCGCGTTCCGGATCGCCGCGCCGTGGCTGGGACCGCACGTGAGCGGCCTGTACGCCAGCATCGACACGGTAGTGCCGCATCCGGTCCAGGCGACCATCACGTTTCTGGTTGTCATTGTCGAGGAGCTCATCTGGCGAGGATGCGCGTTCGCCAAGCGCTCGTCACCGCGCTGGGCGGCCTTCGCCGTCGTGCTCTACGCGATTCCGGAGGTGGTGGGTGGGGAGTGGATCCTCGTCCTCGCTGCGATCGGGCTCGGCACGGTGCTCGTGCTACAGCGCGTGCGCACCGGCCGGATCCTCGATGGCATGGTCACCCATGCGATCTGGAGTCTGGCGATCTTCGTCGTGGTTCCCCTCGCCTGAGCGAGCGCGTCGTCGCTCCCCTCGACGTCGCCGCGAGCTTTTGGAAAGACCGGGGAAAAGATTGAACCAACGTTGGCCATTTCCTTGTTCGCGTGAACTGCAGCAAGCGTGAGACCGTGAACGTTGCGACCCGGCAGGTTTCTAACGTCAGTTGTTTCGGTGACCCATCTCGAAGCGAAGCCCGGCAAAGAGAACGAGGTTGCCGAGCTGCTGATCAGAGCTCGCGCACTCACCGTCGACGAGGAGTTCACGAAGACGTGGGACGCGTGGCGCACCAGGCCGCACTCGTTCGGAATCTTCGACACGTTCGATGACGAGCCGGTCGCAAGCAGCACCTGGCCGGATCGCGGCCGCGCTGATGGGCAAGGCCGACGAGCTCCTCGCGGTGCCGCCAGACCTGCGGATGGCCGACGTCCTCGCTTCGAAATAGATCGCGGCGCAGCTCATATGCAAAACCGGCGCGTGAATCGTGGCGCCGACCGTAAGCAGGTGAGCCTTGCCGGCTGCTACCCTGTTTGCCCATGCGGGCTCTCCCCGACGCGCCGACCACGGAGATGCTGCGTGAGATCGCATCGCGGCATCCGCACGCGGTGCTTGCGCACCCCGCCTTCGCGCGGCTCGCGAGGAGGGACGCGGTTGTCTATGCGGAGATCCGCGCCATTGCAGAAACCGAGACGCTCAATCGCGCGATCGGCCGAGCGCTCGCCGCGCTCGACGAAAAGGATCGACGGCTGGTCCTATGTGACTGCACCGAGTCGTCGTTGCCAGCGATCCGGAGAGTGTCGGTGTACGCCTACGATCCTGCGCACTCGATACGCGCACTCCTGATGGCGCGGCGATACGCGCTAGGAAACGCCACCCTTCGCGCGCTGAGAGCGGCGGACCACGCCGCGTGGGAGGACTGGACGCAGGTCTGCGACGTGGCGATGGACGCACCCTGGAACGCCTCGCTCCTGGCGATCCGGACCCCCACCGTCGTCCTCGCAGCGGGCGCGCTGCACATCCTCGCCTGGTTCGCCGCGCAGGATGCGGTGTGCGGAGCACCGAAGGCCACCTGGTCGAGGCGATGGGAGGAGGCCTTCCGCTTCGCGCGTCGGGCGCAGCACCGCGTGCTCGCGCAGTATCATCGACGGCCGTCGCGGATCAGACCGTCATCTTCGTCCGGAATCGCTGCGCGGCCCGGCGCGACATCTCGATCTCGCGTCCGCCGGGCATGATCAGCACGAGCCCGCCGCCGGGTCCGGACTCGATCCGGTCGACCAGCTTGAGGTTGACCAGGTGCTTGCGGCTCGCGCGGAAGAACGCGGGCTGCAAGCGCGCCTCGAGATAGGCGAGGCTGCGCGCGACCATCGGTTGGCCAGGAATCTCGAGGCGTGCGTAGTTTCCCTCGGACTCGATCACCCCGACCTCGGAGAGCCGCACGAACCAGCAGCGATCGCCGTCGCGTACGAACAGGCGATCGATGGATGGTAACGGGCCGAGGGACTCGCGCACACGCCGGAGCGCGTCCGCGAGGCGCGCGGGGTCGATCGGCTTGAGGAGGTAATCGAGCGCGCTGACCTCGAAGGCGCGCACGGCGTGGGCGTCGAACGCCGTCGTGAAGATCACGGACGGCGCGACGTCGAGCGACTCGAGCAGCTCGAAACCGTCGCGGCCAGGCATCTGGATGTCGAGCAGCAGCAGGTCCGGCACGAGCTCGCCGATCTTCGCGACCGCTTCGTCTGCGTGGGCGGCCTCGCCGACGACCTCGACGTCGGGGTGCGCCGCGAGCAGGCGGCGGAGCTCGGCGCGGGCGAGTCGCTCGTCATCGACGATCAGCGCCTTCATCGGATCGGGATCCTGACTCGCGCCGTGGTTCGAGTGGCGTCCGATCGATCGAGAGCTAGCGACGCGCGCTCGCCGAACAGCAAGAGCAGGCGCTCGGTCGCGTTCGCGAGCCCGACGCCGCCCGTGGCGTCGGTTGCACCGGCGTATGCAGTGTTGGTCACCGCGAGCTCGAGTGACGTTGCGGTGCGCCGCGCGGTCACCACGATCTCGCCGCCATCGATCCGGCGCGCGATTCCGTGCTTGATGCCGTTCTCGACGAGCGTTTGCAGGAGCATGGAGGGCACCGGCACATCGAGTGTATCCGGCGCGATGTCGAGGCGCACCGCGAGGCGGTCATCGAGGCGCACGGCCTCGACCGCGAGATAGTCGTCGACTACCTCGAGCTCGCGCACGAGGGGGACCGTGTCGGCCGTGACCGAGCCGAGCGCCACCCGCAGCAGCTTCGCGAGCCGCGTGATCGCCTCCTGTGCTTTCGGCGCGTCCTCGGCGACGAGGCCGCGGATCCCGTTGAGCGCGTTGAACAGGAAGTGCGGGTTGAGCTGTGACTTGAGATAGCGCAGTTCGGCCTGTTCGGCGCGACGCGACCGTTCGAGCCAGTGCAACCCGAAGTAAAGGAACGACCAGGCGAGAAAGACGATCGAGAAGTTGAACAGGAACATCACGATCAGGCCCGACGGCAGCCGGACTTCGCCGCCGCTCTCGAACAACGACCAGCTCACGACGAACGCATCGAGGAGCGCCGCCTGCGCGATCGCCGCCGCGAACACCCGGGGCGCGAGCCGGCGCAGCGGCAGCCTGGCCCATTGACGTCGTCGCACCATGCCGCGGTAACCGTGAGAGATCGCGAACCCGAGCGCGCTGTCGGCCACCGTCCACACGACCGACCTACCCGTGACACCCACGCCCGCGACCTGCAGGTACGCGAGCGAGGTCAGCGTCCAAGCCGTCCACCCGGCGAGCTGACAGATCGCGTAGCGGCGGCGCGTCACGGCAGGAAGGCATCCAGCTGGGAGAACAAGAAGTTCGGATCGTCCCACATCACGAAGTGCTTCGCGCTCTCGGCGACGACGACCTTGGCTCCGTGAAGCTCGCCGTACTGCTGCGCGAAGCTGTGCTCGATCGGCTCTCGTCCCACGCCCCAGCCAGCCCAGGTCGCGATCACGAGAGTGGGGGCGTGGATCTTCGCGACCTGCGTGCGCAGATCGGTGGTCATCATCTCGATGATGGCCTCGGCGACCGTAGCGCGATCGGACCGCAGCGCCCAGCCGAGCGCGATCTGCTGCTTGCCCGGATCGGAGATCATCGTCGCCAGGATACCGCGCTCCTGCTGCGCGAATTCGGCGGGCGTCGCCTTCACCATGGCATCGCGGATCCGTGGGCCGATCGCGCGCATCGACTCGGGGGTCGCTGTCGGGTCTTGCACCGCCGCCAGGAACGGTACGCCGTCGACGATCACGAGCTTGCCGACGAGATCGGGCTCGTGGATCGCGAGATCCAGCGCGACGAAGCCACCGAGGCTGTGGCCCACGATCACCGGATGGTCCAGGTGGTGCTCTCGGATGTAACGGGCGAGTGCCTCGCGCACGGTGGGGAGCAGTGGCGCGGTACCAGCAAGCGCCGCTTGCCCAGCAAAGCCTGCGAGCTGGAGCACGTGACAGGTGTAGTGCGCCTGTTCGTGCTCGACGGTGCTGGCCCACACGTCGGCGGCGGACGCGAGCCCGGGGATCAGGATCATCGCCGGTCCGTGTCCAGACACCCGGACGGTGAACGGCTCCGGCGGTGCGACTGCGGTCACGGGGCGAGGCCCTGCGTCGGCGCACGCAGCAGCGAGGAGCAAGGAGAGTGCGAGTCTGGTCATGCATGCAGCATGAGGCGACGGGCGGGCCGATCGTCCGATTCGTGACGAGCGGTCGCTCGTGCGGATGAATGGTGCATCGCGCCATCGCGGCCGATGAGTGAACGAGGCGGAGACGGTCTCGTCGTGACCGTGCCGCTCCTGTGGCGTGCCTCCTCGCGGACGAGCGCGACGTGCGCCGGCGCGTGCGATAAGCTCAAGCGCACCGTGTCGCTGTGTCCTCGCCTGCCCGGAGATGTCGCGCGAGCGGCGGTCCGCGACGCGATCATCGCCACGATCTCGACGGCATCGAACGCCGGTCGCGGAGCCGCCATCGGCGCCCTCGTCGCGTTCGGCGTCTTTCGCTCACGAATTTTCAAACCTGCGCTGCTCGAATGCCTTCTCACAGGCCGGGCAGGCTTGCAGCGTTCTTACGTTATAGTCCGCCGCCATGTCGCATGTAGCCCCGTGGACCGCGATTGGCCGCGTTCCGCTCGCCGGCACTGTGATCGCTACCGAAGTTGGCGCCGCAACGCGCGCCGCGACGAAGTGGCACCGGGTCGGGCACGTCGTGACCTTCGTGTTCGCTGTGGGCGCGTGCGGCGACAACACGGTGCCGATCGGGCCGCCGCTCGAGCACACGGCAACGCTGTTCTTGGGCGCTCACGACGACGACGACTTCATCTTCATGGAACCAGACCTCGTTGCGAGTTTAGCTGGAAGTTCTTCGACGACGATCTACGCGACGACCGCAGGCCCCCACGGTCCCAATCTCAACTTGATGGATGCGGCGAAGGTTGCGTATGGCTCGACCGTCGGGTCGTTCGAGTGGGAGTGCGGCTCGATCTCGATCGGCACGATCGTTGCCGAGCACTGCCGCCTGCGCGACCGCCCGGTGTCGATCGTCGATCTCGGACTTCCAGACGGTGGGATCCCCGGCGATCGCAAGGAGAGCTTGCTCCACCTCATCGACGGATCGATCGGCGAGCTCGATGGCTACTTTGGCGGCAGCGTCGACGCTGACTCGGTGATCGAGGTGTTCGCCGAGATCTACAACGCAACGACGCCTGATGCCGTGCAAACGCTCGAGCTCGCTGGAAGTCACGGCCGCGATCACTCGAGCCACATGTTCGTGGGCAGCATCGGACTTTGGGCGGCTGCGCGCGTCGCGTACGCCGGACCGATCACCTGGAATCGGGGCTACAACGTCGACGCCGAGGTGCCGACGCTCGACGGTGCAGCACTCCGCGATGCTCGCAAGCTACTTGGCTACTACGAAGCGTGCGCCGATCAGTGCGGTCCGTGCGGCGAGTCGTGCGAGACGCTGAACGCCTCGCACGAGATCTGGATAGCGCGCCAGTACCAGACGACGCGCGTGCTGGAGGCGTCCGGCACGCTTGCCCGAGGCGACTCGTGTCTCGATGCGACGCTAGCGCTCGGCGACTGCACGAATGCGGCGCACTTCGACCTCTCACCCACCGGCACGTTGCGCGTTGCCGATCAGTGCGTGACGAGCGCTGCAACCGATGACCTCGCGCTCGCGCCGTGCACCGGGGCGCCGGAGCAGTTCTGGGTACTCGACTCCGAAGGCGCGGTGTGGAACGGCCGCCTGCCCCAACACGCGGTCAACATGACCTACGACCACACGCGGTGTCTCGCCGGCTCGAGCGCACCGATCTGTGGCGCGACGTTCGAGCCTCACTGGGTGTTTGGCCCGTGACACGCCCTTGGGTCGGGCCCACGACCTGGAGCAGGCTGCTCGTAGTCGCGGTTGTGATCGTGACCGGCGTCGGGTTCGCGCTCGCGTACGGCGATGTGTTCGGTACTAAAAACCAGCTGACCTACTTGCTCGACGGTCTCGTCCGCGCGAGGCCGGACCTCTATCAGAATGATTGGTTCGTCACGCAGAACCACCACTACCACGTCGCCTTCGCGTATCTCACGGCGCCGCTCTTCCAGCTCGATCCCGACGGTGCGATCGCGTTCGGAATCGCGCAGCTCGTCGCGATGATTGCGACATTCGCCGCAATCTACGGCCTCGTCGCAGCTGCCACTGCCCGCGGGCGGTTGATCGTGTTCGTCGGCGTCGTCGGGTTCCTCGCCGTCGGCGGCGGCCATGCGCTCGGCGGGACGTATCTCTACGCCGGCTACCTCCAACCCTCCGCGCTCGCGACGATCGGATGGTTGATCGCGGCCAACGCGTGGGTTCGCGATCGTCTGGTCATCGCCGGCATCGCGCTCGCGCTCGGCGGTGTGTTTCACCTCAACTACGCCGTGCTCAGCGTGGGCGCATTCGGTCTATGCGAGCTCGCGGTTCACCGCCGGTTCGACGCGCGCCGGCTCGCCGTGCTTCTCGGGCCTTCGCTCCTGGTCTTGATCGTGTTCCTGCCGATGCTCGTCGCTAGCTCGAAGACATCGAACAGTAAGCTGGCGATGGAAGTGCTCGTGCAGTTCGAGTTTCCAGGGCACTTCAAACCGTCGCGGGTGCGCCTCGAGCTCCTCGCGCTGGCCGGATGGCAGTTGATCGCCCTGTCCATACGACCGCGCGATCGCGAGCGACTGACGTTGTTCGCGCTCGTCACCCTCACGACCGTGATCGTCGCGGTCTTGCTCGTGCAGATTGGCCCGCTGCTATCGGTCACGCGGCTCTTCGCGTGGCGGATCGCACCCTTCGGCATGCTGGTCGCGCAGATTTTGTTGTTTGTCGCGATCCGCGAGATCGCGAACGGCGACCGACCGAGACCGCGCGGCTGGCACCTCGTCGGGCTCGCTGTCGGTGCGAGCCTCGTCGTCTACAACGCGTTCACGCGCCCTCGCGAGCCATACCCCGAAGTCGTGACCTGTCTGATGGTGGCGTGTGCGCTGACGATAGCGCTACGGCGCGAGCAGATCGCGAACGTGTTATGTGCGGGCCTGTGCGCGTTCGTGTTGTGGTCGAAACGAAGTCACATAGCTGCGCCCGTGATGTTTCGGAACGACGAGGCGGGCGTCACGAGCTGGGCGAAAAACGAGAGCCCGCGCGACGCGGTGTTCTTGATCCCTCCGTACTACGGCGACTTTCGTTTACGGGCGCGCCGAGCAGTCGTGATCGATGACAAGTCTCCGCCGATGTACCTCGACGAGCTCGTCGATTGGTACCGGCGGCTGTGCTCGGCGGTCGACGCGAAAACGCTCAGCTCCCTCGGTGACGGCTGGGAACGCTGGAACGCGCTCACACCGGAGAACCTGGTCGCGGTCGCATCCCGGTTCCACGCGAGTTACATCGTGCTCGACAAGACCCAGAACGCTGCGCGGCTCGGCGCGCCGATCGCCTACGAAGATGGGACGAACGTCGTGTACAGCCTCGGCCGGTAGCGAGTTCCCGGGTGTCGAGCACGGGCTGATCGTGGCACTATCGCGCGGTCATGTTCCGCCTGCTTACCTTGCTCTTGATCCTCGCCGGATCGGCGGCAGCCGACACCGAAACACCCGCGAAGTTGGTCGAGTCCCACGATGGCTTCGACTACACCCGCAAGACCGTCGAGATCGCGATGCGCGACGGCGTCAAGCTTCACACGGTGATCCTGATCCCGAAAGCAGCGAAGCGCGCGCCGATCCTCCTGACCCGCACGCCGTACGACGCGGACAAGATGACGTCTCACGAGGACAGCACGCATCTCGCGATGGCGCTATCGGGCTACGACCACGTGGTCGACACGATCATCGAGGGAGGCTACATCCGCGTCGTTCAGGACGTCCGCGGCAAGTACGGCTCGGAGGGCGACTACGTGATGAACCGCCCGCTGCGCGGCCCGCTCAACCCGACCAAGACTGACCACTCGACCGATACGTACGACACGATCGACTGGCTCGTGAAGAACCTGCCCGAATCGAACGGCAAGGTCGGCATCCTCGGCGTCTCGTACGACGGCTTCACGCCGCTGATGGCGCTCGTCGATCCACACCCCGCGCTCAAGGTCAGCGTGCCGATGAATCCGATGGTCGACGGCTGGCGCGGCGACGACTGGTTTCACAACGGCGCGTTCCGCCAGCAGGGCCTGCCCTACATCTACAACCAAGAGGCTACGCGCAAGAACGAATCGCTGTGGCCGGCGAGCAGCTTGGACCAGTACGACATGTTCATGGACGCCGGCTCCGCGGGCGAGCTCGCGCGGCGTCGCGGACTCGAGCAGATGGGCTTCTGGCAGAAGCTCGTCGCGCACCCCAGCTACGACGCGTTCTGGCGCGACCAGGCGATGGACAAGATCCTCGGCGCACGCCCGCTGAAGGTTCCGGTGATGCTGGTCCACTCGCTGTGGGATCAGGAAGACATGTACGGCGCGCTCGCGGTGTACAAGGCGCTCGAGCCCAAGGACATCGCGAACGACAAGGTGTTCCTCGTGATGGGACCGTGGCATCACGGTGGCGAGATCGGCGATGGGAGCACGCTCGGCCCCTTGCACTTCGACAGCGATACTGGCCTCACGTTTCGCCGCGACATCCTGTTGCCGTTCCTCGATCACTTCTTGAAAGACGCGGCGCCGCCGCTGACCACGTCGCCGGTGACCGCGTTCGAGACCGGTACGAACCAGTGGCGCCACCTGCGCGCATGGCCGGGGCCGAGCAAGGCCACGCCGATCTACCTCGCGGCAAGCGGCAAGCTCGTCACGAGCGCGCCGGCTGGTGACGCCTTCGTCGAGTACATCTCGGATCCCGCGAAGCCGGTCACCTTCGTGCCGCGCCCGTTCCCTTTCGGCGAGGACGGTTCCAAGGTCTGGCCGGACTGGCTCGTCACCGACCAGCGCGATCCGGGCAGCCGTCCCGACGTCCTGGTGTACACGACCGACGTGCTGACCGCGCCGCTCGTGATCAGCGGCGAGCCGGTCGTGCACCTCACGGCATCGACCTCGGGCACGGACTCGGACTGGGTCGTCAAGCTCATCGACGTCTACCCGCCAGAGGTCGAACGCCACCCGGCGCTCGGTGGTTACCAACTCGCGATCGCGATGGACATCTTCCGCGGTCGCTACCGCGAGAGCCTCGAGACCGCGAAGCCACTCGCGGCGAACACGCCACTCGCGTACACGTGGGCGCTGCCGACGACCGATCACGTGTTCCTGCCCGGCCACCGGATCATGGTCCAGGTCCAGTCGAGCTGGTTCCCGCTCTACGATCGTAACCCGCAGACGTTCGTGCCGTCGATCTTCGACGCCAAACCCGGCGACTACAAAAAGGCAACCCAGCGAGTCTACGGCAAGAGCTACGTCGAGCTTCCGGTGGTTGCGCGCTAAGGCGGCACGTTCGCGAACCGCAGCACGAGAAATCGTCGTCAGATCCACGAGGACGTGCGCACGTTTAGCGAGGATGGCCATGCGATCCACCCTCGTTGCTCCACTCCTCCTAGCCGCGTTCGCGCATACCGCCTCGGCCCAGACCGTGCCGATCGGGCCGGACGCTCGCTATGTGAAGCTGCTCGCCGGCAAGCCGCTCGTCGACGGTAAAGGTTTCGCGGGGCTGATCGAGCTCGGCACGCCGACGCCTGAGATGTATAAGGCGCTCGGCCCTGGACGCGAAGATCCGAACTTCGTGTTCTGGTACTTCTACGATCGCGGCGCGTGGCAACTCACGGTGATTGCCGAGACCACTCCCTCGAACGATTTCCAGACTCGTGCGATCGAGATCTCCGGTCCGAAGGCGCCGCCGACCTCTCGCGGCATCCACATCGGCGATACGGCAGCGCAGGTGACGAAGGCCTACGGCACCGGCGTGGTGTTCGACGGCACGGTCGGCGACGCGAAGTTCGCCCACATGACCACGCACGACCTGCGCGACGGCAGCTCGCACGTCTTGCCGGATGTCGAGGCGGCGTACAAAGGCGGCGTGTTCTATCCCGCGCTCGGCACGCTGTTCGTGCTGAAGGGCGGGACGGTCGAGCGGATCGTCATCGTGAAGCCGACCCGCGGCGCACACGATGCGCCGCGCGACGAGCAGCCCTAGCGATGCCTCGGCCGGACAAACGTTACGCAGCCTCAGACGCAGCGAAGCGCGAGCGACGTCTCGAATCCGCTGTAAGCTGCAGCGTGCTCGTCGAGAAGCTCGTCGATTCCGGACTCGTCCCCGAGCCCTTGTTGCGCGCCGGTATTCGCGCGGTGTGTGCGCTGAGGCTGCGCGAGGAGCGGTCGCGCGATCACGCCGCGTTCATCACCTCGCTCGCACGGAGCGACCTCGCGATCGAGACCGCCGCGGCGAACGCGCAGCACTACGAAGTACCCGCCGCGTTCTTCGAGAAGGTACTCGGCCCGCACTTGAAGTACTCGTCGTGCTACTGGCCCTCGCACGTGACGAACCTCGGTGCGGCCGAGGCGGCGATGCTCGAGCTCTACGCCGAGCGCGGTCAGCTCGCCGATGGCCAGAGGATCCTCGATCTCGGCTGCGGGTGGGGCTCGTTCTCGCTGTGGGCCGCCGCCCGATATCCCAAGAGCACGTTCACCGCGGTCTCGAACTCGCGCACGCAGCGCGCGTTCATCGAGGCACGCGCAGCCGAGCGGGGCCTGACGAACCTCGCGGTCCGGACCGCGGACGTCCGCGCGCTGGAGCTACCGGCCGCGAGCTTCGATCGCGTGATCTCGATCGAGATGTTCGAGCACATGCGCAACTACGAGACGCTGTTCAAGAAGATCGCCGGCTGGCTCGCGCCCGGTGGCGCGCTGTTCTGCCACGTGTTCGCGCACCATCGCTTCGCCTACCCGTTCGAGGATGCGGGCGGCTCGGACTGGATGGCGCGCGAGTTCTTC
This sequence comes from Kofleriaceae bacterium, assembly GCA_025357755.1. Lineage (GTDB taxonomy): Bacteria > Myxococcota_A > Polyangia > Haliangiales > Haliangiaceae > JABFXX01. The sequence continues at coordinate 7,421 of JANXOP010000290.1, read as the reverse complement.
ACTGGCGGCATCATGCCGAGCGCGGATCTGTTCTCGCACTTCGATCGCGATCTCGCGATCAGCGACGAGTGGCGCCTCGACGGCACGCACTACGCGAAGACCTCCGAGGCCTGGTACGCGAACCTCATGGCGCACCGAGGCGAGCTCGAGCAGGTGCTGGGCGGCAAGGCGAAGGTGCAGCGCTGGCGGGTGTTCTTTCTCGCGTGCGCCGAGCTGTTTGGTTACAAGAATGGCAGCGAGTGGATCGTCGCCCACTATTTGATGCGCGCTAGGTAAGCGCGAGCGCCAGGAACGACCTCGCGCTCGACGGCCGATCGGCGGGAGCCTTCGCGAGCGCCGCCATGATCGCGTCGGAGAGCTTCTGCGGGCAATCCTTGCGCAAGGTCTTCGGTGCGTCGGCGGTCTCGGTGCAGTGCGCGAAGCCGATCGAGATCGCATTGTCGCCGGAGAACGGCGGCCGACCGGTGACGAGGTGATACGCGAGCGCACCGAACGAATAGACATCGGTGCGCACATCGACCGGCTTGCCGCGCACTTGCTCGGGCGCCATGTAGTGCGGCGTGCCGAGGATCGCCCCGGTCGCCGTGAGGTTCTCGCCGACGAGCGTGGTCGCGAGCCCGAAGTCGATCAGCTTCACCGCGCCGCGCTCGCCGATCAGCACGTTGCTTGGCTTGAGGTCGCGATGGATGACGCCCGCTTCATGCGCGGCCTCGAGCCCGGTCCCGATCTGCTGGAGGATGTCCTCGACATCCTTGAGCGGTACGACCCCGCGCTGCGCGATCAGCTCGGTGAGCGTGCGCCCGGCGAAGTACTCCATCGAGAGATAGAGCAGGCCCGGCCGCGCTTCGCCGAGATCGTGGATCCGGATCACCTGCGGCGAGCTGACTCGGCGCGCCGAGGTGGCCTCGCGCCGGAACCGCGCGATCAGCGCATTCTCGTCGGTCGCGAATGCGCTCGAGATCACCTTGAGCGCGACGAGCTCGTGTAGCACTTCGTCGTCGGCGAGATAGACCGCGCCCATGCCACCCTTGCCGAGCAAGCGTTGAACGCGATAGCGCCCCGCGAGCACCTGGCCGGGCTCGAGAGACGTGCCGATCTGGCGCGGCGCGCTGTCACTCCGAGGTGCGAGCGTCATCGTCGCGTCGAGGCCGATCGCCTTGGCCGGCGCGGTCGCCGCGTTTGCGGACGTCGCGGGAGTGACGGGCACCGCGATCGGCTCGCTCGGCAGCACGATGCGCGAGCGCTGCTCCTCGAGCAGCTTCACCATCTTCTGGTTGAGCTCGTAGTCGACCGAGGTCACGATCGATTCGAGGTTCTCGATCCGCTCGCGTAGCAGCTTATTTTCGTCGACGAGCCGCTTGGTGTCCTTGTTGCTCCCACCGCCGCTCCCCGCCTCGAGCTCGAGCTTGCGCGCCTTGAGCTTCGAGTCACTGCGGATCTTGATGATCGCCGGCGCCATGCCGAGCGCCATGACGATCGCGACGATGTCCTCGAGTCCCATCAGCTATAAGCATCTACCGGCGGGCACGAACACACAAGATTGCGGTCGCCATACGCGTTATCGACGCGGCCCACGGTCGGCCAGTACTTGTGCACGCGCAACCACGGCGCGGGAAACGCGGCCTGCTCGCGCGAGTACGGGCGATCCCATTCCGTGCCGGTCACCGCCGCAGCCGTGTGCGGTGCGTTCTTGAGCGGGTTGTTGCTGCGATCCATCGTGCCGGCCTCGATCGCGGCAATCTCGTGGCGGATCGCGATCATCGCCTCGCAGAACCGATCGAGCTCGCCCTTGGTCTCGCTCTCGGTTGGCTCGACCATCAGCGTGCCCGGCACCGGGAACGACATCGTCGGCGCGTGATAGCCGTAGTCCATCAGGCGCTTCGCGATGTCCTCGGCCTCGATGCCCGAGGTCTTCTTGAACTGGCGGCAATCGAGGATCAGCTCGTGTGCGACGCGACCGTTCTTGCCGGTGTAGAGCACCGGATAGTGCGTGCCGAGCCGCTTCGCGATGTAGTTCGCATTGAGGATCGCGACCTCGGTCGCGCGGCGCAGACCGGGCTCGCCCATCATCGCGATGTACGCGAACGAGATCGGGAGGATCGAAGCGGAACCCCACGGTGCGGCCGAGACCGGGCCCACCGGTTGCGCGCCCGCCGCGGCCAGCGGATGACCGGGCAGATACGGCGCGAGGTGCTGCTTGACCGCGATCGGCCCCATACCCGGACCACCGCCGCCGTGCGGGATGCAGAACGTCTTGTGGAGGTTGAGGTGACAGACATCGGCGCCGATCGCCGCCGGACGGGTGAGCCCGACCTGCGCGTTCATGTTCGCGCCGTCCATGTAGACCTGACCGCCGTGGGAATGGACGATCTCGCAGATCTCGATGATGCCTTCTTCGAACACGCCGTGCGTCGACGGATACGTGACCATCAAGCACGACAGGTGCTTGCGATACTGCTCGGCCTTCGCACGAAGGTCGGCAAGATCGATCGTGCCATCCGGCATCGATGCGACGACGACCACCTGCATGCCAGCCATCACGGCCGATGCCGGGTTCGTGCCGTGGGCGCTCTGCGGGATCAAGCACACGTTGCGATGGTGATCGTTACGCGCGAAGTGGTAGCCGCGAATCGTGAGCAGGCCCGCGTACTCGCCCTGCGCGCCGGAGTTCGGCTGCAGCGACACCGCCGGCAGGCCCGTGATCTCGCCGAGCCACGCCTCGAGCCGCTCGAACAGCGCCCGATAGCCGCCCCACTGCTCGGCGGGTGCGAATGGATGGAGGCCGCCGATCTGCGGCCACGTCACCGGAATCATCTCGCTCGTCGCGTTCAGCTTCATCGTGCACGAGCCGAGCGGGATCATCGACGTCGTGAGCGAGAGGTCCTTCGCCGACAGCCGATTGATGTAGCGCAGCATCTCGTGCTCGCTGTGATAGCGAGCGAACGTGGGATGCGTCAGGAACGTCGAGGTCCGCTTCACCGCGGCCGGGAGCTCGGGCACATTCGTCGCGAGGACCAGCTGGTCCATGTCGAGCTGCTTGTCGCTGAAGGCTTCGAGCAGCGCCGCGATATCACCGAGCGTGGTGGTCTCGTCGCAAGAAAGGCCAAGGCCGTCATCGTAGCGGCGCAGGTTGAGGCCGCGCTCGATGGCGCGCGCGAGTACCTCGGCCTGGCGATGCGCGTCGAGATCGACGCGCAACGTGTCGAAGTAAGCGCCCGGACGCACGTGGATCCCGAGCCGACCCAAGCCCGAGGCCGCGAGCGTGGTGAAGGCGCGGACCCGCGCCGCGATCGACGTCAGGCCCTCGGGGCCGTGATAGACCGCGTACATCGACGCCATCACGGCGAGCAGCACTTGAGCGGTGCAGATGTTCGAGGTCGCCTTCTCGCGACGGATGTGTTGCTCGCGGGTCTGCAGTGCGAGGCGGTACGCGGTCTTGCCCTTGGCGTCGCGCGACACCCCGATGATGCGCCCCGGGATCTGACGCCGGAAGAGATCCGAGGTCGCCAGGAACGCCGCGTGCGGGCCACCAAAGCCCATCGGCACGCCGAACCTCTGCGCGGTCCCGACCGCGATGTCGGCGCCGAGCTCGCCCGGCGGAGTGATCAGCGTGAGCGCGAGCAGATCGGTCGCCATCGCGACGTAGCCGCCCGCGGCATGGATCTTCGTGCACAGCGCGCGGTGGTCGATGACCTGGCCATCCGTCGTGGGATAGCTGATCAGCACGCCCGCGGTGTTCGCATCGAGGCCCGCTTCGATCTGCGCGAGGCTGCCGACCGCGAGCTCGATGCCGAGTGGCTCGGCGCGCGTGCGCATCACCGCGATCGTCTGGGGATGGGTCGCATCGTGGACCCAGAACTTCGCGCGTTTGTGATCGGCCTGGCCGAAGCACATGTGCATCGCTTCGGCCGCGGCGGTGCCTTCGTCGAGCAGGGACGCGTTCGCCATGCCGAGGCCGGTGAGGTCCTCGATCATCTGCTGGAAGTTGATCAACGCCTCGAGCCGGCCCTGCGAGATCTCGGCCTGGTACGGCGTGTACTGCGTGTACCAGCCCGGGTTCTCGAAGACATTGCGCAGGATCACGCCAGGCGTGATGCAGTCGTAGTAGCCCTGGCCAATGAACGAACGCAGGACCTGGTTGTCACCTGCGAGCTGGTGGAGCTGTTCGAGCAGCTCGTGCTCCGCGAACGGCTCGCCGAGCTGGAGTGGTTGCTGGAGGCGAATCGCGGCCGGCACGGTCGCCGCGGTCAGCTGTTCGAGCGTGGTGTAACCCAGCTCGGAAAGCATCGCGGTGACCTCGGCCTCGTCGGGGCCGATGTGGCGACGCGCAAACGTATCGGAGGGTGCGAGAACGTCGGGCTGCACGCTCGCACCCTAGCACCCGAGGGCGAGGACTTAAAGACGCTGGCGATTCGCGTTCGGCTCGACGAGAGGCTGCGACTCCAGGCCGCACCCCGGGGCGCCCACGAACACGTGGAACGAGGCGCCGCGTGCGAGCTCGGTCGGCTTGTAGCGGATGTCGAGCAGCGCGATCACTTCGGTCATGGCTTCCGGCGCGAGGTTGATCACGAGCTGGTTCGCGCAGGCATACGCCAGCGGCAAGCCCATGCCACCCTCGCCCGTCGCGGATTTGCTCGCCGACAGCCGCGCTCGCACGATCCGCGGATCGAGCGAGCCCCACCGATCGCGAACTTCGATCGCGAGGTAGCGGCCGTCGGTCGCCCAGCGCAGGGTGACGACATCTCGGTCGGCAAGCGCGCGCGATCTATCGCGCGCCTCCGTCGTGCGAAACCGGACACCAGCGTCGTCTCGCGGCGCCACGAACAGCGCGTTCGCGAGCAGCTCGTCGGCGATCACGCTGACGAGCGACGCGATCCGATCGGGCAGCCCGACGCGCGCGACCTCACCGGCGAGGATCCCGACGACGGCATCCCGCTCGAGCGCATCCTCGAGGGTGAAGCCGCGAACCTCTGCCCCCCACGCCATGTACTTGTCGAGGCCGAAGCACTGCTTGCGGACCAGCTTCTGCGCCGTCGCGAGCAGCTCCTCGGCGAGCAGCGGCATCGGATGCGCGATCACGTGATCCCAGCCAGCGCCGACGAGGGCGCTGACGACCGCGGGGTCGGCGGGCGCGAGGCCCTCGCCCGGGACCGCGATCCAGGCGCGCGCGGGACGCTGGCAGATCTCGGGCGTCGCGCGCGCGAGCTCGGCGTCGATCACCACGATCGTATTCACATCGACCGTCGCGGTCTCGAGCTCGGCGACGACCTCGACTGGACAAAGCGTCGCACCGACCAGGCGCTGCAACGAACGCTGCGCACGGCGGTCGGGATGGACGACGACCAACTTGGTCGCGGGCGCGGCCTGGGTCACGGCATGACGTTGCACGGCGGCTAGTAGAGTACCGCGATCGTAGCCACACCACCGATGTAACGGTCGGCCGCCCCACCGACGTCCTTCGACGACGGGTCACCATCGCGGTTGTTCGCCATCGCACCGTTACCGGTGAACGCGTACCCGACCTGGGTGAGCTCGCCCCGCAGATCGAAGGCGATGTGACGCGCGAGCTGGATGTCGATGCCGACCATGCCGCTCGCGCCGGTGATCTTGGCCTGACCGTACGAATCGAGGTTCTGGATCGGGCCGGCCGAGTTGAGCAAGATCACTTCGCCACCGAGGACGATCGCGACCCGATCGACCAGCGGCAGCCGGAATTCGAGGGTCGGATCGAAGCCCTTGTACGCGACATCGGGGACATCGATCGTATTGCCAGCGCTGAGCGCCGTGCGGCTGATCGAGAACGTCCGGTTCATGTAGTTCACGCCGAGCGTGGCGGAGATGCTCGTCGGCGTGTGGCCGAACACGACGCGGAACCTCGGGCCCACTTCGTAGTGGTGCTCGGTGACCGAGAACTTCGTACCCGGCTGAGCCAGGGACTGCAGCGACAGGCCAACCGTTTGATCGTAGTAGCCCGCGATGCCGAGCCCCGCGCCGAGGCCTTCGGAGTTGAACGCGAGCGGATACAGCTCGAGCCCGATGCGCGCACCGCCCGCTGCCTTCTGGGAGTACGGCGCAGGTGCCTGCGCGAACTTGCGCGACGTGAACGACAGCGAACGGGTCTGCACCGATCCGCCGAGGTCGACGCGGAAGGCAACGCGATTTGCCGAGTGTCCGACGCCACTTCGGGATCCAACGTCGACGTGCGCGGAGACCTCGCCGCCGTCGTCATCGCCCGCGTGCGCGATCTTCTTCTTGCCATGGCGCGGCGCTTCGTCGTCGTCCTCGCCCTTGGGCTTGTCGTTGGTTGCGTTGGTTCCGTTGTCGTCGCTGTCGTCGCTATCGCCCTTGGAGACTTCCTTCGGGCCATCGTCGGTCTTCGGCGTCTTCGACGTCGTCGGCGTCTTCGACGTCTTCGGCGTCTTCTTGGCGAGCCGGACGTCGGCGTCCTCGTCGTCGGACGTCGCGCCCTTTTTCTTCTTCATCGTCGCGAGCGGATCGTCCTCGGTCGCCGCGATCTTCTTGGAACCCTTTTTCTTCTTGCCGCCGGTCAACGGATCTTCGTCATCGTCGTCGTGCGGCTTCTTCGGCGCGGCGGCGACCGAGGCATCGCCACTCTCCGCATCGAGCTTCTCGAGCATCTTGTCGTGGAGCTGTTGCTTGAATACCTTCGACTTGAGGCTCGCGAACTCGATCTTGAAGCCCTTCTGCTTCTTGCCGTGGAGGAACACCTTGAAGTGGAGCAGCTTGTGATCGCCCGACTTCGAGAGCTTGGCCTGCACGACCGCATCGACCTGGAGCTCCTTCGAGAGCTTCTTGAAGTCCTTGTCCGCCAGCGAGGCGGTATCGAGGCCGAGCTTGTCGACCGTGCGGTTGACCTGCTTGGGACCCACCAGCATCACGTCCTCACCGATGAGCTCGGTAACGACGTCCTGCGCTTCGCCACCCGGATCACCCTCGAAGGTGACCAGCGCGACGCGCGGCTTCGCAAGGACCCCGGCGGGTGCCAGGATCAAGCCGATCGCGATCAGAAGAGCGCTTCGCATCCACCAGCTCCTATCCCGACTATAACACCTTGCTAACCCGCCAAAGGCGTTGTCAGCTGGGCTCGTGGACCCCGTCGACCGTCGGAATTTGAAGATCACAGGCCAGCACCCGCGGGTGACGGGTCAGCACCTCGTCGTCGCACCGCACGACGTGATGGTGATCGTGACCCAAGCATATGGGCCCAAGGGCGACAACCTCGTCGGTATTTCGGACGTCGAGTTCGATGGCCATCCCGCGGTCACCATCAAGATCCGCGCGGACGGCAAGGAAGGCCTCGTCCACCTCTCGCCGATCCATGGCGACGCTCGCAAAGTGAAGCCATTCGATATCGCGCACGGGACGCGCTGCGAATTGATCTGCCCGGTCTCGAACCTGCC
>JANXOP010000281.1 GCA_025357755.1 Kofleriaceae bacterium | reverse complement strand
GCTCGGGATGCCTTGCTCGACGAGGTACCACTTCACGACCTCGGCGCGCTTCTTCGCGAGCGCTTCGGCCTTCGCGGTGTCTGCTTTGCCGTCGGTCGAGCGCAATGGATGCCCCGTCACGACGACGTGCATCGTGGGGTGCGCGCGGAGCTGCGTGAGCGTCCTGGCGAGCGACGCCTTCGCGGCCTCGGTCAAGCGTGCGCGCGACGGCTCGAACCTGACCGCGCTCGCGCCGGCAAATGCGGCGCTCACCGCAGCGGGAATGACATCGGGACAGCCGTCGTCGTCCTCGAAGCCATTGACGGTTTCGGGCTCGTTCGGGCACTTGTCCATCGCGTCGGCAAAGCCGTCGTGATCGTTGTCGGGATCCGGGCAGCCGTCCTCGTCCTCGAAGCTGTCGAAGTCCTCGGCCTGATCGGGGCACTTGTCGGAAGTATCGGGGAGGCCGTCGCCGTCGGTGTCGACCGGTGGAAGCGGCGGCGGTAGCGGCTCGGACTTCGGCACGTTCACCGGCGGCGGCGGCAGCGGCACGATGTGAACGCGATGGTGATGTGGACCGAACCGATAACCGAGCGCGACGGTGCCTTCGTAGGTCGCGGTAGTCCCGCCGTCAGCGGCCTTCATCGCGCTCTGTCGCGCATCGAGCCGGAGGTGCCAGCCGTTGCCCATCGGCACGGTCGCGCCGACGCCGAAGAACAGCACGGGATCGGTGTCGTTCGTCAGGTACGGCGAGCTCGAGAACACGCTCGCGCCACCCGCACCGACGAGGATGTGAGGCTCGAAGAACCACGGCTGACGGATCCGCAGGATCAGGCTGCCGCCGTAGCCGAGCACCGGCGCGAAGTACGACGGGCGAGGGCCGTCGAAGCCGTAGCCGGTCCACGACGGTGCGAACGACAGCTCGGGCTCGACGCCGAGCTCGAACGCGCGATAGGCGAGCAACCAGGCGGTGAGCCGAAACCCGAGCAGGGCCGAGGTCTGTGGCCGCTGCTCGGTAAACGAGCTGCCGCCGAGGCCGATCTTGTCGCCGAAGTCCTCCGCCCCGAAAAAGCCGCTCGCTTCGAGGTGTGGGTTCGCATGCGCCGAGCCAGACGCGACGAGCAGCATTGCTAGCGCGGGAACCCCTTTTCGCACGCCGGTATCATACACGCGCCCGCGCTTGCACGCCTGTTATGGGTCGAGGCAAGCTTTCGGGAATGCTCACGTTCAGCACGAGTCCCGACGTCGCCGAACAGCAGATGAACGCGATCATCTTCTATTTGACCGCCTTCGGTTACATCGATGGCGAGTTCGACTTCACCGAGAAGACGTTCGTTCGCATCTACATCCGCCAGCTCGTCACCGCGCGCGCGAAGCTCGCGATGCCGGATGCAGACGCCAAGACCCGAGACGAGGTCATCCACAAGTTCGTCTCGCACTTCCACGAGGTGTTCGAGCAGGTCGATCGCAGCGTCAAGGCGTTGTTCGACGAGGCGGTGGCCGATGGCGAAGATGTCGAGAAGTTCGTCTATGCAAAGCTCAAGCTGCGCAGCTACGAGATCTTCCAGACGTTCGAGCGCGACAACCAGAACGAGCTGCTCGCGACCATCGACGAGCTGATCTATGCCGATGGCTCGGTCCATCCCGCCGAGCAGAAGTTTCGCAACGAGATCGAAGCGCTGCTCGATAACCCGACACCGATCGACGATGCCGACATCGAGATCGTCAATCCGAATAGAGTCGGTATCCGCGACGCTGCGAACGTCCCGACCAAGCTCGACGATCACCCGTTCTTCGCGCAGTTCGAGCACCACTACTCGGCCGATCCGGGGCGCATCAAGCAGCAGGTCGATGCCGACCTCGATCTGATGAACCGGTTCACCGCGGAGCTCACGGCCCAGCGCGCGAAGGGCGCCGGCAAGCTCGCCGGCAAGCAAGCGGTCAGCGAATTCGCGGGCGAGAAGCCGTTCCTCGACGGTCACGTCTACGTCCACCCGGCAAAGCCCAACGCGGTCTACGACATCACGGTGCTCGGTGATCTACACGGCTGCTACTCGTGCTTGAAGGGCGCGCTGCTGCAAGCCGATTTCTTCGCGAAGCTCGAGGCGTGGAAGCTCGATTCTCGCAAGCCCGAGCCCAAGCTCGTCCTTCTCGGCGATTACATCGATCGCGGGATGTTCAGTTACAACGGCGTGCTGCGCACGATCATGCAACTCTTCCTCGCGGCGCCCGAGCACGTGTTCCCGCTGCGCGGCAACCACGAGTACTACATCGAGTATCGCGGTCGGATCTACGGCGGCGTGAAGCCGGCCGAAGCGATCAACACGCTGATCGGTCATATCCCGGGCGAAGTGTTCCAGGACTACATGCGGATGTTCGAGGAGATGCCGAACATGCTGTTCTTCGATGACCTGATGTTCGTCCACGCCGGCATCCCACGCGACACCGAGATCAAGGCCAAGCTCGTCGACATGGCCGCGCTCAACGATCCGGATATCCGGTTCCAGATGCTGTGGTCCGATCCGTCGACGGCGGACTTCATTCCCGATGATCTGCAGGCACAGAACGCGCGCGTCCCGTTCGGCAAGCGCCAGTTCGAAGCGTTCATGACCAGGCTCGGCTGCTCGATGATGTTCCGCGGTCACGAGAAGGTCGATGCCGGCTTTCGCACGATGTACGGCGAGGTCGCGTCGCTCGCGACGCTGTTCTCGGCGGGCGGCGCCGACAACCACGATCTGCCGCCCGAATCGAGCTACCGCTCGGTGACCCCGATGGCCGCGACGATCAAGCTCGAGAATGGCACGGCCTCGGTCACGCCGTGGTTGATCGACTACAAGCGCTTCAACGATCCGAAGCGCAACCGGTTCTTCGCGACGCCGCCCGAGATCGAGCACAAGATCGGCTGATGTACTGGGTGTACCTGCTGCGGTGTGGCGACGACTCGCTGTACTGCGGGATCACGAACGACGTCCCGGCGCGGCTCGCGGCACACACCGCTGGAAAGGGTGCGCGCTACACCCGCGGTCGCGGTCCGTTCCGGCTGGTGTTCAAGCGACGCTGCGTGGACAAGGGGACCGCGCTCCGGCTCGAGTACGCGATCAAGCAGCTCGGCCGGCCCGAAAAGCTCGCGCTGACGCCGTCGCGGCTGACCAAGTTGGCGCGTGCAATTGCAGCTACTTATCACGCGACCTGAGACCTGCGTCCGCTGCGTCGCGGTTCTCGCTTCGTTAACAGACATCAGTGGCTCGTCGACGAACCTGGTCGCGAGGGCTTGCCGCACTGGGATACGATTCCTCTCATGAGGCGTTCTGTCCTGACGTGCATAGCTTTGACGGCGTTGACCGGGGTCGTCGGTGCGAACGGCCGGCCCGCCGCGACCTCGAGCATCAACTTCCAGCAGAAAGATCCGACACACATCGTCGCCGGGCTCACGTTCGGCCTGGTCCGCTCGGACGACGCCGGTGTGACCTGGAAGTGGATGTGCGAGAAGGCCGTCGGCTACGCCGGGACGTACGATCCGGACTACGCGTACGCGAGCACCGGTGCGATCTTCGCGACGACGTTCGACGGGCTCACCGCGCTACGCCCGGCCTCCGAAGGCGGCGACAGCTGCACGTTCGCGTCCGAGCCCTCCGGCAACGTGTTCGTCTCGGCCGTCGAGGCAGGCTCGGCCTCCGTGTTCTACGCCGCGGCCGATCCGACCGATGGCAAGATCTACAAGTCGACCGACGACGGCGTGACGTTCCCCGTGTCGGGCGCGCCCGGTCAGAACAACGACTGGTGGGATTCGATCATGGTCTCGGCCGATGGCGTGCGGACGTACGTCACCGGCTATCGCTACAACAAGAAGTGCAGCTCCGACTCGCAGAACAAGGCCGGCATGGCCTGCACCGCGGATGTCGACTGCCAGCCGCCGACCACCGCGAAGTGCAACGCGGTCAAGCAGTTCCTCTTGTACTACACCGACAACGGCACGACCTATATTCCGATGCAGATGACCGGCATCACGACGTCGAACACCTCGACGATCGATGTCGTCGGGATCGATCACGCGAACAAGGACATCGTCTACGTCAAGGCGACGCTCGAGAACGGCAGCATCGGCGACGGCATCTACAAGAGCACCGACAAGGGTCAGACCTGGACGAAGATCCTCACCACGATGGACAACTTCGGGCTCTCGTTCGTCGTCAAGCAAGACGGCGTGATGATCGCCTCGACGATCACCAGTGGCAGCCAGATCTCGACCGCGAAGGCAGCCTGTACGAACGCGACGACCTGCGCGTGGACCGCGCTCGCCGGCGCGCCGCACATCAACTGCCTGACCGAGAACCCGGCCACCCACGAGGTCTGGGCGTGCACGCGCAACTTCGATTCGCCGGGTATCCCGATGGATGGCTACGGCATCATGAAGCTCGACGCGGCGAACACCACGTGGACGGGCGTGATGCACTACCAGGACATCAAGGGCGTCGTCGCTTGCCCCGCGGGCACGGCTCAGCACGATCAGTGCGTGGAGTCGTACAAGGGCATGCCGTCGGTCTGGTGCTGCTTGCGCGAGCAGCTCGGCATCACCGATACGTCGATCGATTGCACCGGCGCGAACAGCTGCAACATCGCCGGCGACGGCGCCTCGGACGCGGGGAACACGATGGTGACCCCGCCGAAGGGCTGCTGCAACACCGGTGGCAGCGGCGCGGGTGCGCTGTTCCTGGCGGTCGGTACCGGTGCGCTGCTGTGGCGACGTCGGAAGAAGTAGCGGTGCGACAAATGGTGCCAGCGGGGTGTGGGGGGTTGGCCCGGGGCACGGGTGCGCTATCGTGAAGCGGTAGGAGAACGTCATGCTCAGCCGTCTCGACCGCCTCGCGTATCACTCGCAGCATCTCTCGTTCGCGATCAACGCCACGGTGATGCAGGAGGCCGCGCGGATCGCGACTCGCACGCCGCGCCCCAAGATCACGGCCGAGCTGATCAAGCTGATCAACAAGCGGCGGATGGAGCTCCATCGCACCGACCTCGCGAACGTCGAGAGTGGGATGTATCCGCGCGAGCTGTTGTTCGATATCCCGACGCGGCGCTACCTCCACGAATCGATCCTGTTGCTCAAGGATGCGGGCAACGTCGTGCGCCGCAAGCAGAAGAATGCCTACAAGGACATTCCGGCGGTCGATAAGGATCGGTATCCGCCGTACTACCGCCGCACGTTTCACTGGCAGAGCGACGGTTACTTCAGCGACTTCTCGGCGAAGGTCTACGAGGTCGGTGTCGAGCTGCTGTTCCGCGGTACCGCCGACGTGATGCGGCGCCAGGTGATCCCGCCGATGACCCGGTTCCTGGCCGAGCAACCCGCGGGCGAAGCGCCGCGCATCCTCGATATCGGCTGCGGCACCGGCCGGTCGCTGCACCAGATCGCGCGGGCCCATCCGCGCGCGCGGCTGTACGGCGCGGACATGTCGCCCGCGTACATCAAGCGCGCGCGCAAGCGGCTGATCGAGCTCGATGACGTCACGCTCGCCGCCGAGAATGGCGAGGCGCTGCCGTGGGCCGATGGCACGTTCGATATCGTCACGAGCACGTACATGTTCCACGAGCTGCCGCGCAACGCGCGGCGCAACGTGATGCGCGAGATGCTCCGCGTCGTGCGGCCCGGTGGCCTGGTGGTGATCGAGGATTCGGCGCAGGTCTCCGAGAGCCCGGAGCTCGCGGACGTGCTGCGCAACTTCCCGGTCGAGTTCCACGAGCCGTTCTATGCGGACTATCTCGAGGACGACCTCGCCGGGATCCTGGCGGAAGTCGGCTTCACGAACGTTCGCACCGAGTCGCATCTCGTCGCCAAGGTCGTCGTAGCCACACGGCCCTGACGTACTCTGCGGGGCATGAGTGATGACGCCCGCGGCCGACTAGATCTCCTCCGCGGCGAGCTCGGTCAGATCGACAAAGACATCCTGGCGCTCGTCGCCAAGCGCCAGGCGGTCGCGCAGAAGATCGGCCAGGCCAAACGCGCGATCGGGATGCCGACGCGCGACTTTCGCCAGGAGAAAGATGTCGTGCAGCGCGCGCGCAAGGCCGCGACCGAGCACGGCCTGCCCGCATCGCTCGGCGAGGAGCTCGTGCTCGCGTTCATCCGCGCGTCGCTGACCGTGCAAGAGCAGGACATCATCGCGACGACTGGCGAAGGCTCCGGCCGGCGCGCGCTCGTGATCGGCGGCGCCGGCCACATGGGCGCGTGGTTCGTGCGCTACCTGCGCGCGCAGGGCTTCGCGGTCGAGATCGCCGATCCGGGTGAAGGCCCCGCCGGTGTCGTGAATCATCGCGACTGGAAGCGGGCCACGCTCGATCACGAGCTGATCATCATCGCCGCGCCGATGCCGGCGACGAATCAGATCTTGTGCGACCTCGCGAAGGCACCACCCGGTGGCGTGATCTTCGATGTCGGCTCGTTGAAGAGCCCGCTGCGCGAGGGGCTCACGGCGCTGCGCGATGCCGGTGCGCAGGTGTGCTCGGTCCATCCGATGTTCGGTCCGGATACCGCGCTGCTCAGTGGTCGCCACGTGATCTTCGTCGATCTCGGCAAGCCGGACGCGACCGCCGCGGCACGCGCTTTATTCGAGCCCACGATGGCGACGCTCGTCGAGATGGATCTCGAGAGCCACGATCGGTTGATCGCGTACGTGCTCGGCTTGTCGCACGCGCTGAACATCGCGTTCTTCACGGCGCTCGCCGAGAGTGGCGAGGCGGCCCCGAAGCTGGCGACCTTGTCCTCGACGACGTTCGACGCGCAGCTCGGCGTGGCGGCCAATGTCGCGGCGGAGAATCCGGATCTCTATTTCGAGATCCAGACGCTCAACGACTACGGCACCGAGTCGCTCGCCGCCTTGCTCTACGCGGTCGAGCGCCTGCGCTCGGTCGTGCGCGCGGGTGACCTCGAGGGCTTCCGCGCGCTGATGACGAAAGGCCGCAGTTACCTCGCGGGCCGTGCCACTGTCACGCGCTAGCCAGCGCTTGGCATGACGGGTATCATATAATGATGATGCCGGTCGTCGTTCTGCACAGCGGTGGCATGTCGAGTCGGCAGTGGAAAAAGCTCGCCGAAACGCTCGCACCCGATCACGTGGTCATCGCGCCCGATTTTCTCGGCGCCGGCGCGACGCCCGCGTGGCCCGAAGGCCCGTTCGTTCTCGGCGACGAGATCGGCCTCATCGACAAGGTGATCGACAAGGTCATCGACCGGATCGGCGAGCCCGTCGCGCTGGTCGGGCATTCCTACGGCGCCACGATCGCGCTCGCGATCGCGCGCACGCGGCCGGAGCAAATCAAGGCCGTCGCGGTGTACGAGCCCGTGCTGTTCGGGCTCGTGCGCAGCGAGCGGGATCGCGAGGCGCTCGCGAACCTCGAGCAGCTCGCGGCCCCGATCCTTACCGACGACGCGCAGGGCGGCAGCGAGCCGTGGTTCGAGGCGTTCGTCGATTACTGGAACGGCCCCGGCGCGTGGGCGCGCATGCCGACGCCGATGAAGGCCGGCTTTCTCGCGCAAGGCCGCATGGTCTATCGCGAGACCGTCGCGCTGCGCCTGGACGAGACACCGACCGCGGCCTACGCGGCGATCACGGCGCCAACGTTGTTGCTGACCGGCGAGCGCTCGCCCGCGTTCGTCCAGCGCGCGATCTATCACCTCGGCCGCGTGATCCCGAAATCCTCGACGCTGATCGTCAAGGGCGCCGGCCACATGGGACCGCTCACGCACGCCGAAGAAGTGAACACCGCGATCGCGGGCCACCTCCGTATCTGAGCTTCTCGAAACGATCGCCCGCGCGTTCACGCAGCGCGGTCAGCGCGCGCTCGGCAAGTTGCTCGCCGGTGGTGGCGAGCCCGATGCGGCGACGATGCAGCGATCGTCGCTCGCGTGCGCCGCGCTCGAGGGGATCGTGCGGCAGGCGGTGCAAGAGGATCCCGCGCGCTTGAGTGATCCGGCGTGGATCGAGGACGTCGTCCGCCTCGGTACGGCGCTGACTTAGAGCATGCCGTGCGCGCGGAACCACGCGAGCGCATCGGCGATCGCGGGCTCGAGCGGGCTGATCGTGTAGCCGAGCTCGCGCTGCGCCTTCGCCGAGGTGAACCGGAACTGATCGCTGTACGCGTAGCGGATCTGGGTGGTGTTGACGAGCGCGTCCTTGCCGCGCCACTCCTGAAGATCGCCGAACGCACCGAGCAGCCGGGCGATCGGATACGGCGCGCCGAACCGCGGCGGCTTGACCCCCGCGGTTCGCGCGATCGTGGCGAAGCACGCGCGATATGTCATGTCGTGGCCGCCGAGGATGTAGCGCTCGCCGCGCCTGCCCTTGGTCCAAGCGAGGAGCATGCCGCGCGCGACATCGCGGACATCGACGAAGTTGTTGTAGCCCGGCGTCCAGCTCGGCACGCGGCGGGTCGTGACATCGATGATCATCTTGCCGGAGCTCGGGCGCGCATCGCGAGGCCCGAACATGAACGTCGGATTCACGATCACCGCATCGATCCGATCCTTGGCCGCATGGACGCGCTCCTCGGCGAGGTGCTTGGTCTTCGCGTACGCGTCGGAGAGCCCGAGCTCCTCGAAGTTCCACCGCGCCGTCTCGTCGCACGGCGCGCCCGTGGTGGTCAACCCGACCGCGACGACCGACGACGTGTGGACCAGCCGCTTCACGCCAGCGGTCACGCACGCATCGATCACGCGATCGGTGCCGGTGACATTCGCATCGGTCATCTCGGGCGTGACCACGCGCTTGACGCTCACGGCAGCCGCGCAGTGAAACACCGTCTCGGCGCCCGCGAACGCCTTCGCGAGGGCATCGGTGGAGCCGAGGTCGGCCTCGCGCCACTCGATCGCGAGGTCGTCGAGGTGGGCGACCTTCGTGCCGCGCCGACGCGTGGCGATCACGTGATGGCCCGCCGCGAGCAGCTCGGCGGCGAGGTTACTTCCGAGGAGGCCGCTGGCTCCGGTGATCGCGACACGCGTCATCCGCGCAGCATAGGCTCAAGCCGCGGCAGATTCGAACGCGCCCTTGGTGTATCCGCCGATCGCGCGCGGAGCCTCGGGGAGGTGCAACAGCTTGCGGACCTCGGTGACCGGGGTCATCCAGTGGTCCTCCCAGTCGAACGTCGGCATCCGGTCGGCCATGCGACCGAGCTTGATCATCGCGAGCACGTCGCGAATGATCCGGCGCTCGTGGCGCAGGGTCTTGAGCGTGCCGAGCGCGGCGAGGATGCCCGAGCTCGGGGCACCGAGCTGCGCCCAGTAGAAGGCCTGGAGCGCGAATTCACCGGCCGGATCGGTCTCGGCATTGGTGACCACGTGCCAGAGGTCGTGGGTCTGCCGCATGCGCTGGATGACGTACGCGCGGCGCGGATCCTTGATGTCATCCGGTGGGCCATCGAACACGTTCGGGGTCAGGCCGTGGCGCTTCATGAAGCTCGCGTACGCGTGCCCGAGCGTGCCGGATGGCAGCGCGTAGAGCGCGTCGAGATCGATCGTGTGGGAATCGATCGCGCGCTGGTCGGCGAACAGCTTGGCGCCCCGCGGGTCGGCGAAGAACAGCTCGAACCGATCGGCATTCGAGCCCGCATTCGCGTAGTTCGTGAAGATCAGGACCTGGTCGGTCTCGTCGGGATTCTTGAGGACCTTCGCGAGCGCGACGAGCGCGCGGCGCCAGCGCACCGGCGCCGGCAGGTCGGAGATATCGGTCATGTTCGCGTTCGGGGTCTTGGCAGGTTCGTTGGTCATCATGGTCGTGAGCTCCGTCCGCTATTGTCACCATGATAATAGGGCTGAGGCCGGTTATTGTCAACACGCCAATAGTGTGAGACCTTGTAGGCGTTGGCCAAGCCAATCAGATCGCAGAAGAAAGTCCGGAGGCGTCGCAGTCCGGAGCTCGCGCGAACGGAGCTCCTGGATGCCGCGGAGCGGCTGTTTCGCGATCTGCCTCCCGACAAGATCGGGCTCAAGGATGTCGCGCGCGAAGCCGAGGTTTCGCACGCGCTGATCACTCACTACTTCGGCACGTTCGATGGCCTCGTCGAGAAGGTGTTCGAGCGCCGCACGCACCGGCTACGCGCCGCGATCATCGAGCGCCTCAGTACGACTGGCATCGCGAATGCCGAGGAGCTGATCGCGATCCTGTTCACCACGTTCGACGATCCGGTCCATCTGCGCCTGATGAAGTGGCTGCTCGCGAGCGAGAGCGGCAGCGTCGTGCATGCGCTGGCGCTGCGCGATCGCGGGATCTCGATCATCGCCGAGCAGGTCGCGAAGGTGATCGATCCGAACGCCGATGTCATCGCGCGTCGCGAGGTCGAGCTCGCGCTCGTGATCACGGTGTCGGCGGCGTTCGGCTACACCGCGACGAAGGTCGCACTCGCGAGTGCGATCGGCGCGAAGCCCGATGGCACCCTCGATCGCGAGGTCCAGAAGACCCTGACCGCGATGCTCGAGGCGTACTTGAAGGTCAAGACGGTCAAGCACCCGACCTGAGCTCCCCGACGGTGACCGCGCGACCGCCGGATATTCGGCCTACTTCTGACGTTGCGGCGGCGCCGGGCTCGCGTACCATTTCGGGATGCGCCGGATGTTCGCCGAGCTTCCCTCCACGACGCGATACGTGCTGCTCGCGCTCGTCGCCCTCGCCTTGTTCTTCATCCTGCGCTGGGTCGACGAGCCCGATCCGAGCGACCACGAGAGCGCACGGATCCACATCAAGCTGCGCCACGCCGAGCTCGCGTTGCTGGACGCCAAGCCCGAGTTCTCGCACCGCGCGGGCTACGGCGTGACCGATGCGCGCGACCAGTGGTTCGTACGCGACGTGCGCCGTGGTCTGGTCGAGCGCGAGCTCGCGCGGCTCGCCGCGGATCCGGATGTCGAAGAGGCGTACCTCGAGCCGATCTACTCGCTGCCATCCGAGAGCACGACGGCGGCGGACAGCTGCCCGATCACGACGCCGTCGTACACCGAGCACCAGGGCTACCTCGGCCCGGCGCCCGGTGGCATCGATGCGCCCGCCGCGTGGCGCCTCGACACCCGTGGCCAGGGCGTGCAGTTTGCCGATCTCGAAGGTGGTTGGAACGCCGCGCACGAAGACCTCCCTGGCGAGCGCATCGAGCACGTGTGGGGCACGCCGATCCCCGATCCGAGCTGGCGCGCGCATGGCACCGCGGTGCTCGGCGAGGTCGTCGGTCGCGACAACGGCAAGGGCGTCGTCGGCATCGCGCCCGATGTCGACCGCATCTACACCTCGTCGATCGGCAACTCGAGTGTCGCGGATTCGCTCGATGCTGCCGCCGCGAAGCTGGTCGCGGGCGATGTCCTCCTCATCGAGCTCCAGGGCACCGGCCCGCGTGGCCGCTACGTGCCGATGGAGTACTGGGATGACAACTACGAGGTGATCAAGGCCGCGACCTCGCGCGGCGTCGTCGTGATCGAAGCCGCCGGCAATGGCGACGAGAACCTCGACCTCCCGATCTTCAAGGGCAAGTTCGATCGCAAGGTCCGCGATTCGGGCGCGATCCTCGTCGGGGCAGGTGGCCCGCCGCGCGCGGGCTTCCGCGATCGCGAGAAGCTCGATTTCTCGAACTACGGCTCGCGCGTCGATGTCCAGGGCTGGGGCCGCATGGTCGCGACGCTCGACTACGGCGATCTCCAGAGCTGCAAGGGCGCCGAACGCAGCTACACCGATCGCCACTACACCGGCACGTTCTCGGGCACCTCGAGCGCGTCGCCTATCATCGCGGGCGCCGCGATCCTCGTCGAGAGTTACATCCGCAAGGCGACTGGGACCGCGATGGCTCCCGAGCAGGTGCGCCAGTTGCTACGTGCCACCGGCACGCCGCAGGCGGGCAGCACGACGAAGCAGATCGGGCCACGCCCGGACCTCGCGCGTGCGTTCGAAGCGCTGAGATAGGTCGAGCGAAACCTTTCGCTGGACGCCGCATCCAAGCGCGTGTCCGTCTTCTCGCGCCGCCTCGCCGCTTGCAATCCTGGCCGTGCGAGCTGGCGCGGCCGGACCTGGTTGTTCGTGCCGTACGATCAGCTCACGGATCAGCTGGGTCCGTTGGCGCAGCTCGCGCCGAGCAAAGTCGGGATCGTGCTCGTCGAATGCGAAGCCAAGGCAGCCCGGCGCCCGTACCACAAACAAAAGCTCGCGCTGTTGCTCGCCAACCTTCGCCACTTCGCGCTCGAGCAGGCGACGCGCGGTGTGGCCGTGATGTATCTCTACGATCCGATCGGCTACGCGAACGCGCTGACCACCGCGGTCGCGGAGGTCGGCGCGGTGACGATGATGGAGGCTGCCGAGCGCGAGCTCCGTCACGAGCTCGCGCCGATCATCGCGGCCGGCACGTGTCGGGTCGTGCCCCACGAGGGCTGGCTCACGACGCAGGAGGAATTTCGGCGGTTCTGCGGCGACGCGCCGTGGCGCATGGATGCGTTCTATCGCGGTGCTCGCCGCGCGCGCGAGATCTTGATCGAGCGCGGCGGGCCGGTCGGCGGCAAGTTCTCGTTCGACGCCGAGAATCGGAAAGCCTGGCGCGGCACACCACCAGCACCAGAGCCGCCGACGTTCGCGGTCGACGAGATCACCGCCGAAGTGTGCGAGCTGGTCGCGACGCGCTTCGCAGATCATCCGGGCGACCTGACCCCGGCGACAATTCCGGCGACCGCCGACGATGCGGAGGCTTCGTGGCACTGGGCGTTGCGCCACGCGCTGCCGTGTTTCGGCCCGTACGAGGATGCGATGTCGACGCGCTCCTCGACGCTGTTTCACACGCTGATCTCGCCGCTACTCAACCTGCATCGCTTGACGCCAGCGCGCGTGATCGCGGACGCGGTGCAGGCGCCGATCGAGCTGGCGAGCAAGGAGGGCTTTATCCGCCAGGTGTTGGGATGGCGCGAATTCGTCCACCACGTCCACGTCGCGACCGACGGCTTTCGAACCCTCGCGGGGGTCGCGAGCGGCGACGATGCCGCGGGCGATGGTGGATATGCGCGCTATCGCGGTCGCGAATCGATCCCGCTGGCGACCGAGCTCCGCGGCGCGGCACCCGCGCAGCTCGGTGCGGGCAACCCGCTGCCCGCCGCGTACTGGGGCGAGCCGTCGGGGCTGCGCTGCCTCGATCACGTCGTCGCCGATGTCTGGCGAACCGGGCGCAGCCATCACATCACCCGGTTGATGGTCCTGGGCAATATCGCCAGCCTGCTCGATGTCTCACCGCGCCAGCTCACCGATTGGTTCTGGATCGCATACGTCGATGCGTACGACTGGGTCGTCGAACCGAACGTGCTGGCGATGGCCACGTTCGCGACCGACGTGATGACGACCAAGCCCTACGTCGCGGGTAGCGCCTACATCGATCGCATGAGCGATTTCTGCAAGGGCTGTCAGTTCGCACCCAAGACCACGTGCCCGCTGCCGACGCTGTACTGGGCCTACCTCGATCGCAACAGCGCCGCCCTGGCGGGCAATCACCGGATGGATCTGCCACTCGCCGCGCTGCGCAAGCGCACACCCGAGCAGCGCGCGGCCGCGGCCGCGATGTTCACCACGGTGACCGCGACGCTCGGGCGCGGCGATCCTCTCGCCGCGCCCGAGTCGCGTCGACGTGGCTAGGCTTGATAGAGCCAGACGCGGAGGAGCGAGAGCAGCTGATCGGAATCGACCGGCTTGGTGATGTAGTCGCTCGCGCCAGCCTCGAGACACTTCTCGCGATCGCCCTTCATCGCCTTCGCGGTGAGCGCGATCACCGGCAGCTCCTTCCATTTTGCCTGCTCGCGAATGCGCCGTACGGCCTCGTAGCCATCCATCTCCGGCATCATGATGTCCATCAGCACGATATCGATCTGCGGGTTCTCCTCGAGCTTCGCGAGCGCGCGCTTGCCGTTCTCCGCATAGAACACGTTCATGCGATGGCCCTCGAGCAGCGAGGTCAGCGCGAAGATGTTGCGCACATCATCATCGACGACGAGCACCGTGCGCTCCGCGAGCGACGGATCGTGCTTCGCGAGCCGGCGCAGGACCTTGCGCTTGCGCTCGGCCAGGTTGGCCTCGACGCGGTGGAGGAACAGCGCGGTCTCGTCGAGCAAGCGCTCGAGCGTGGTCACGTCCTTCACGATCACGGTCTGGGCAAGACCGTGGAGCCGCTCCTTGTCCTCGGGCGTGAGATCGCGTCCGGTGTAGACGATCACGGGTAGCCGCCTGTTCGCGGGGTTGGCCTTGATCTGTTCGATCAGCTCGAAGCCGCTCATTCCGGGTAACCGGAGATCGAGCACCACGCAATCGAACGGCTTCTCGGCGAGCGATTGCATCGCCAGCTCACCCGAGGACACGGTCGTGGTCTCGACATCGGTGTCGCCGATGAGATCGCTGATCGCATCGCGCTGGATCGGATCGTCCTCGACGACCAGGAGGTTCTTCACCCGCTTGTCGACGAACGCGTGGATCTCCTTGAACCCGAGCTCGAGCGCCGCGGCGCTGACCGGCTTTTGCGAGAAGGCGAGGGCGCCTTGCTGCAGGCTACGCCGCTCGCCATCGAGGCCAGAGACCACGTGGATCGGGATGTGGCGGGTCGCGGCGTCGTGCTTGAGGCGATCGAGCAGCACCCAACCATCGACATCGGGCAGGCGGAGATCGAGCGTGATCGCATCCGGTTTGACGACGCGCGCGAGCTCGAGGGCCTGCGCCCCCGTGTTCGCGACCACGCCCTTGAAGCCCGCGGCGCGCGCGGTCTCGAGCAGTGTCATCGCGAAGCCGACATCATCTTCGACGACGAGCAGCACGCGATCGCCGGGCTGGAGCTGCTCGTAGTCATCGGCGACCGTGCGCACCGATTTGTCGGTGTACGTGACCAGCTCTGGGGTCGGTTCGGTGGTCTCGACGATGATCCGTTGCACGTGCGGTAGGGTCTGGCGCAGCGGCTCGGGCTTCTTGTAGTGCAGCGGCAGATACATCGTGAACGTCGAGCCCTGGCCTGCGGCGGATTCGACCTTGAGATCACCGCCGAGGAGACCCGCGATCTCGCGACTGATCGCGAGGCCGAGGCCGGTGCCGCCGTACTTGCGACTGGTCGATCCGTCCGCTTGCTGGAAGGCCTCGAAGATCAGGCGCTGCTTGTCGGGCGGGATCCCGATGCCGGTGTCCGCGACCGAGAATGCGATCACGTCGTCGCGATGGCGCGCGATCCGGAGGTTCACCTTGCCGCTTTCGGTGAACTTGATCGCGTTCGACAACAGATTTCGGAGCACCTGGCGCAGGCGCATGTCGTCGGTCTCGAGCGAGGCGGGTAGCCCACCCTCGAGCTCGACGGTGAAGCCGAGCTTCTTCTCCTCGGCGACCTGACGGAACGTCTGGTCGACGTAGTCGCGCAGATTCGCGAACCGCACGGGCCCGATCTCGACCGCCATCGTGCCGGACTCGATCTTCGCGAGATCGAGGATCTCGTTGATCAGGGTCATGAGATCCGTACCTGCTTGCCGGATCGTCTCGGCATAGCGGATCTGCTTGTCGGAGAGGTTGCCCTCGCCGTTGTCGCTGAGCTGGCGCGACAAGATCAGCAGCGAGTTGAGCGGCGTGCGCAGCTCGTGCGACATGTTCGCGAGGAACTGCGACTTGTACTTCGAGGTCAGCGCGAGCTGCTCGGCCTTCTCCTCGAGCTCCTGCCGCGCGAGCTCGACCTGGCGGTTCTTCTTCTCGACCTCGCCCTTCTGCTCGGTCAGCTGGTGCGCCTTCTCCTCGAGCTCCTCGTTGGTCTGCTGGAGCTCGTTCTGCTGGTTGCGCAATTCCTCGGTGAGCGATTGCGACTGACGCAGTAGCTCGTCGGTGCGCATCGTCGCTTCGATCGTCGCGATCACGATGCCGAGGGACTCGAGCATCTGATCGAGGAACGCGAGCTGGATGCCGCTGAACGGCTCGAACGAGGCGAGCTCGATCACGCCTTTCACTTCGCCTTCGAAGACGATCGGCACGACGACGATCGCGTGTGGCGTCGCATCGCCGAGCGCGGAGGTGATCCGGACATACTCCGGAGGCACCTTCGCCATCACGATGCGCTTGGCCTCGAGCGCGGCCTGACCGACGAGGCCCTGACCGAACTGGAACGTCGTCGCGACACTCGCCTGATCTTGATACGCGTAGCCGGCGTAGAGCTTGAGGACCTGCTTGTCGCCCTCGTAGTCCGCCATGAAGAACGCACCGTGATGCGCGCTGACCAGTGGGGCGAGCTCGTTGAGGATCTGGCGCGCCACGGTCAAGAGGTCGCGCTGGCCCTGCAGCATGCGGGTGAACCGCGCGACGTTCGTCTTGAGCCAGTCCTGCTCCTCGTTGACCTTCGTGGTCTCCGCGAGCGTGCGGATCATCTGGTTGACCGTGTCCTTGAGCTGCGCGATCTCGCCGCGCGCTTCGACGGTGATCGAGCGAGTCAGGTCACCTTGGGTCACCGCGGTCGCGACATCGCGAATCGCGCGGACCTGGTTCGTGAGGTTGCCCGCGAGCTCGTTGACGTTGTTCGTGAGGTCGCGCCACACGCCGGCCGCACCCGGCACGTCGGCCTGGCCACCGAGCCGGCCGTCGACGCCGACATCACGCGCGACGCCGGTCACCTGTTCGGCGAACGTCGAGAGCGTGTCGGTCATGTTGTTGATCGTATCGACGAGTGTCGCGATCTCGCCGCGTGCGGCGAGGTTCAATTCGCGATCGAGGTCACCGTTCGCGACCGCGGTCACGACCGTCGCGATGCCGCGGACCTGCTCGGTCAGGTTGCGGGCCATGACGTTCACGTTATCCGTGAGCTCGCGCCACGTGCCGGAGACGCCGCGGACCTCGGCCTGGCCGCCGAGCACACCCTCGAGGCCGACCTCG